>NZ_CP022260.1:217500-571323 GCF_003119195.2 Azospirillum baldaniorum | reverse complement strand
AGCAGGAACTGTCCCAGCCGCAGTCGCTCGACTCGCTGGTCCGCTCCGTCACCGATCCGGACATGGCGGAGCAGGTCTATCTGGCCTCGCTGATGGCGGTGGACCGCGAGCATGAGGCGGAACGCGCCTATCTCACCTACCTCGCCACCCGCTTGAAGATCGCCCCGCAACGCGCCGAGCAGCTCAACCAAGCGGCGTGACCGCTCCAACCGTGAAGCCCCCTCCTGCCTCCCGGCGGGAGGGGGCTTTCCATTGACCGCGCTCTCTTGACCGCACGGCCACAATCGGCGCAGGGTCTTGTCCCACTCTCCGCCACCGGGACCAACATCATGCTGCTGGATGACGCCGTCGACCGCGTGCTCCGCGATCTTGAGAACTATGGGCGCGACAACGACGCGCGCGAGGGCGACCGTGCCCGCAAAATGCTGAATCTTGAGCGCGAGACGGCTGAGCTTCTTCACATCCTGGTGCGCAGCGGGCGCCGCCGCCGGGTGCTGGAGATCGGCACCTCCAACGGCGTCAGCACCCTGTGGCTCGCCGCGGCGTTGCAGGCCATCGGCGCCTCGGAACCGCTGACCAGCATCGAGCGCGATCCGGGCAAGAGCGCGCAGGCCGCCACCAACCTGGAGCGCGCCGGGCTGGCCAGCCGCGTCAACCTGCTGGTCGGCGACGCGACGGAGACGGTGGCCGGGCTGGACGGCCCCTTCGACTGCGTGTTCTTCGACGCCGACCGCTGGAGCGCCCCGGAGCAGCTTCGCCTTCTGCTGCCGAAGCTGGAGCCGGATTGCCTGCTGCTGGCCGACAACGCCCTGTCCCATCCGCAGGAGATCGCCGGCTACATCGCGGCGGTGGACGCCCTGCCCGGCTTCGGCTCCACCATCTTCCCGGTGGGCAAGGGGCTGCACGTCGCCTGCCACCCCTGACCCCGCCGGTCGTCAGGCCGTCTCGCTCGCCAGAATCTCGGCGGCCAGCCGGCTGACGGCCGGATAGTCGGTCTTGCCGGTGCCGAGCAGGGGAATCGTCTCCACCCGCAGCACGTCGCGGGGAATGGCGATCTCCGGCGCGCCCTTGGCCTTGGCCGCCGCCGCCAGCGCATCGCGGGTCGGACCAGTGCCCGAGGTGACCAGGACGATCCGCTCGCCGCGCCGGGCGTCCGGCAGGGCGACCGCGGCGTGGGCGGCGTCGGGCGCGGCCTGGAGCGCCAGTTCCTCGACCAGCCCCAGCGGGACCATCTCGCCGGCCACCTTGGCGAAGCGCTTGACCCGCCCGACGATGCGGATGAAGCCGTCGGCGTCGATGTCCACGATGTCGCCGGTGTCGTGCCAGCCGTCCTCCGGCGGCTCCACCACGCCGGGGTTGTCGGCGCGCATGTAGCCCTTCATCACGTTCGGCCCGCGCACCCGCAGCCGCCCACCCACCGGCACGCCAGGGACCGGAAGCAGCTCCGTCTCGATGCCCGGCAGGGCCTGTCCGACCGTGCCGGGGCGGAAGCGGGCCGGCGTGTTGACCGCGATCACCGGGGAGGTCTCGGTGGTGCCGTAGCCCTCCAGCAGATGCACGCGCAGCCGTTCCGTGTAGGTGCGGCGCGTCTCCTCCTGCAACCGCTCGGCCCCGGCGAAGACCAGCCGCAGCGAGCGGAAGTCGTAGGGATCCGCCGCCCGCGCCCAGGCGTTCAGGAAGAAGTCCGTGCCGAACAGCACCGTGGCGTTGGTCTGGTAGACCAGCTCCGGAATCAGCCGGACGTGGCGCGGGTTGGGGTAGAGCACCGTCTTCACCCCGTTCAGGATCGGCAGCAGCATCCCGCCGAGCAGCCCGAAGGAATGGAAGACCGGCAGGCAGTTGAACACCACGTCCTGCCGCGTGAAGTCGACGACGGAGGCCACCTGCGCCATGTTGGCGAGCAGGTTGTCGTGAGTCAGCGCCACGCCCTTGGGTGGCCCCTCCGACCCCGAGGTGAAGAGGATCGCCGCCACGTCGTCCGGCTGTCCTTGCTGTGGCAGGAAGCGCTCCGGCGCCACCGAGGCGGCCAGCGCCCGCAGCTTGTCGCCGATGCCCAGCCCGCGCTTCACGTCCTCCAGATAGACGATGCTGTGCTCGGCGGCCAGCGCCTCGACCAGCGGGCCGAGCCGTCCCATCTCCACGAAACGGGCCGAGGTGACGATGCGGCGCAGCCCGGCGGCGCGGCAGGCGGCCTTGATGGCCTCCGCCCCGGCGGTGAAGTTCAGCATCGCTGCGGGCCGCCCATGGGCCGCCAGCCCGAAGAACACCGCCGCGGTCGGCGAGGCGGTCGGCAGCAGCACGCCCACCGCCTCACCCGGCTCGGTGCCGCGGGTCAGGATGCGGCCGAGCACCAGGGAGCGCGCGGTCAGGGCGCGGTAGGACAGCGTGGTGAAGTCGCCGTCCTGCACCGCCGCCTTGCCCCGGCCGGTCTTCCGCCCGGCCTCCAGCAGGGCGAGCGCCAGCGTGTCGGGCCGCTGCCCGGCGGCGAAGACGGTTTCCGTCATGACGCGCGACAGCCAGGACTTCAGCGCCGCCCGCCGCTTCTTGCCGGCCAGACCCGTCACGTCCGGGGTGGCGACCGGCGGCATGACCGTGATGGTGATCCGCGGGAACAGGCCCAGCCGCAGCCGCCCGTGCATCCGCGACAGCATGGAGCGCTGCGCGCCCTCGATGCAGACCGGAACGATGGGGCAGCCCGCTTTGTCGGCCAGCATGCCGGGACCGCCGTTGATCTTCATCAGCGAGCCGGTGACGGTGATCCGCCCCTCCGGGAAGATGCAGATCTTGTGTCCCTCGGCCAAGGTGCGGGCGAGCAGGCGCGTGCCCATCGGCTTGGTCGGGTCGATGGTCACATGGTCGGCCAGCGCCAGGAAGGGCTTGGCCCAGGCCTGCTGCGCGATGAAGCTGTCCACGGCGAAGCGCATCCCCGGCAGGAAGGCGGCGAGCAGAGCACCGTCCAGGAAGGACTGGTGGTTCGGCGTGACGACGGTCGCCCCCTCCAGCCGCTCCAGATGCTCGGCGCCGCGCAGCTCGACCCGGAAAGCCAGCCGGAAGAAGGCGCGGGCCAGCGCCCGTCCCAGGCCCACCGCGTCAATGGCGAGCGCCAGCACGACGGCGGCCAGCATGCTTGCCCCGCCCCAGGCGGCGACGGTCAGCGGCGTCACGCCCAGCGCCAGCATGGCCGCCGCGATGCCCGAGCCCACCACCATGAACAGCGCGTTGACCACGTTGGCCGCCGCGATCACCCGGGCACGGGCCGAGGCCGCCGCGCGGTGCTGGATCAGCGCGTAGAGCGGCACGGCGAAGGCGCCGCCCGCCGCGGCGATCAGGAACAGGTCGGCCAGCAGCGGCATCGCCCAGGGCTGGGCCAGCAGCGCCAGCGCCGACAGCGGCTCCGCCGACGGCGCGTCGGGCGTCAGGAAGGGCAGCGCCGCCCCGGCCACCGCCGCGACGAGACCGGCCAGGGCGGCACGGCGCGCGTCGGAGCGCGACGGCACCCGGTGCCCCAGCCCGGCATAGACGGAGCCGACCGCCACGCCCACGGCGAAGACCGCCAGCAGCAGGGTCGCCCCCTCGCTGTCGGTACCCAGCGTTTCCCGCGCGATGGCCGGGAACTGCGCCATGACGACCGCGCCGACGCCCCAGAAAACGGAGATGCCGTAGATCGCCAGCATCGACACCCGGTCCTGCGCGGTGGCGCGCAGAACGCGCAGGGTGACCGACACCGGGTTCAGCCCGACGCGCACCGTCCGGTCGGCGTTGCCGGCCCGCGGGATCAGCAGCGACGCCGCCAGCCCGCCCAGCGCCGTCGCCCCGAGCAGTCCCGGAAGCGCCAGCGGGTGGGCCAGAGCGAGCGAACCTCCCGCGATGGTGCCGAGCAGGATCGCCACGAAGGTCCCGGCCTCCACCAGACCGTTGCCGGCGGTCAGCTCTTCCGGCTTCAGCAAATCAGGGAGCAGGCCATACTTGACCGGCCCGAAGACGGTGGAATGGGCGCCCATGCCGACCAGCGCGACGATCAGCACGCCGAGGTCGGCGCGCATGATGCCCCAGGCGGCAATCGCCATCAGGCCGATCTCCGCCACCTTCACGGCGCGGGCGATCAGCGTGCGGTCGAAGCGGTCGGCCAGTTGCCCGGCGGTCGCCGAGAACAGCAGGAAGGGCACGGTGAAGGCCGCCGCGGCGAGCGTCGAGATCAGCGCGCCGTCGCCCGCCGTTCCGGCCATGCCATAGACGGCCAGCACCGCGATGGCGCCGCGCAGCACGTTGTCGCCGAAGGCGCCGAGGAACTGCGTCACGAACAGCGGCAGGAAGCGCCGCGTCGCGAGAAGGCCGAGTTCGCCCATGGCTCAGGTCTCCTTTCCGGTGGACAGGCCGCGCAGCAGCGCGTCGGCGACCGTGTCGGCCAGCGTGCCGAGCGGGGCCGTCTGCCGTCCGTAAACGTGCGACTGGATGTTGAGGACAATGGCGCCGATCACCGTGTGGGCCAGCGCCTCGCGGTCGGCGTCGACGATGCTCCCTTCCGCGATGCCGTCGCCGACGATGGCGCAGACCGCGTCCACCGGCGTCTCCAACCCGTCATTCATCAGGGCGGGCACCAGCGGCAGCGCGTCGTGCTGCGACAGCAGGAGGAAGCGCGCGCGGTCCGGCGCCGCCTCGACCAGCCCGAAGGCCCAGGCGATGACCCGGCGCAGCCGCTGCGGCGCCGGACCGCTCCCCGCCGCCTCGCGCAGGCTGTGCGACAGGGCGGTGTATTCGTCGGCGAACAGGGCGGCGGCAAGCTCCTCCTTGCTCGCCCAATGGCGGTACAGCGCCCCCTCCGACACCCCGGCGGCGCGGGCGATGTCCTTGATGGTGGTCGCCTTCACCCCCTTCTGGGCGAACAGCGCGATGGCGGCGTCCCGGACCTTGTTGCGTGCGTCGCTGCGGGCATCTTTGGACATGGCGCTTCCGTTCGTGGCGTTCGTTATGAGTGAACGTTCACTCACATCCTGCACGGAACCGGTCCGCGCTGCAAGGGTGATGTGACGGCACCGCATCGCCGTGCGCTTTGCACGACGGGTGCTTTTTTGGGCAAGATCATTCGCACACACTCATGAAACACAGGGAACCAGGGACATGGTGAGGACGATCGACGGGACGGAGGCGCTGACGGCCGACATGACCGCGTGGCGGCGCGACCTGCACGCCCACCCGGAAACGGCCTTCGAGGAGGAGCGGACCAGCGAATTCGTGGCGGAAAAGCTGGCCTCCTTCGGGCTGGAGGTTCACCGCGGCCTCGCCAAGACCGGCGTGGTCGGCGTGCTGCGCAACGGCGAGGGACCGGCGGTCGCCTTCCGCGCCGACATGGATGCCCTGCACATCCACGAGCAAACCAACCTGCCCCACGCCTCCCGCAATCCGGGACGCATGCACGCCTGCGGGCATGACGGGCATACCGCGATGCTGCTGGGCGCGGCGCGCCACCTGTCGGCGCATCCGAACTTCCAGGGCACCATCGCCTTCGTCTTCCAGCCCGCGGAGGAGAACGAAGGCGGCGGGCGCGTGATGGTCGAGGACGGGCTGTTCGAGAAATTCCCCGTCGAGCAAGTCTACGGCATGCACAACTGGCCGGGGCTGGAGGTTGGCAAGATCGCGCTGCGCCCCGGCCCGATCATGGCCGCCTACGACATCTTCGAACTGACCCTGACCGGCAAGGGCACCCACGCCGCCATGCCGCATCTGGGCACCGACACGATCCTGGCCGGCACCCAGATCGTCAACGCCTGGCAGACCATCGCCAGCCGCAGCGTGCATCCGGTCGATTCCGCCGTGGTCAGCGTCACGCAGTTCCACGCGGGCGATACGTGGAATGTCCTTCCGGCCACCGCCGTCCTGCGTGGAACCACCCGCACCTTCCGCAAGGAGGTGCAGGACATGGTGGAGCGGCGCATGGGCGAGCTGGCCAAGGCCATCGCTAGCGGCTTCGGGGTCGAGGCGGAGATGCGCTACGAGCGCCGCTACCCCTCCACGGTGAACGAGGCCGGGGCAACCGAGCTGGCCCGCCGCGCCGCCGCCGGAGTCGTCGGCGAATCGGGGCTGGACCTGGACCCGATGCCCAGCATGGGGGCGGAGGATTTTGCCTTCATGCTGCAGCAGCGGCCCGGCTGCTACGTCTGGGTCGGCGCCGGCCCGTCGGACGGCGGGCGCAACCTGCACAGCCCGCATTACGACTTCAACGACGCGGTCCTGCCCATCGGCCTCAGCTATTGGGTGCGGCTGGCCGAAACGGTGCTGCCGCGCGCGGCGTGATGGCAAGCGATATCCCCTCTCCCCTCTGGGGAGAGGGTTAGGGTGAGGGGGTTGCGCGTCTGGGTATGTCCGGCACAAGCGCAACCCCCTCACCGGCCCTCTGGGCCCCCTCTCCCCGGAGGGGAGAGGGTTTACAAAGGCCACCGCCGTCATTCCGGCAGCCTTGTACAAACCATTCCTATCTCCCTATGGTTTGTGTATGAAACAGGAAAATTACCGCGCCCCGTCCATGGTAATTGCCCGAGTATGCAATTTGTCCCATGATCGGGCCGATTTCACCCGACAGACGTGGGACAAGGCACGGTGAAGGCGATAGAGAACAAGACCGGTGTTCCTGGAACCGGCGGCATCTGGCAGCGGCCCGACTCCCTGTGGGAGGCCACGGCCCCGCCGCCGCCCGCCCTTCCGGTGCTCAAGGACTCGGTGGAAGCCGACCTGCTGGTGATCGGCGGCGGCTTCACCGGCCTTTCGGCGGCCCTGCACGCCGCCGAATCGGGCAAGCGCGCCGTCGTCCTGGAGGCGTCGGAGATCGGGCGCGGCGCGTCCGGGCGCAACAACGGGCAGGTCATCCCGACGCTGACGCGCCCGGACCCCGAGGACCTGATCGCCAAATTCGGGCAGGAGCGGGGCGAGCGCTTCGTCGCGCTGATCCGCGACAGCGCCGAGACCCTGTTCGCCCTGATTCGCCGCCTGAACATCGACTGTGCGGCCGAGCAGACCGGCTGGGTGCAGCCGGTCCATTCGCCGGGCCGCATCGCCATCGCCGAACGGCGGGCGAAGCAGTGGGGCAGCCGGGGCGCTCCGGTGGAGTTGCTCGACCGCGCCGGCATTTCGGCGCTGCTGGGCACCGACGCCTATTACGGCGGCTGGATGAACCGCAGCGGCGGCCACATCAACCCGCTGGCCCTGGCCCGCGGGCTGGCCGGCAAGGCGGTGGAGGCCGGCGCGTCGGTCTTCATCAACTCTCCGGTCCTGTCGGTGGAGCGGCGCGGAGACCGCTGGGTCGCCCGCACGCCGGACGGCACGGTGACCACCCATGCCCTGGTGCTGGGCACCAACGGCTATGCCGCCGCGGTCTTCCCCGAAATCCGCACGGAGGTTGTGCCGGTCCTGTCCTGGCAGATGGCCACCCAGCCGCTGGACGAGGCGCAGCGGCGCAGCATCCTGCCGGGCCGTCAGGCCATGTCGGACACCCACGGCGACCTGCGCTTCATGCGCTACACCGCCGACCACCGGCTGGTCAGCGGCGGCGCGCTGCTGGTCCCCGTCGACGGGGCCGACCGGCTGCGGCGCATCGTCGGGCTCCGGCTGGCCTCCATGTTCCCCACCCTGCGCGGCCTGCGCTTCGACTATGTGTGGAACGGGCGGATCGCCATGACCACCGACTACACCCCGCGGGTCCACCAGCTCGGCCCCAACGCCTTCACCTGGGCGGGCTGCAACGGGCGCGGCGTCGCCCTGTCCGTCTCGCTGGGGCGGGAGCTGGCCTACGCCGCGCTGGGCCGCGATCCGGCGGAGCTGGCGCTGCCGCTGACCGAGCCGCGCCCCCTGCCCTTCAACGACCTGCTGCAACGCATCGGGCCGTTCAAACTCCTGCAATACCGCTGGAACGACATCCGGGAAATCTGACGATGACTGAAGACACCAAGCCGCCGGCCTTTGCACCCGCCGCTGGCGCCGCCCCGGACCACGCCACGCAGCTGCGCAACGCCTACGCCATGCGGGCCGCGTCCTACGCCCACATGTTCGATGTGCTGCGCGAGCGCTACGGCACCGAGACGGCGCTGGACATCGGGCGCGAGGCGACCCGCCGCCTGGGCGAGGCGATGGGCGTGAAGTACGCCGCGCACGGCCCCGACGACCTCGCCGGCCTGTGCCACGCCTTCCTCGACGGCATCCCGAACCGCGATTCCATGTTCGCGCCGGAGATCAAGCGCTGCGACGGCGACGCGCTGGAAATCCATTTCCACCGCTGTCCCCTGAAGGAGGCGTGGCAGGCCCAGGGCAAGTCCGACGAGGATCTGGAGCTGCTCTGCAACATGGCCGGCGCCATCGACGGCGGCCTGTTCGAGGCGGCGGGCTTCGTCTTCCGCGGCGAGACCTGGAAGCCCGGCGACGAAGGCTGTTGCCGCCTGAAGGTCCTGCCCGGCCCCAAGGCCGCCTGATCCGTCGAGTATGCCTCTCAACCGTACGACGCTGCCCAACACCGGCCTCGAAGCCGGCCTTCGCAAGAAAGGTTCACCCGCGATGACCGCCCTGAAGACCGCCTCCCTCGCCGCCCTGATGACCGGCGCTCTCGCCGGCACCGCCCTGGCCGCCGACACCGTGAAGATCGGCTACCAGCTCCCGCTGACCGGCGAGACCGCCCAGTATGGCCAGGACTTCCGCAAGGCCGCCGAGATCGCGCTGACCGAGTTCAACGCGTCCGGCAAGCCCTTCAAGGCGGAGATCGTCTTCGAGGACAGCCGCTCCGACGCCAAGGAGGGCACCAACATCGCCCGCAAGTTCGTGGACGACAAAGCGATCGTCGGCGTCCTGGGCGACTTCACCTCGGGCGTGTCGATGGCCTCGGCGCAGGTCTACAAGGACGCCGGGATGCCGCAGCTCTCGCAGACGGCCTCGCATCCCGACTACACGAAGATCTCCAAGTACCAGTTCCGCAACATCGCCACCCAGGCGCAGGAAGGCCCCTACAACGCCAAGTGGATGCTGTCCAAGGGCTACAAGAACATCGCCGTCATCGCCGAGCAGACCGACTGGGGCCAGTCCGTCGTCTCCGGCTTCACCGACGGCGTGAAGGCCAACGGCGGCACGGTGGTCTTTTCCGAGTTCTTCAACCGCGGCCTGAAGGACTACCGCTCGCTGATCAGCAAGCTGGAGCGCGCGAAGCCGGACGCCATCTACACCGGCTTCTTCTACGAGGACGGCGCGCAGTTCCTGCGTCAGGTGCAGCAGCTCGGCATCAAGACCCCGGTCTACTCCACCTCGGCCGCCTACAGCCCGAAACTGATCGAGCTGGCCGGCGAAGCCGCGGAGGGCGTGCACCTGACCTCGAACTTCCTGCCGACCGACCCGGCCCCGCACATCCAGCATTTCGTGACGGAGTGGAAGGCCGCCTCCAACGGCGCGGTTCCGGGCCAGTTCCCGGCGCAGGCCTATGACGCGGTGCGCATCATGCTGGCCGCGGTCGAGAAGGCCTACCCGAACCCGACCCGCGAGAAGGTGCGCGACGCCCTGGCCGAGACCAAGGACTTTCCCGGCGTGACCGGCAAGACCAGCTTCAGCGCCGACCGCGAAGCCGAGAAGGAACTGGTGAAGGTCGAGGTCAAGGGCGGCGCCTTCGTGCCGGTCGCCGACTGACCGGCGCACGCCCTCCGACCCGATAGCCTAACGATCTCCAGCGAACGGCCCGCATGATCGACCCTTACTACCTCCAGCAGCTCGCCATCGGGCTGTCGCTGGGGATGACCTACGCGCTGATGGCGATCGGCTTCACGCTGATCTTCGGCGTGCTGAACGTCGTCAACTTCGCCCATGGCGAGGTCTACACGCTGGGCGCCTTCGCCGGGCTGGTGCTGATTTCCGCGACGGCCCCGCCGATCTTCGCGGTGATCTTCATCGCCCTGGCGATCGGCGCCATGGCCGGATTCTCGCTGGAGCGGATCGCCTTCAAACCCTTCCGCCGCTTCACCGACGAGGCGTCGCTGAAGTCGCGGGCGATGCGCGAATCCACCCTGCTCTCCTCGCTCGCCGTGTCCATCGTGGTGCGCGAGGCGCTGGAGATCGTGTTCGGGTCGCAGATGCGCTCCGTCCCGTTCGAGTATCTCATCAACACGCCGGTGCGCATCGGGCCGGTGATCCTGGTGACCGGCGACTTCATCATCTTCGGCGTGGCCGCCGCGATGCTGATCGGTCTCCAGTATCTGCTGACCCGCACCCGCATCGGCCTGTCGATCCGGGCGGTGTCGAACAACCCGCTGGGCGCCAAGTATGTCGGCATCGACACCGACCGCACCATCATCATGACCTTCGTCGTCGGCTCGATGATGGGGGCGGCGGCGGGCATCCTGACCGGGCTCTATTACGGGGCGATCTTCCCCGCCATGGGCTTCGTGCCCGGCATCAAGGCCTTCGTCGCCATGGTGATGGGCGGGCTGTCCTCGATCCCCGGCGCGGTGATCTGCGCCCTGATCCTGGGCATCTCGGAGAGCATGGCGACGACCTTCGTGTCGTCGGGCTGGTCGGACATGGTGGCCTACGGCTTCCTGATCCTGACCCTGATCTTCTTCCCCAACGGACTGTTCGGAGCGCGCCGTGAACGTGTCTGACCTGTCGGCGCCGCCGCGCGGGCGGGGGTTGCTGATACCGCTCCTGCTCGCCCTCCTGGTCTTCGTCGGGCTGCCGGCCGTGCTGGCCGGCTTCGACCGCGGCTATTTCTACCAAATCGCCAATCTGGCGCTGATCTTCATCCTGCTGTCCGCCTCCATGCATCTGGTCACCGGGGTGGCCGGGCTGCTGCATCTCGGGCACGCCGCCTTCTACGGGGTCGGCGCCTACACCGCCGCTCTGCTGTCCACCAAATTCGGGCTGGGCTTCACGGTGACGCTGCCGCTGTCCGGTCTGGTGGCGGCGCTGATCGCCTTCCTGGTGGCGCTGCCGACCATGCGGCTGGTCAGCATCTATTTCGCCGTGGCGACGCTGGCCATCGGGCAGATGCTCTATCTGGTCATGCTGAACTGGGTGGAGTTCACCAAGGGCCCCAACGGCATCATCGTCACCAAGGGCCTGGAGCTGTTCGGCTTCAGCCTGTCGGGCCGGCTCGCCACCTACTACACGGTGGCGACGGTGGTGGCGCTGTGCGTCCTGGCGATCGGCCGGCTCAGCCACTCCTATTACGGCAACGCCCTGCGCTCGATCCGCGAGGACGACCAGTGCGCCGACGCCATGGGCGTCAGCACGGCGCGCCTGAAGATGGAGGCCTTCACCCTGTCGGCCTTCTTCGCCGGGGTGGCGGGCAGCCTGTGGGCGCACATGACCGGCTACATCTCGCCGGGCGACTTCAAGTTCTCCGAATCCATCCTGATCCTGGCGATGGTGGTGGTGGGCGGCCTGGGCAGCCTGCCCGGCGCGGTGATCGGCGCGCTTCTGCTGATCCTGCTGCCGGAGGGGCTGCGCGCCTTCGGCGACTTCCGCAACATCATGGTCGGTCTGGTGATGTTCCTGTCGATCCTGCTGCTGCCCAAGGGCCTGCTGGGCGAGGTCTCCGCGCTCCAGCTCGCGCGGCGCCAGCTGGGGGCGGCGTGGCGCAACACCGTGAAGGGCGAAGGGATCGGCTGGCGATGACCCATCTTCTCGACATCCGCAACGTCAGCCGCCGCTTCGGCGGCGTGCTGGCGGTGAACGACGTGACCGGCCATGTGGACGAGGGCGAGCTGGTCGGGCTGATCGGTCCCAACGGCGCCGGCAAGACCACCCTGTTTAACCTGATCTCCGGCTTCACGCCGCTGTCGTCGGGCACCGTCGCCTTCGACGGCAGGACCATCAGCGGGCTGAAGACCAACCAGGTGGCCCGGCTGGGCATCAGTCGCACCTTCCAGAACCTGCGCGTCTTCCCGAACATGTCGGTCTTCGACAACGTGTCGGTGGGCGCGGTGGGCGCGCTGCCGCAGGGGGCGCTGGGCGCGCTGTTCGGCTCCCTCGCCGGGGGCGGCGCCCGCTCCGCCGAGATCAGCCGCCGCACCTGGGAGGCGCTGGAGGCCGTCGGCCTGACCCATGTGGCGGGCGAACTGGCGGCCAACCTGCCCTACGGCCAGCGCAAATATCTGGAGATCGCCCGCGCGCTGGCGATGCAGCCGCGCTTCCTGATCCTCGACGAGCCCGCCGCCGGCCTGAACGACACCGAGACCCGAGCGTTGGCCGACTTCATCAAGCGGCTGCACGGCACCGGCCTGACCATCATGCTGGTGGAACACGACATGACCCTGGTCATGAGCATCTGCCAGCGCATCCTGGTGCTCGCCTCCGGCCGCAAGATCGCCGACGGCCCGCCCGACGCCATCCGCCGCGATCCGGCGGTCTTGGAAGCCTATCTGGGGGTGGACGCATGAGCCAGCCGCAATCCAACGGCCCGATCCTCACGATCGAGAACCTGCACGTCACCATGGGGCCGCAGGAGATCCTGCACGGCATCGACCTGACCGTGGCGCAGGGCGCCATCGTCGCCGTGCTGGGCTCCAACGGCGTCGGCAAGACGACGCTGATGCGGGCCATCTCGGGTGTCTACCGGGCGAGCCGGGGCGGCATCGCCTTCCGCGGCGAGCCCATCGCCAACCTGCCCGCCCACCGCATCGTCAAGCTCGGCCTGTCGCAGGCGCCGGAAGGCCGCCAGATCTTCTCCAACATGAGCGTGCGGGAGAATCTGGTGCTCGGCGGTGGCGACATCGGGCTGGGCGAACTCGACCGGATGCTCGACATGTTTCCGGTCCTGCGCGAACGCCTGCGCCAGAACGCCGGGTCGCTGTCGGGCGGCGAGCAGCAGATGCTGTGCATCGCCCGCGCCCTGATGCGCCGCCCCGCCCTGCTTCTGCTCGACGAACCGTCGCTGGGGCTGGCCCCGATGGTGGTCGCCCAAATCTTCGATCTGGTGCAGCGCATCCGGGCGGAGGGCGTGTCGATCCTGCTGGTCGAGCAGAACGCCCGCGCCGCCCTGCGGGTCGCCGACCACGCGGCGGTGATGGAGGACGGGCGCATCGTGCTGGCCGGACCGGCCGCCCAGCTCCGCGACGATCCCCGCATCGCCGAAGCCTATCTCGGCGGGCATGCGCATTGACGGCTTCTTGAGACGGAGACACCGATGACCGAACCGACCGACACGCCCGCGGCCAAGCCCGCGATGGGCATGCTGGAGCGCCGCGGGATCGAGGCGGCGATCCTGAAGCCGGTCTATGAGGAGATGGCCGCCCGGCTGGGCGAGGCGGTGGCGCAGGACATCCTGGGCGCCGCCATCACCCGCGCCGCCGTGGAATCCGCCGCGGCCTTCGCCGCGACCGAGCCGAACGGCACCAGCCTGAAAAGCTTCGCCGACCTGCAGCCGCTGTGGACCAAGGACGACGCGCTGCGGCTGGAGGTGCTGCACCAGGACGAGACGCGGTTCGACTACAACGTCACCCGCTGCCGCTACGCCGAGATGTACCGGGAGATGGGGCTGGGTCACATCGGACACCTGCTGTCCTGCAACCGCGACGCCGCCTTCTGCACGGGCTACGACCCGTCGATCAAGATGGAGCGGACGCAGACCATCATGCAGGGCGCCAGCCATTGCGACTTCCGCTACCGCGTGGACAAGCCACAGGGCTGACGGGGGAAAGCCCGAAACGACGACGGCCCGGCGTGCAGAACGCCGGGCCGTTGCTTTTTCAGGATGGGCCGCCCTTCGTCAGGCCGCCGCCGTCGCCACCGGCTGAAGGCCGCGCGTCAACTGGCCGAACGCATCGCGGAAGCGCGGTAGGGCCACGTCGCTTTCGGCGAAGCGGACATGGATCGCCGTCTTGTCGATGGCCCGCACCTCGAAGGCGACGGTCAGGCCGAAGCGGTCGAGCCGCAGGGTGCCACGGTCGCCCACGCCGAGACCGGCGATCCCACTCAGCATGGCGCCGCCGTTCGACAGGTCGGTCAGCGTGCCGGACTGGTCGCGCCCATGGACCACGACGCCGCAGGCCTCGTTGACCCGGTAGCGCGGGCTGCGGCGGCGGTCGGCGTCGCTGGTGGAGGTGCGGACGACGCGCACCAGCACGCGGCGCAGCTCGTCGATGCTCGTCGCCACCTCGTCCGAGCCGGCCCGCACGCCCGAGGCCTGGGAACCGGTCTGGTCGGCGTCGCTGGAGACGGCGGCGATGCGCACCGACACCTCCTGCGCGGCGTTGGAGGTCTCCACCACGTTGCGGCTGATTTCCTGGGTGGCGGCGGCCTGCTCCTCCATCGCCGCGGCGATGGCGCTGGATATCTGGTCGATCTCGCCGATGGTGTCGCCAATCTCCGCCACCGCACCCACGGCGGTGCTGGTCACCCCCTGGATTTCCGCGATCAGGCGGGTGATCTCCTCGGTGGAGCGGGCGGTCTGGTTGGCGAGGTTCTTCACCTCCTGCGCCACCACCGCGAAGCCCTTGCCGGCCTCGCCCGCACGCGCCGCCTCGATGGTCGCGTTCAGCGCCAAAAGGTTGGTCTGGCTGGCGATGTCGGTGATCAGCTTGACCACCTCGTCGATGCGGCCGACCGCCTCGGACAGCGACTGGATGGTGCCCTGGGTGCGCTGGCCGTTCTCTACGGCGCGGCGGGTAACCGCGCTGGAATGGGCGATCTGGGCGGAGATTTCGCGGATCGAGGCCGCCAGCTCCTCCGTCGCCGCCGCCACGGTCTGGGCATTGGCCAGCGCCTCCTCCGCCGCCGCGGCGACGTTCTGGGCGTTGATGCTGACCCGCTCGGCGGAGGTCGCCATGGCATCGGCGTCTTGGGCCATGCCGCCAGTGCGCAGGGCGACCTGCTCCACCGCGTGGCTGGCCTCGCGCTCCACCGTCTCGGCCATGGCCTGGAGGGCGGTGATGCGCTCCTCCTCCGCTTGGCGCTGACGTTCCGCGCGCTCCTGGATGGAGTAGCTCAGCTTCGCCTTGACGGCGCGGATCTGCGACCGGATGCGGGCGAACTCCGCCACGCCGGAGCTGGGGACGTTGGTCATCAGGTCGCCGCGGGCGATGGCGTCGAGATGGGTTTCGACCAGCCCGAGCGGGCGCCGGACCGTGCCCAGAACGCTGAGCGTGCCGACGCCGGCCACCAACAGGCCGAACAGCATCAGCCCGGCGAAGACCTCAACGCTGTCGCTGCCGGTCAGGCTCAGCCAGCCGAGGACCATGACGGTCAGCAGCAGCAGGCCGGTGGTCGCCACGATCCGTCCGGCAATGCTGGACGCCAGATTGCCCAGCCAGACCCCGAAGCCGCGGCGGACGATCTGGCCGTCCAGCAACCCGTACTGCTGGCCGCGCCCGGCGCGGATCTCGGCGTAGATGCGCTCGGCCTCCGCCACCGCCTCGCGGGTCGGCTTGGTGCGGATCGAGATGTACTCCGTCACCACGCCCTTCTCGGTGATCGGGGTGACGTTTGCCTTCACCCAGTAATGGTCACCGTTTTTTGAGCGGTTCTTGACCAGACCTTCCCACGGCCGGCCATCCTTGATGGTTTCCCACAGGTTGGCGAAGGCCGCCGGGGGCATGTCCGGATGACGGACAACGTTGTGGGGGGCGCCGATTAATTCCGTTTCTGAGAAACCGCTAATATCAACGAATGCTTTATTGACGAACGTAATTTTGCCGCGGGTGTCGGTTCGCGACACAAGCAGCATATCGTCGGTCATTTCGATTTCGCGGTTCGTAACCGGTCCATTATCGCGCATAAGCCAGCACCCCGTCGCGGAGAACACGCATAAAACACTACTTAAGTTTTATTTCTACTGTATTAAGGCCAGAAAATCACCCCCATATTGTCGCACCCTACCCGACCTAAGTCAGAGGCGTTCAGGGAGCCGTCCATCCGCTAGGTCACTGCTGGCGTTGAGAAAATCGGCGATTTGCCTTGTATTTTAAACGTTTTCGAGGCGCTTCGCCCCTATTGTGGATTCTACGGAGTCCGCCCCGATTCAAGATCGGCGCCGGCCATCGGTTCCTCCGGGTTGCGGAGCGATGGCGGGGGCGGCACCATCCTCCACGCGCACCGTTGGAACGGACATCCCTCTCAAACCGCAACAGGACAGCCACGATGACCGACACCGCCAAGCCCGTCCGCCTTCTCGGTCTTTCCGGCAGCATCCGCCGCCACTCCCACTGCACCGCGGTGCTGAACACGCTCGCCGGCTCACTGGGCAACAAGGCGGGCAACAAGGCGGAGATGGCGCTGTTTCCCCTGAACGACATTCCGCCCTACGATCCCGACCTGGACGCGGAGAACACCCCCGCCCCGGCTACCGCCCTGCGCGACGCCATCGCCGCGGCCGACGGGCTGGTCATCATCTCCCCGGAATACAATTACGGCATGTCGGGCGTGCTGAAGAACGCGCTGGACTGGGCGTCGCGCCCGGCCATGAAGTCGCCGGTGCGGGGCAAGCCGATCCTCATCATGACCGCCTCCCCCGCCTTCACCGGCGGTGTGCGCGCCCAGCACGAGATGCGCGAGACGCTGTCCGGCATGATGGGCCGGGTGATCGCCCGCCCGCAGGTGGTCATCGGCATGGTGCACGAGAAGATCAAGGACGGCCGGCTGACCGACCAGGCCGCGCTGGACTTCGCGCTGGCCGCCATCGACGACCTTCTGTCGGAAATCGCCCTGCTGCGCGGCGCCAAGGGCGCCTGAACCGTCAGGGGGCGGGGCCGGCGCGCGGGGCAGCCGCGCAAAGACCGATGAGGCTGGCCGAAGCGTGTCGATATTAGTATATCAGCACGCTTCTTCCACGGTCCCCTGTGTCGATCATGCCCCTGACTCTCCATCTCCTGCCGCTCGCCGCCACCGTCGCCCTGCTCGTGTCGCGGCGTGTCAGCATGCTGACCGCCGGGACCGCGGGCATGGCGCTGGCCGCCGGGGTGCTCATGGCGGCCCTGATGGTGGCGCAGCCGAGCGGCGCCACCGCTTCGGATTGGCTGGCCCAACTGCCCGGCCTGCTCCCCGCCGTGGCGCTGAAGGCCGGCGAGGGGGCGTGGCTGGCGTGGCACGCCATGTCGATCATCGCGGCGGGCCTGCTGTTCCACCGCGCCTTCGAGGCCCGCGCCGTCAAGGCCGAGGCGCAGGTCGAGGCCAAGACACCGGCCGAGCGCCGCCGCGCCGTCTTCGTCGCCTGCCTGCTCGCCGGTCCCTTCGCCGAATCGGTGACCGGGTTCGGCGTCGGGCTAGTGGTGGCGCTCGCCATGCTGCGCCCGCTGAACCTGCCGCCGGCCCACGCCGCGGCGCTGGGCCTGTTCAGCCAGATGCTCGCCCCCTGGGGTGCGCTGGGCGTCGGCACGCGGGTCGGGGCGGAGCTGATCGGCGTCTCCTTCACCGAGCTGGGGACGGCCAGCGCGGCGCTGATGGTGGTCGTGCTGCCCAGCTTGCTGCTGGTGTTCTGGCGACTGATCCACGGCGCCGGGCTGACCTCCAGCCCGATCGACCGGGCTAGGGACGTAGCCCTGATGCTGGCGCTGGCCGGGCTGCTCTGGCTGACCAACTGCTTCGTGGCGCCGGAGTTGGGCGGCGGGCTGGCGACCGCGGTGCTTCTGCTGGCGGTGGAGGCGCGGCGGCTGCCGCGCGACGCCGCCGGCCTGTCGCGGCTGCTGGCCCTGCTGTGGCCCTACGTGGTTCTGGTCGGCGGGCTGATGGCGACCCGGCTGGTGCCGCCGCTGTCGGGCTGGACGGCGGACTCGCTGGTGCTCGACCCGTTCGGCGGGCTGGCGCCGATGCCCCTGCTGCGCCACCCCTCGACATGGCTGGTCGCCATTGCCCTGGTCATGCTCGCGAGCCTGCCGCGCGGGCGTGCCCTGCACGTGGCGGTCCCCGCCCTGCGCGCCGCGCTGGTGCCGATGGCGGCGACCCTGGTCTTCGTGGAACTGGCCGCCTTCATGGCCGCCTCCGGCGGGGCCACGGCCTTCGGGCAGGCGTGGCAGGCGGTGGCGGGTTCCGCCGCCGTGCTGGCCGTGCCGGTGCTGGGGGCGGCGACGGGGATGCTGACCGGCTCCAACACCGCGTCGAACGCCCTGATGATGCACATCCAGGTCAATCTGGCGTCGGGCAGCGGCCTGCCGCTGATCGCCGCCGCCGCCATCCAGGTGGTGGCCGGCAGCGTCTGCACCCTGCTGACGCCGGGCCGAATCGTTCTGGCCTCCAGCCTCCTGGGGCTGACCAAGGCGGAATCCGCGATCTACCGGCTGGCGCTGCCCATCGGCGTCGCCTCTACGGCGTCGCTGCTCCTCGTCGTCACCGCCTGGGTCTGGCTGGTGTAGGGGTCAGTCCTGGGGTTCCGGCTCCGTCGCGCGGTCGGGGAACAGCTCCTCGACCCGCACGCCGGACTCCCGGCAGATGCGGGCCAGCCGGTCGGAGGGCAGGACGTCGGTGACGAAGGTGTGGACCTGCGAGATGTGGCCGATGCGCACCGGGGCGGTGCGCTCCAGCTTGCCGCGGTCGGCGACCAGGATGACGTGGCGGGCGTTCGCCATGATCGCCTGCGACACCCGCACCTCACGGTAGTCGAAGTCGAGCAGCGCTCCGCTCTCGTCGATCGCCGAGGCGCCGATCACCGCGAAATCGGCCATGAACTGGTTGAAGAAGTCGATGGCGGCCTCGCCGACGATGCCGCCGTCCGACCGCCGCACCACGCCGCCGGCCACGATCACCTCGATGTGCGGCTCGGGGCGCAGCAGGTTGGCGACGTTGATGTTGTTGGTGATGACCACCAGCCCGCTGCGCCCTTGGAGGGCGCGGGCCACCTCCTCCGTCGTCGTGCCGATGTTGATGAAGAGGGAGGAGCTGTCGGGCACCAGCTCCGCGGCGCGGCGGCCGATGGCGCGCTTCTCGTCCTGGGCGATCAGCCGCCGCGCCTCGTAGCCGAGATTCTCGACCCCCGATCCGGCGACGGCCCCCCCATGCACCCGCTGGAGCAGGCGGCGGTCGCACAGCTCGTTCAGGTCCTTGCGGATGGTCTGGGGCGTGACGTTGAAGCGGGCGGCAAGATCGTCGACCAGCACGCGCCCCTGCGTGCGGGCGAGCGCCAGGATGTCGGTCTGCCGGGGAGTCATGATGTCCATGGCGGCATTCAAGCGGACCGCCGCTTCGCCGGCAAGTTCATTTGAAAGCGAAGCAGCGCACTCCACCCCCTGCGCTCAGAGCCTCTGCCCGTCAGGACCGAAGAGATGCGCGGTTTCGCCCCGCAGGTTCAAGCGCAAGCGCTCGCCCGCCGCCACCGGCCGGTCGCCGTCGAGGCGGACCAGGAGCCGCTGCCCGTCCTCCAGAGCGGCATGGCAATGGGTCTCGCCGCCCAGCCGCTCCACCGCCAGGATGGTGGCGAGCAGCCCGGCCCCGCCATCGGCCAAACCGACATGCTCCGGGCGCACACCCAGGGTCAGCGGCGTGCCCGCCGCCGGCGCGGCGCCATCCACAGCAATGTCCAGAGGCACCCCGCCGGGCAGCCACACCCGCACCGACCCGTCCGTCAGCCCCTCCGAGACCACATCCAGGAAGTTCATGGCCGGCGAGCCGATGAAGCCGGCGACGAAGCGGTTGCGCGGGCGGTGGTACAGTTCCAGCGGCGTGCCGGCCTGCTCCACCCGCCCGGCGTTCAGCACGACGATGCGGTCGGCCAGGGTCATCGCCTCCACCTGATCGTGGGTCACGTAGATCATGGTGGCGCGCAGGTCCGCCTTCAGCTTGGCGATCTCCAGGCGCATCTGCACGCGCAGGCCGGCGTCGAGGTTGGACAGCGGCTCGTCGAACAGGAAGACCTGCGGCTCGCGCACGATGGCCCGCCCGATGGCGACGCGCTGACGCTGCCCACCGGACAGGTCGCGCGGCTTGCGGTCGAGCAGATCCTCGATCTGCAGCAGACGCGCGGCGGCGCGCACCCGCTCCGCGATGGTCCCCTTGTCGGTCCGCGACAGCGTCAGGCCGAAGGCCATGTTGTCGTAGGCCGTCATGTGGGGGTAGAGCGCGTAGGACTGGAAGACCATGGCGATGCCGCGCGCCGCCGGCGGCCGGTCATTCACCCGCTGCCCGCCGATGGACAGGTCCCCGCCGCTCGGCTCCTCCAGCCCGGCGATCAGGCGCAGCAGGGTGGACTTGCCACAGCCGGACGGCCCGACGAAGGCGACGAACTCGCCGTCCGCGACCTCCAGATCGACGCCGTGGATGACCTCGATCCGCCCGAAGCTCTTGCGCACCCCGCGCAGCGTGACACCCGCCATCGTTCTACCCCTTCACAGCGCCGGCGGTCAGGCCGGAGACGATCCGCCGCTGGAACAGCAGCACCAGCCCGATCAACGGCACCGTCACCACCACCGACGCCGCCATGATCTGACCCCAGGGCAGCTCGTACTGGCTGGCTCCCGACATCAGCGCGATCGCCACCGGCACGGTGCGCGCGTCGTCGGTCAGGGTGAAGGTCAGGGCGAACAGGAACTCGTTCCAGGCGGCGATGAAGGCGAGCAGCCCGGTCGCCGCCAGCGCCGGCCCCATCAGCGGCAGGAACACCCGCGTCACGATCACGAAGGGGCCGGCGCCGTCCACCATGGCGGCCTCCTCCAGCTCC
Source organism: Azospirillum baldaniorum (assembly GCF_003119195.2). NCBI lineage: Bacteria > Pseudomonadati > Pseudomonadota > Alphaproteobacteria > Rhodospirillales > Azospirillaceae > Azospirillum > Azospirillum baldaniorum. Next base: position 550,724 of record NZ_CP022260.1, on the reverse strand, counting down.
TTCGGCAGCTCGCGCATGAAGGTGGTCAGCACCCAGACGGTGAAGGGCAGCGTGAAGATCAGGTAGGACAGCACCAGCGACCCGATCCGGTTGTAGAGGCCGAGCCAGCGCACCAGCTCGAACAGGCCCGACAGAACGGCGACCTGCGGGAACATCGACACGCCCAGCACCACGAACAGCAGCAGACCCCGCCCGCGGAAGCGCACCCGCCCCAGCGCGTAGGCGGCCAGCACCGCCAGCCCCAGCGACAGCGCCACCACCGCCGAGGCGGCCAGCAGGGAGTTCAGGATGTTCCGCCCGAAGGGCTGCTCCTTGAAGATCGCTGCGTAGTTCGCCAACGAGGGCTGCGACGGCCATGCCTCCACCGTAAACAGCGCGCTGCCCGCCTTCAGCGAGGTGACGATGGCCCAGGCGAAGGGAAACACCGCCCAGGCGACGATTCCCAGGACCAGCAGGCCGAAGGCTATGCGGCCGATCATGCGTTTCGGGTCCATCCCCTCACCTCCCCGCATCGACGCGGACGCGACCGAGCGTCACCGCCAATACCGTCGCCACCGCCAGCACCAGGACGAGCAGGGTCGCCGCGGCGGAGCCGTAGCCCACGTCCTGGAAGTCGATCAGATATTGCCGGGCATAGACCGACATCGACATGGTGGAGCGGCTGTTGCCGGTCAGCACATACATCAGGTCGAACACGCGCAGCGCGTCCAGCGTGCGGAACAGCACCGCCACCATCAGCGCCGGGCGGATCAACGGCAGGGTGATGCGGACGAACACCTTCACCGGATGCACCCCGTCCACCCGCGCCGCCTCGTAAAGGTCGCGGGGCAGCATCTGCAGGGCGGCCAGGATCAGCAGCGCCATGAAAGGCGTGGACTTCCAGACATCGACCGCGATCACCACTGGCAGCGCCAGATCGGGGTCGGCGGTCCAGGCCCTCGGTTCGGCGATCAGCCCCAGTCCCATCAGGATTGCGTTCACCACGCCGTAGAGATCATGGAACATCCAGCCCCACATCTGGGCCGACACCACGGTTGGGATCGCCCAGGGGATCAGGACGGCGGCGCGCAGCAGACCGCGCCCCGGCAGATGCGCGTTCAGGATCAGCGCGATTCCCAGCCCCAAGGCCGTCTCGATCCCCACCGAGACGACGGTGAAGACCAGCGTGTTCCACACCGCCCGCCACCAGACAGGGTCGCGCATCAGCCACAGGTAATTGTCCAACCCCACCCCCTGGAAGCCTTCCAGCGTGGCGAGCGTCGCGTCGGTGAAGGAGAAGAAGACGGTGCGGAACAGCGGCCAGCCGGCCACCCCCGCCAGCACAATCAGCATCGGCAGCAGGAACAGCCACGCCGCCCGGCGCCTTTGGCGCATCAGACTGGGGGCCCGGGGGTCACTCACCAGCGCCCTCCCCGGCTGATACGGACCAGAGCCTCCTTGAGGTCGGACAGCATCGCCTTGGCGTCCTGCCGTCCGGACAGCACCTCGTGGACGTTGGCGTAGAACTCCGCCGACACTTGGTTGTAGCGCATGCCCGTCGCCTGGGCCGGGCGGTTGACCGCGTTGGCGATGGACTCGGCCAGCGCCGCGAAGAAGGGGTTGGCGGCCACCACCTCCGCGTCCTCGTAGAGCGCCGGGATGGTCGGGTTGGAGGCGCCGTGGATGGCCCGGCGCTTCTGCTCGGCCAGGCCGGTCAGATACAGCGCCAAGTCCGCGGCCTCGTCCGCATGGGCGGAGAATTTGCTGACCGCCAGCAACTGCCCGCCCAGCGTGGACGTGTGGCGCCCCTCCGGTCCGCCCTTGGGCAGCGGCACCACGGCGACCTTGCCGCCGACCGCACTGTCCGCCGCGTTGACCAGCGTCCAGGCGTAGGGCCAGTTGCGCATGAAAACGGCGTTGCCGGACTGGAAGACGCCACGCGCCTCCTCCTCCATGTAATTGAGGACTCCGGGCGGACTGATCGAGCCGACCCAGCCACGGGCCATGGCCAGCGCCTCGGCGGCCTGCGGGTTGTCGATGGTGATGGCGCCGTCGGGGGCGACGATGGTGCCGCCGTTGCGGCTGGCGATCCACTCCAGCGCGTTGACAGTCAGCCCCTCATAGGCGCGGCCCTGCCAGACATAACCCCACATCCGGTCACGCCCAGCGGCGCGCTCCGCCCGCTGGATCAGGGCGGCGGTGTCCTGAAGCTCCTCCCAGGTCTGCGGCACCGGGCGCCCGTGGGCCTCCAGCAGATCCTTGCGGGCATAGAGGACTCCGGCGTCGGCGAACCAGGGCATCGCGACCAGCCGGCCCTTCACCGTCGCGGCCTCGATCATCGCTGGAAGATGTCGGCCGACGGTGTCCGGCCCGGCGCGGTCCTTCAGGTCGATGAAGTAGTTGCCGAGGATGCCCGGCCAGACCACGTCGATCTGAAACACGTCGATGTCCGGCGATCCGGCGGCAAGGAGTTGCTGGTAGAGCGCCAACTGCTCGCTCGCCCCCTTGGGCGGGGAGACGAAGCGGACCTCGTTGCCGCTGCGCCGCGCCCATTCCTGCGCGCCGTCGCGGCACAGATCGAAGCTGATGCCGAGCCCGCTGCAGGCCAGCGTCACCGTCGCCCCGGCGGCGGGCAGCGCCGAGACGGCCGTCAGCATCCCCGCCAAGAGCAACGCGCACTGCCGCGCCCATCGCCGCGCCATGGGGCTCCTTCCATTCCCGGTCGATCCAGGTCCGGAAGGGAAACTCCAATGGCCGCGGTCGAGTTCCCTGCGCGGGTGTCCCGCATCAGGCGGGGGTGGCGGCCTCGCGGCGGCAGTGCAGCAGGCTGAACAGGCCGAAGGGCGGAACGGTCTGCAACTCCTCGACCTTCAGGCGGGAGCCTGACATCAGCGTGTCCAGCGTGAAGTCGGGCCGCCAGCCCAGCTTCTTGGAGAAGGGCGCCATCCAGTTCTCGACCGAGCGGCGGATGCCCGGCTTGTCGGCGGCGAAGTGGTTGACGATCAGGATGTCGCCGCCGGGACGGCAGACGCGCTCCAGCTCGTTCATCGTGCCCTGCGGGTCGGGAACCACCGTCATCACATACATGGCGACCACGAGGTCGAAGCTGCCGTCGGCGAAGGCGAGCTTGCCGGCGTCCATCTCCAGCAGCCCTTCCACATTCTCCAGCCGCTCGCGGTCCACCCGGTCCTGGGCGACGCGCAGCATCTCGGAGGACAGGTCGATGCCGACCACCCGGTTGTCCTTGCGGTAGTCTGACAGGGAGATGCCCGTGCCCACGCCCACCTCCAGAACGCGCAGGCCGCCCCGCCGGTTGATCCACTTCACGGCGGCGTGCCGGCCCGACGCCAGCAGGTTCCCGAACACGGGGTCGTAGAAGCGCGCGTAGCGCCGGTAGGCGGCGCGGATGGAGTCGGCGTCCATTGGGTCTCCCTCACGATTCCTGGCGCAGGATTTTCGGCCGCGACCATAGCGGCCTTTCGCACCACAGGAAAGCCGCAGCGCGCCCTCCTTGTTCCACACCGGACCACACTTCCGTCTCCGCTTCGGATTGTCATCACATGTGCGGCACGGATGTTGACACCACCATCAACATGACTCATGGTGCCCGCGCGATCACCCCAAATAAGGGATGCCCCCGTGGCCCACGAGATGAGCGGCGAGGAGCTGCGCCGCTACCGCGAACAGCGCGGCATGAACCAGCAGGCTCTGGTCGGCTGGCTGAACGAACGGCTGAACCGGCGCTACGACCGCGCCAAGATCTCCCGCTGGGAAACCGGGGCGGAGCGGATTCCGCAGATCGTCGCGGGCGCCCTGAAGACCGCGACGGAGCCGGTGGGCATCCCCGCCGCCGCCGCGGTGCGGGCGGCCCCGGTGGTGTTCTGCGCCGCCAACCAGAAGGGCGGGGTCGCCAAGACGACCACCTGTGTCAACGTCGCGTGGCTGCTTGCCCAGTCGGGGCGGCGCGTGCTGCTGATCGATTGCGACCCGCAGGCCAACGCCACCGTGCATCTGGGCGTCGACCCGCACGAGCGGGAGCTGGCCAAGGGGACCCTGACCCACGCGCTGAAGGCCAGCCGCCCGATGCGGGAGTTCATGACCCCGGTCTGCGACGGCGCCTTCGACCTGCTGCCCTCCTCCATCTCGCTGGCGGCAACCGACCGGGAGCTGCTGCGCCAGCCCAACGGCACGCTGATCCTGCGCGCCAAGATCGCGCAGCTTGCCGGCCAGTACGACTTCGTGGTGCTGGACTGCCCGCCGCATCTGGGCGAGCTGACCGTCTCGGTGCTGAACGCCGCCGACCAGCTGCTGATTCCGACCCAGACGGAGATGCTGTCCATGATGGGCATCCCGCAGCTGTTCGAGACCATCGCCGGTGTGCGCGAGCTGGTGAACCCGCGCCTGCAGATCCTCGGCATTCTGCCGACCATGTACAGCCCGCGCCGCCTTCAGGACGAGACGGTGATGAAGGAATTGCGCGAGCTTGCCGCGGCGGAGCAACTCCACCTCTTCTCTCCGGTCAAGCGGGCCGCCGACTATTCCAAGAGCGTGATGGCCGGGCGCCCCGGCCTTGCCTACAACCCGAACTCCGCGGGCGCGGAGAGCTACCGCGAGATCGCCGACGCCCTGCTGGCTCTCGCCGGGGAGGAGATGCGCCATGGCGCGTAAGCTCGACACCTCCAATGCCGGCTTGTTCAAGCGGGCGCTCAGCCGCACCGGCAGCGGCGGGGGCAGCAACGCCGCCCTGTTCGGCCTGTCCGGCAAGATGCGCCACCGCGAAATCCCGCTGGAGCAGGTGGAGCCCAACCCCGACCAGCCGCGGCGCAACGCCCGCGGGGCCGACATCGCCGCGCTGGCCGCCTCCATCGGCGAGCGGGGGCTGCTGCAGCCGATCAACGTGCGGGAGATCGCCCCCGACCGCTTCCAGATCGTGGCCGGGGAACGGCGTTACTGGGCCTTCCGCACCCTGGAGCGGGAGACCATTCCGGCGCTGGTCATCGACACCGACGACGTGCAGGCGCTGGCCCTGATCGAGAACGCCCAGCGCGTCGACCTGCACCCCATCGACCTCGCCCTCACGCTCGCCAAGCTGATCGGCGACAAGGGGCTGACGCAGGAGCAGGCCGCCGTCCTGATCGGCAAGTCGCAGGAGTATGTGGCCCGCCTGCTGGGCATCCTGCGCCTGCCCGCCCGCATTCTGGAGGAGGCTCCCGACCGTCCCGCCGTCTCCGTCTCCCTTCTCATGGAACTGGCGGAACTGCCCGACGAGGCGATCCAGCTCGCGCTCTGGGCACGGGCCGGCGACGGCCTGACCGTCAAGGACGTCCGCAACGCCAAGCAGGAGCGCAAGGCGGCCACCCCGTCCGCGGCGCCCGCTTTGCGGGCGCTGCGCAGCAATGTGGACAGGATCCACAGCCTGCGCGCGTCGGGCCATGCGCTGGCCGAGGACCAGCGGCAGGAGCTGCGCGAGTTGCGCGACGCCATCGACGCGCTTCTGCGCGAGTGATGCGCGCGGGGCGGCGGGGAGGAAAATAGAATTTTTCCGTCACACTTTCGTTTCACTGGCAGTCATTAGACGGAACTCGACTCTGGCGTGACGCTTGGTCAATGTTACGCCATCCGTCTCCAAAAGGTGATGCCATGTCCGATACCGCCGTCGCCGAACCCGCCGCCCCCACCATCCAATTGCCGGCCCAGTTGGTGCCCGCCCAGGCGCCGGTGGCGCCGTCCGCCCCCCCGCCGAGCGGCGCCGCCGTCATTCAGAACGAACAGGGTAAGGCGAACTCCCTGCTGAACACCATCGCGGACAAGCTGGAACGGCTGGTCACGCTGACGGTGGTGACCGCGATCGCCGACATCGACGTGGTCCAGGACGACCCCAACCAGGTCGGCTTCACCTGCCGTCCCAAATCCGGCACGACCATCGAGGCGTTCCAGACCCAGGTCAATCTGGTCACCGGCGACATCGAGAACCTGATCAGCCGGGATTTCGCGACCAACACCGCCTACCACAGCCTGACCGAGTTCCATCTCGCCCAGGTGACCAAGAGCAGCGACATCGTCAGCACCAACCTGAAGGCGATCCGCGATCTGGCCGTCCAGATCTCCGGCCGCCCGAGCTGACCCGGCTCCGGAGCGGCGGGGAACCTTTTCCTCTCTCCGCCGCTCCCCCCAAACTCAGCGCCCCCCAACTCAGCCCCCCAACTCACCAAGGTGGCCGATGTCCCAGTTCGTCGATCTGGCGCGCAACCTTCTCGCGCTCGAAATCAACACCGTGCTGAAAACCGGCATCTCGGCGGAGAAGATGCCGCTGGCGGGGGACGCGCTGATCGATCTGGCGCAGGAATATTATGTCTTCCTGTGCGAGCAACTGGACAGCTTCGGCAGCCGCGAGACGGCGACCCTTGCCCCCTGGGCCGGCCGGGTGTCGGAAACGTTCCATTGGGGACTGGCGCCCTTCGCCCCGCCGTCCGACACCGCCCAGCCCGACCGCTACGACCCGTTCTTCTTCAGCCGCGACCTGCCGGGCAACGACCCCGCGCGCGGCACCACGCTGAAGGTTTTCGACGACCTGCGCGAGGTGGCGAGCTGGCTGCGCGAGATGACCGACCGCACCCTGGACGCCGCCCGGCAGCCCGGCGCCGGCGCCGACGTGGTGTCCGCGGCCGCGATGATCGACCGGGACGCCCCGCCGATCCTGATGCGCATCCAGCGCAACTCCGATCAGATCAACGACGTGCTGCGGCGGCGCGGGCTGGACACCGTCAGTTATCTGCGCGGCATGGACGAGGAGATCCGCCGCATGCCGGCTCTGAAGACGGCGGATGTGGTGACCATCCGCAAGGCGTGGGACGTGGGAACCGAACTGGTGGTCATGCAGTCGACGATCCAGATCGACGGCGACGTGGTCACCCGCCTTCTGAAGGGCCGGGACAACGCCGGGAACAACGTCGTGATCGGTGTCCACAAGGACGCGGTGGACGTCTCCTTCCGTTATTGGAGCTTCCTGATCGATGCGTTGGGACGGTTCGCCGGGAAAGCCGTGAACACCCTGGTGGGAGACACGGGGTAGCCCGCTGCGTCGGCGCTTCCTCAGCGACCTCCCGCACGGCTTCGTCTGGCGACGCGACGCCCTGGCCGAGATGGTCGGGCGGCTGCGGCACGGCAAGTCTGGCCTGATGCCGCGACGCGGGCATGGCATTGCCCTGGCTCTCCAGTTCTTTGCCCAGGGCGGGCGGACGATCAGCCTCCGCGTGCCGGCGGCCACTCCGTCACCCGACAACGGTGCCGGCTTGCGCACCATTCCGGTCCGAGTGTCGATCCAGCCCGACGGCGACGTCCTGGTCGCGCTGCCCCGGGCCGCGGTCGAGAACGGAGGGTTCGACGCCGCGTCCGCAGCGCGCCTGACCGCTCAACTGCGCCGTCTGGTGGGGCGGGTCACCTCGGCAAACCCGCTGTGGGGAATCGACGCGCTCCAAGCGCTGGGGGAGGCCGTCACCGCCGTGGCCGGACTGTGCAGCGGCGCCGTCCTGCTGTGGAACGGGTTCGAACGGATGAGCGCCGGCCAATGGGCGCACAGCGGCGCGACGCTCGTCCTGCTGGCCGCACCGGCCGCTCTGGCAAAGCTGCGACCCTGGTTTCTGGGGGCGGTGGCGCCCAAGCTGTTCCCGCTGGCGCTCAAGGCCGGCGAACGAATTGTACGGATTTGAGCCGAATGCGATGAACCATCCGCTTGGTGCGGTGCAGTAAGGCCCTGAAAATTCACTTCTTGTTGACATTCCTGTGAAAAATCGCACTCGCATACATCTGCGATGTTGCAGCGCATTGGCCCGGAGCCAGACTTGTTCTATGTTATGCCTGCCGCCGCGGTTGATGGCTCCTCCATAAGGACCATCGACGCGACAGCATCCGTAACAAGAAGCAACCCCTTTGCTTCTGCCGTTCACCAGCGGGCTTGCCTCACCAGGAGCTGGCCGTTTCTATTACTGGAGCGATTGTAATGTCTCAGAAGATCGCGCTCGTCACCGGTGCCATGGGCGGTCTCGGCACCGCCATCTGCCAGGCCCTGGCCAAGGACGGCTACATCGTGGCGGCGAACTGCCTGCCGAACTTCGAGCCGGCCGCCGCCTGGCTGGGCCAGCAGGAAGCCCTCGGCTTCAAGTTCTACGTGGCGGAAGGCGACGTTTCCGACTTCGAAAGCTGCAAGGCGATGGTCGCCAAGATCGAAGCCGACCTGGGTCCGGTGGACATTCTGGTGAACAACGCCGGCATCACCCGCGACAAGTTCTTCGCGAAGATGGAAAAGGCCCAGTGGGATGCGGTGATCGCCACCAACCTGAGCAGCCTGTTCAACGTTACCCAGCAGGTGTCGGCGAAGATGGCCGAGCGCGGCTGGGGCCGCATCATCAACATCTCCTCGGTGAATGGCGTGAAGGGCCAGGCCGGCCAGACCAACTACTCGGCCGCCAAGGCCGGCGTGATCGGCTTCACCAAGGCGCTGGCCGCCGAACTGGCGACCAAGGGCGTCACCGTCAACGCCATCGCGCCGGGCTACATCGGCACCGACATGGTCATGGCCATCCGTGAGGACATCCGCCAGGCGATCACCGACAGCGTTCCGATGAAGCGCCTGGGCCGTCCGGACGAGATCGGCGGCGCGGTGTCCTACCTCGCGTCGGAGATCGCCGGCTACGTCACCGGCTCGACCCTGAACATCAACGGCGGCCTGAACTACCAGTAAGGCGCTGGCAGCAAGGCACCGGCGGCAACCCGCCCAGCCGGCAAGCACACGGCCCGTTCCCGGCCTGACCGGGGACGGGCCGTGTGCCTTTCGCTCTTCGGAGCATCCCTTCAAAGTAAAACACCCGGGATCGGGTGGACCGTTCGCGCCATACACCTCCCCTTTGTGCCATGGCTTCGGTAACGGCCGGTCATCTGAACAGTATACTCCCGCAGATTTCCTGTTGAATCCGTTCGGGCCCCTGTATCCGCGGCCACCAGCGAGTATGCTCCCCGGCAGCACGCAAGTTGCGTCCTGAGGCCGCACCGCGCTCGTCTTCCGGAATCAACAGACGTCGAGAACCTGCACGTGGGTACATCCCATGCAGGAAGGGAGGAATCGTGCCTGAAACGCCGATAAAGCACACTCTGCCGGGGGGCGATCCTGCCCGCCACAGGTCCGGGGCCGATTACGTCTACGGGATCGACATGGTGCGGTTCGCCGCGGCTTTGCTGGTCACCGGCTTTCACCTGACCTGGCGCGACCCGGCGGTTGCCGACGTCATGTGGTCCGGCTGGGCCGGGGTGCAGGTCTTCTTCGTGGTGTCGGGCTTCGTCATCGCCAATTCGGCCAACAACGCCACCCCGATCGCCTTCATCCGGTCGCGCCTGCTGCGCCTCTATCCGGCGGCCTGGGTCTGTTCCATCCTGTGCCTCGTCGCCCTTGTGCTCATGCCCGGTCCCGACCCGGATCTGGCGCGGCGCTTCATCGCCTCCTTCGCGCTGGCACCGGCCGGCCCCTACATCGCGTCGGCCTATTGGACGCTGCCGGTCGAGATCGCCTTCTACGGCGCGGTGTTCCTGCTGCTGTTCAGCGGGCATTTCCACCGGCTGCCGCAGTTCGCCCTGGCGCTGACCGCCGCCAGCTTGGCCTATCTCGGCGTCTACAGCCTGCACGTCTTCGGCGTCGTCAACCTGCCGTTCCTGGAGTTCGAGTACGGCATGCTGAACATGACGCTGCTGCGCCACGGCGTGTTCTTCGCGCTGGGCATCTTCCTGTGGCTGTGGTCGCGCGGCAAGCTGACCCGGACAGGCATGGCCGGCGCCCTGCTGGCCCTGATCGCCGCCCCGCTGGAGATCACCGCCCGGTCGGTGGAGTTCGTGGAGCGCTCGCCCGTCCCGCTGAACCTCGCCGATCTGTGGATGAACCCGCTGCTGATCTGGGGCGCGTCGCTTCTCGCCATCGTCGCCTCGGCGCGCTGGCGGGCGGAGATCGCCACCCTGCCGCCGTCCCTGCTGGCCCTGCTGCGCGTGGTCGGGCTCGCCACCTACCCGCTTTATCTGCTGCACGAGGTGATCGGCGGCTCGGCCAAGACGCTGGCGATGCAGGCCGGTGCCTCCTCCATGGCCGGGGCGGTGACGGGCGGCGCCCTGTCCATCGCCGTGGCCCTGCTGGTCGCCGCGGTTCTGGAACCGGCGGTGCGCGACCGGCTGCGCCGTCTGCTCGACATCCCGCAGGCCGCCTTCTCGGCCCGCCCCGCCTTCAGCACCTTCTACCGCTCCGGCGGAACCGTGTGACCAATCATCTGACCGTTACCAAACGCTTCCACAAAAAATGATCGCCGTGAATTCCAGGGGAGAAACCTGAATGTACACCGACGCGCTTGGTGGCGATGTCCTGTGCCCCGCGTCCTCCATCGAGATCGACCGGGTCGACCGCAGCGGCTGGTACGCCATTCTCGATGGCTTCGACGACGCCAACATCTTCCAGACCTGGGATTATGGCCGCATCGCCCACGCCGGGCGGGAGTTGAGCCACCTCGTCGTGCGGCGCGACGGGCGCCCGGTGGCCGCGGTGCAGGTGCTGCTGCGCCGCGTGCCGGGAATCGGCGGCCTGGCGCTGGTCATGTGGGGGCCGATGTGGCACCCGCGCGGCCAGGAGCCCGACCACGCCGCCCTGATGACCGCGCTGCACGCGCTGAAGGCGGAATACACGGATCGGCGCGGCCTGCTGCTGCGCCTGCTGCCCCATGTCTCCCAGGCGGACGGGGAGGCGGTGACGGCGGCCCTCGCCTCGCTGGGCATGCGGTTCCGGGAGGAGAAGGCTCCCTACCGCACCTTCATCACCGACCTGAACGCCGACGAGGCGGGCCTGCGCTCCAACCTGTCGCACCACTGGCGGCGCGGGTTGAACAAGGCCGAGCGGATGGGGATCGAGGTCGTCGAAGGCTCCCACGCCGAACTGCTGGAGACCATCGACGACATCTTCGTCGAGACGCAGCGCCGCAAGGGCTTCAAGGCCTACGACAGCCGCACCTTCACCCGCATCAACGAGGCGCTGCCGCCGCGGCGGAAGATGCGCGCCTTCCTCGCCATGCACGAGGGGCGGCCGGTGGCCGGGGTCGTCGTGTCGCTGTTCGGCACCACCGGGCAGATGCAGAATTCCGCGACGCTGGAGGCCGGGCTGCGGGTCAACGCCGCCTATCTGCTGCAATGGCGGGCGCTGCTGTGGATCAAGGCGAACGGCGGGCTGCGCTACGACCTGCACGGGGTGAACGCCCAGACCAACCCCGGCGTCTACCAGTTCAAGCGCGGTCTCGCCGGCAAGCATCCGGTCGAGACGCTTCACATCGGCACCTTCGAGACGCCGGGCCCGCTGCCCAGCCGCCTGTTGGTCCAGAGCGGCGAATCGATGCGCATCCACGCCGACCGCTGGAAGACCCAGGCCGGCGCGATGGTGAACCGGCTGCGCAACTGGAAACCGCCCCAGGCCGAGCCCGCTCCGGCGGAGGAAATGGACCCCGGCGACGCCGCCGTCCTGGCGAAGGCGCCGACCGGCCCGGCGTGAGGTCGCGGGGGAGAGCGTGTTATGATCGACCTGGAACGGAGGCCGAACCATGACCAGCGCTCCCCTGATGATGCAGGAGGCCGTCACCGCCCCGGCGGCGGTACGGCGCCTGCTCGACTCCGACACCGCGGCGGTGGCGGCCCTTGCCGACCGGCTGCGGGCCGTGCCGCCGCCCTTCGCGATGACCATCGCGCGGGGCAGCAGTGACCACGCCGCCGGCTACGCTCGCTACCTGTTCGAGACGGCGCTGGGGTTGGTCACCGCCTCGGCGGCACCCTCGGTGGTCACCGCCTACGGCGCCGATCTGCGGGTCAAGGACGCCTTTGTCCTGGCCATCTCCCAATCGGGCCAGAGCCCCGACCTGCTGTGCGTCGCGGAAGCGGCGCGGGCCGGCGGCGCCGTGACGGCGGCGTTGGTCAACGCGGAGGACGCGCCACTGGCGGAGCGTGTCGCCCATCCCCTGCCGCTGCACGCCGGGCCGGAGTTGAGCGTCGCCGCGACCAAGAGCTTCGTTGCCAGCCTCGCCGCCATCGCCCGGCTGACCGCCGTCTGGATGGATGACCGAACGCTTCTCGACGCCCTTCCCCGGCTGCCCTTTTGGCTGGAACGCGCCGGCGCTGCGGACTGGTCGGCGGCGCTGCCGGTCTTGGAGGCCGTGTCCAGCCTGCTGATCGTCGCGCGGGGCCGCAGCTACCCCATCGCCCAGGAAATGGCGCTGAAGTTCAAGGAGACCGCCGCCGCCCACGCCGAACCCTTCAGCGCGGCGGAGGTGATGCACGGCCCGATGGCTCTGGTGGAGCCGGGCTTCCCCGTGCTGGTGGTGGCGGTGCGGGACGAGACGCTGGACGGCGTGCTGGACACCGCCCGCGCACTGAAAGAGGCCGGCGCCCATCTGCTGGTCGCCTCCGCCGAGGAGCGGGCGCTTGCCCTGGCCGACACGCCTTTGCTTCTTCCGCCGCCGCTGCACCCGGTGCTGGACCCCATCGCGGCGATCCAGGCCTTCTACCCCTTCATGGCGCGGTTGGCGGTGGCGCGCGGCTTCGATCCCGACCGGCCCCGCCATTTGCGCAAGGTCACCCGGACGATCTGAACGGCCGGAGAGTCCGAACGGCCGGACAGTCCGATTGAATTGCCTCGAATTCGCGGTGATCATTTCGGCGCCGCCGCCACCGTCCGTTGACGCGGCCCGACCGGTTCGCGCTAGGCTTGCCGAAACCACGGCTTGGCAGCGAAACGGGACAGCAGCATGACCATCGGCATCGGCGCGGACGACCTTCTGCGGTTTGAGAGTCTGGGCGACAACTGCGAATTCGGCTTCGTCCTGCGCCGGTTGTCCTGCGAGGCGGGGAGCCTGTTCCGCTGGGTCTCCATGAAGCCCGACCAGCTTCTGGCCAAGCTGCGCGCCAATTTCGAAGGCATGTACCGGTTCGAGAACCTGTCGCCGCTGCGCACCGGCATGGTGCTGGATTCCGCCTATGGCATCGGCTGGCACAGCGACATGAAGTCCGACGTGACCGGCGGGCGGCTGGCCTTCCGCGACGACGAGGCGACGCGGCGCGCCCTGCACCGCCGGGAAACGCGCAAGATCCAGTATCTCCAGGCCAAGTTCACCGCGCGGGCCGCGATGGGCGGGGTGATCTTCGTCGTGAAGTCGAATCCCGGCATCGCCCCCGCCACCGTCGACGGGCTGTACGAGGCGCTGGCCGCCTTGGCCGGCCACGAGAACTTCGCCCTGCTGGAGGTGCAGGAATCGGACGATCCCGCCCGCATCGGCCGCGTGGATTGGCAGCGGCCCGGCCTGATGCGCGGCTACGTCACCCGCTTCGCCCCCTATCATCAGGCGGACGACATCGACGCCGCGGCGTGGTTCTCCATCGTCCAGGGCGCACTGCGCCTGTTCCCCTGCCACGACTGGACGCAGCGCCACGCCGCCCTGCGCATCGGCACCCCCGACGCCCTGGTGCAGCTCCGCTTCCCCTTCGGCCCCGATCAGGACATGAACAAGCCCATCACGGGCGACCTGCGCGCCGGAACCGCCCGCCTGCTGAACGGAAACAGCTGGTGCCGCCCTTACGAGGGTCTGTTCCGCCTGCACGGCCCCGATCCGGACAAGCCCGGCACCACGCTGCGCTGGACCGGGGTGCACGCGCCCGGTCCCTTCCATCTCGGCGCCACGCTGCGCTGCCCCCTGCGGGACTCCGTACCGCTCCGCGTCGCGGTTTCCATCGCCGCGGAGGACGGCGCGACGCTGGCCGAGGAGCGGTTCGAGGTGCATCCCGGCCGGGCGACAGACCTCGTGCTCGACGCTCCCGCCACGAAGGATCAGCTGACCGTCGAATTGATCGTGAACGCCGCGCGCCCGCTGGCCGAGGGGGAGCGCGCCGTGCTGGACCTCTCGCCGCCCGCACTGCATCCGGAGCAGGTCCCGGCCATCGCCCTTCCGGCAAAGGCGGCGTGAGTCGGATCATCAAAGCGGGATGGGCCGGGGTCGCCGCACTGCTGGCGTTTCTGGTCGTCCCGGCGCACGGCGAAACGCCCGTCGGGCCGCGCACGCAGCCGCCCTATCCGGACTGGCTGACCAAGCGCATGGAGACGCTGCGGCATCAAGACCCGAAGGCGATGCTGCTGGGGGATTCCCTGATCGCCGGCTGGCCGCCCGACCTTGCCCGCCGGCCGTTCGACGCGGAGCCGATGAATTTCGGGGCCGGGGGCGACACCGCGGGAAACCTGCTGTGGCGGGTGCGGCAATCCTTCGGGCCGGGCATGGGGCTGAGGTCCGCGCTGATCCTGGTCGGGACGAACGACCTGCCGAACCGCTCCGCCGCGGAGATTGCCGGCACCATCGGGACGATCACGGCGGAGGTGAAGCGTTCCGCGCCCGGCGCCTGCGTCACGCTGCTCACCCTGCTACCGCGGCGCGACGGCAACGCCGCCTTCGCCGAACGCATCGCCGAGGTGAATCAGCGGCTAGCCGCCCTCGCCGGTCCCGGCCTGCGCGTGGTGGACACCAACACCCCGTTGCGTGACGCCTGCCCGGCGGAGGGCGCCTGCCCGCTCTATAAGGACCCGGTGCATCTGAGCAGCGCCGGCTACGAGCGCCTGACCGCCGCCATCGGCAAGGCCAGTTGTTAAAGCGGATTGCAATCCGCTTTGGACCGCGCCTGCGGTCCCGGTCGCACATGCGACCGGAGCCCGCCGGCGAATGAGGCGATATGAGTCTAAAGCGAACGGAAGTTCGCTTTAGGGGGCCTGCTGCTGGAAGGATGTCGAAGGCGGCGGGGCTTCGGGATATCCAGGGGCCGGACCAGCGACACCGCCGCCGGGCCTGGAATCCGTGCTCTGCGCGGAGGTGAAGGCCAAGGGCTTCCGCGGCGGCGCCTCATACGATCGCCGGCTCCTTCTCCAGTTCCTCGCCACTGGCGAAGCGGGCCGGGGACAGGCGGGCGAACCAGTCCGGAACGGCCTGCCCGTCGACGAGGTGGGCAAGCAGGCGCCCCGCCGCGGGAGCGGTCATGAAGCCCTTGGCCCCCGACAGCGCGACGAACAGGCCGGGCAATGCCGTTTCGCCGAGCACCGCCAGCATATCGGGCGTGATGGAGTAGAGTCCGGCCCAGGAGCGCAGCAGCCGCGCCGTTCCCAACGCCGGCAGCAGGTCGATGGCGTGGGCGGCGGCGCGCGGGAACAAATCCGCGGTGGGCCGGGCATCGGCGCCGAGCGCCCGGCGTCGGTCCGACGCCACCACCACCACGCTGCCCCGCACCGTCTGGTTCAGGAACATCTCGTGCGCGAAGGACACCACGCAGGGGCCGAGCCGCGGCGGCAGCGGTTCGGTGACGAAGGCCTGGTTGGGATAGGGCTGCACCGGAATGTCGATGCCGAGCGGCCCGAGAAGCTGCGGAATCCGCGTGTCGGTGGCGACGACGACCCGCCCGGCCTCGATCGACTCCCCACCCGCGCGCAGGCGGAAGGCGCCGTTCCGCGGCTCGATGGATTCGATTGTCACGCCGTGGCGGATGACCACCCCGGACCGGAGGGCAGCGCGGTGGAAGCCGTCCAGCACCCGGAACGGCGACAGGGAGCCGTCGCGGGCGCAGAAGGAACCGCCGACCACCCCCGCCGGATTGAGGCCGGGCGCCAGCCGTGCCACCTCCTCCGCGGTCAGCAGCGCGCTGTCCACGCCGAACCGGGCCTGGAGCGCGATGTTGCGGCGGAGCTGGTCGAGCTGCTCCTCGCCATGGGCCAGGATCAGGTAGCCGTCCTGCTTGAACTCGATGCCCTCGGGATAACCGAACTCCTCGGCGAAATTTTCGTAGGACGGCAGGCTTTCCTGGCAGAGCCGGATGTTGCCCGCCGCCCCCCACTGCGCACGGAACCCGGCGCCGCAGCGCCCCGTCTCGTTGCCCGCGAAGTCCGACCGGTCGAGCAGCAGGACCGATAGATCCGGACGCAGGCGGCGCAGCCACAGCGCCGCCGACAGGCCATAGGCACCGCCGCCGATCACCGCGATGTCCGCGGTCATGCAAAGAGTGCTCATGATCCCACGCTTTCGTCCAAAACCCGGTTGGCCAGCGCGGCAAGCGTGACGGGGCGGATGCCGGGGCGCGCGTTGACCGCCTCCCCCTCGCCTCGCGGTCCGGCGAGCGCCGCCAGGGTGCGCAGGCAGGACCGCCCGCCGCAGGAACCCATGCCGGCCCGCGTGTTGCGCTTCAGCCCGTTCAGGCCGTCATGCCCGTCGGCGATGGCACGGTCGATCCGGGCACGGGTGACGCCCTCGCAGCGGCAGACCACCGTGGCCGGCGTCACCAGCGCGTGGATGTCCGGCGGCAACTCCCAGGAGGCGGCCAGCGCCGCCTGGAAGGTCCAGTGGCGCGCCCGCCCGGCGCGGTCCGCCGCGGCCTGCGCGGCGAAGCGCCCGGCATCCCGGTGCAGCGCCCATCCCGCCGCCGCCGCCCCGACCACGGCGCCGTCGCAGGCCGCCGCAAGACCGCCGGCAAGACCGCCCGCATCCCCGGCGACGAACAGGCCGGGCACGGAGGTCGCCCCGTCCCCGTCGCGCACCGGCAGCCAGCCGCCGCGCCCGGGATCGAACCGGGTTTCCGCCCCGGCCATGCGCGCCAGATCGCTGTTTGCGGTGAAGCCGTGGTTGAAGGCGACGGTGTCGGCGGCGAAGCGCTGCTCGGTTCCCGGGACGGGCCGCCCACGGCCGTCGTGGCGGGCGATCACCAGCCGTTCGGCGGCTCCGTCCCCGCTGACCGACAGCGCGACATGGCGGGTCAGCACCGGCACCCCGGCGCGGCGCAGGATGGACAGCCAGCGCCATCCCTCCGACAGCACGCCACGCCCGGCCCACAGCGCCGCCGGATCGCGCAGCAGCCCCGGCCACAGCGGGCGCAGAAGGGCCACCACCGGCACCGTCGCCCCGGCCTCGACCATCTGCGCCGCCGCGACCAGCGGCAGCGGCCCGGCCCCGGCAAAGGCGATCCGGTCCCCGGCGCGCACCCGCCCGCCCTTCAGCAGGGCCTGGAGCGCCCCCGCCGTCACCACGCCCGGCAAGGTCCAGCCGGGGACCGGCACCACACGCTCGTGCAGGCCGGTCGCCACCACCAGCGCGTCGGCGCGGATCAGCTGGCTGCTCGTCTCGTCGGCGATGAGAATTCGGTCCAGGCCGTAGACGGCGGTCACCGAGGTTCCCGGACGATGGTCGATGGTCCCGGCGTGGCGGGCGAAGCGGTCGAACAGGCGCCTCTTGCGCTCCGCCTCCGGCCGGGCCGCGACGGAGACGGCGCCGCCCGCCAGGGACGGCGGCGGCTGGCGGTGTATCTGCCCGCCGGGGCGGGACGCCTCGTCCACCAGCGTGACCGCACAGCCCAGCCGGGCGGCCTGCGCCGCCGCCATCATGCCCGCCGGTCCGGCGCCGACCACCACCACCCGCGCGCGGCTCATGACGCCTCTCCATCCGAAACGCTGCCCGAAACGGGGCGCGGAACGCTGCCGTCGGGCAGCAGACCCGGCCCGACCTGCCAGCGGACGGACAGGCCGGGCCGCGCCTCCGTCTGGCAGGCGCGGGTGTTGGGCCGTCCGTCGATGATGCAGCGGCATTCCCAGCACACGCCGATGCCGCAGAACAGGCCGCGCGGGGAACCGTCCTCCGCGGTGCGCCACGCCCGCTCCCCGGCGGCAAGCAGCGCGGCGGCGACGCTCTCCCCCACCCAGGCCGGAATCGCGCGCTCCCCGAACCGGTCTTCGAAGAGGATGGTGAAGCTTTCCCCCTCCCGGACGCCGTGGCGCCGGGAGGAAGGGGAGGCGGCAGACGATGCGGCCCGATCCATGATGAAGCTCCGGCGTCCGGCTCAGAGCAGGGTGAAGGCGCCGCCCTTCACGGTCAGCACGAAGCCGCCGTAGGTGGGGGTGCGGTTGTCGTTGATGGTCAGCTTGCCACCGCCCAGCACGGTCGGCAGGTCCTTCACCGTCAGCAGCGCGGCGCGGATGGCGGCGCGGTCGTAGGCCGGGCCGGCGGCCTTGATGGCGGCGGCGGCGACCTTGAGCTGGTTGTAGCCGATGGCGGCGAAGACGTCCGGGGCGATCTTGAACTTGCGCTGGTAGGCCTCGACGAAGGTCTTGTTCAGCGGGCTCGCGCTCTCCAGGAAATAGTCGGCGACGAAGATGGTGCCCTCCACCGCCGAACCGCCGACCTTGAGGAACTGCTGCGACGCCATGCTGGGCGTGCCGAGGATGCGCACCTTGTCGGACAGACCGGCCTGCTTGGCCTGGATGATGATGTTGGCGCTGGTCTCGGCGGTGGTGGAGATCAGCAGCGTGTCGATGTCCAGGGCGGCCAGCTTGGTGGCCAGCGCCGTGAAGTCGGTGTCGCTGCCGACGATGGTTTCCTCCGCCACGGTCTTGATGCCCTTGGCCTCGAACAGGTCCTTCACCCCGTTCTTCTGGGCGATGTAGGCGTCGTTGTCGCGGTTGAAGACGTAGGCGACGGTCTTGGGCGCCAGACGGGCGGCGGCCTGCTCGCCCAGCGCCTGCATGATGGTGGCCGGTGTGGCGTTCGACTTGAAGATCCAGTCGCCGACCCGCGTCACGTCGGCGGACGCGGTGGAGACGACCGGCACGCCCTGCTCCTGCGCCACCGGCAGGGCGGCGAAGGCCTCGACGCTGGAGGTCGGGCCGAGGATCACCGCCGCCTTGTCGTACTGGGCGAAGCGCGAGACCAGCGTGGTCGCCTGGTTCTTGTCGCTGGCCGTGTCCTCGATCAGCAGCTTCAGCGTCACGTTGCCCAGCTCGCCCGAGGCGTTCAACTCCTCCAGCGCGGTCTCGATGCCGTTGCGGCCGGGAACGGCGGCGAAGGAGAAGATGCCGGTCGAGGCGACGGGAACGCCGATCACCACCTCCTGCGCCTGGGCGGGCTGGAGAACGGCGGCGAGGGCCAGCGACAGGGTGGCGGCGCCGAACAGGGTCTTCATGCGGGGAATCCTTTTAAACATCGGGAAGATCGTCGCCGGGCAGGTAGTGGCGGACCACCGCGGGGTCGCGGGCGAGCGCTCCGCTCGGCCCCTGGTGGACGATGCGCCCCTGCTCCAGCACATAGGCGTGGCCGGTGGCGTCGAGCGCGCGGCGCGCGTTCTGCTCCACCAGCAGAATGGTCAGGCCGGACCGGCGCAGCGTCTCCAGCGCCGCGAAGACCTGCGCGGCCATCAGCGGCGACAGGCCGAGGCTCGGCTCGTCCAGCATCAGCAGGCGCGGACGGCCCATCAGCGCCCGCCCGATCGCGAGCATCTGCTGCTGCCCGCCGGACAGCGACCCGCCCTCCTGCCGGCGCCGCTCCGCCAGGATCGGGAAAAGGGCGTAGACCTCGTCGATGTCCGCGGTCCCCCGCGTCCCGGCGGCCAGCCGCCCGAGCCGAAGATTCTCCTCCACCGACAGCGGGCCGAGGATCTGGCGCCCCTCCGGCACCTGGAGCAGGCCGCGCCGCGCCACCCGGTGGGCGGGCAGCCCGGCGATCTCCGCCCCGTCGAAGCGGATGCGTCCGGACGCCGGTGTCACCACGCCGCTGACGCTGTTGAGGAGCGTGCTCTTGCCGGCACCGTTCGGGCCGATCAGCGCCACCATGGCGCCCGCGGGCACCGTCAGGGTGACCCCGCGCAGGGCGCGGATGCCGTCATAGGCGGTGACGAGGTCCTGAATCTCCAGCATGGCCGGTCACGTCCCCAGATAGGCGGCGATCACCGCCGGGTCGCGGCGCACCGCCGCCGGGGTGCCGCTGGCGATCAGCCGCCCGCTGTCGATGACGTGGATCTCGGCGCAGAGCGACAGGACGAAGCGCATGTTGTGCTCGATCAGCAGGACACCGAGCCCGCTGCCCGCCAGTTCCGCGAAGATGCGGCCCAGCGCGTCGGCCTCCACGTCGTTCATGCCGGCCACCGGCTCGTCCAGCAGGAGGAGGCGCGGCTCCGTGGCCAGCGCCCGCATCATCTCGACGCGGCGCTGGTGGCCGTAGGAGAGGCTGCCCGCCGGAAGGTCGGCGAAGCCGGCCATGCCGAAGCGGTCCAGGATGGCCGCGGCGCGGCGGCGCAACTCCCGTCCCTCGGCGAGCGCCGAAGGCAGGCCGAGCAGCCCGGCGGCGAGACCCGCGCGCTCGTGCCGGTGGAAGCCGGCGACCACGTTGTCCAGGACGCTCGCCTCCTTCAGCAGGCGGACGGTCTGAAAGGTGCGGGCGATGCCGGCGCGGGCCACCTCCGATGCCTCGGCCTCGGTGATGTCGCGACCGCCCAGGCGGATGCGCCCGGCGGTCAGGCGCAAGAGGCCGGTGATGAGGTTGACCACCGTGCTCTTGCCCGCCCCGTTGGGACCGATCAGACCGGTGATGCGGCCCGGCGCGACGGTCAGCGAGAGGTTGTCCACCGCCACCACGCCGCCGAAGGCGCGGGTCACCCCGTCGAGAACCAGCCCCTCTTGACTTTGGGAGGTCATGCCTGCGCCTCCGCCGCGCGCCGCCTTGCGGCAAGACGCAGGCGGCGCGCCTGGAGGATGACCGTGTCCACCACCCCATGCGGCAGATAAACGATGAACAGCACCATCAGCAGACCGTTGACGGCGAGGCGGTAGTCGGCCAGCGGGCGCGCCAGCTCCGGCAGTGCGGTCAGCACGGCCGCCCCGGCCAGCGGCCCCAGCACCGCCGCGCGCCCGCCCAGCACCACGAAGGTCAGCACCGACACGAGCAGGGGGAAGCCGAAATCCTCCGGCACGAGGCTGTAGTTGCGGTGGGCCATCACCCCGCCGCCCAGCCCGGCGATGGCGCCGCTGAGCGCGAAGGCCAGCCGGTGATACCGGACGACCCGGATGCCGAGCGAGACGGCCACCGTCTCCTCCTGGCGGATGGTGTCGAAGGCCCTCCCGACCCCGCCGCGCGACAGGGCGAAGACGAGGTAGAGGACCAGCGCGAAGACGCCCAGCAGGTGCCAGCCCTGGACGGTGCGCGGCAGGCCGTTCATGCCCATCGCCCCGCCGGTCAGCGGCTCCGCGTAGAGGGCCAGCGACAGGACGATCTGCACGAAGGCGAGCGTCGCGATGGCCTGGAACACCCCGCGCAGCCGGGCCAGCGGCAGGGCGAGCAGCCCGCCCGCGGCGGCCCCGGCCAGCGCGGCGGCGGCCAGCCCCAGCGGCATCGGCACGCCCCAGCGCACCGTCAGCACGGCGGCGGTGTAGGCGCCGAGGGAGGCCAGCCCCGCCGTCGCCAGCGAGAAGACCCCGGCGCGCAGCGCGATGTACTGGCTGTAGGCCAGGATGGCGTTCACCAGGATCAGCTCCGCCAACGGCCGCTGGGCGAGAAGAAGATCGATCATTGCCGCACCACCCGGATCTCCCGGCGCAGGGTTCCGAAGAAGCCGCTGGGCCGCAGCAGCAGGATGACGAAGAGAAGCCCGAACAGGATCGCGTCGCTGAGGGCGGAGGACAGGAAGGCGACGCTCAGCGTCTGGATCATCCCGAACAGCAGCCCGCCGACGACCGCCCCCGCCACGCTGCCCAGGCCGCCCAGCACGATCACCACGAAGCCGCGCAGCAGATAGGGCTCGCCCATCAGGAAATGGACGGAGTTGAAGGCGATCCCGATGATCACTCCCGCCGCCCCGGCCAGCGCGCCGCACAGGAAGAAGGTCAGCGCGTGCACGGCACCGGGGTTGACGCCGAGCAGGCTGGCCGTCCGTTCGGAGATGGCGACGGCGCGGATTTGTCGGCCGAAACTGGTCGCGAACAGGAAGGCCAGCAGCGCCGCCACCAGCACGGCGACGCTGCCGACGATGACGATCTGCTGCAGCGACACCCGCAGCCCGAACACCTGATAGAAGACGATCGGGAAGGTGCCGAAGGGGAAGCGCTGCACCTGGGTGTTCGAGGCGATCTGCGCCGCGCTCATCAGGATTTGCGCCACCCCGAGGCTGGAGATGATCGCCGCGAATTCCGGGGAGCCGCGGCGGCGGAGCGGCCGGAAGGCCACCGCGTCCACCAGCACGCTGAGCAGCCCCGCGGCCAGCATGGCGACGGCGAAGGCCGCCGGCAGTGGCAGGCCGAGTGCGGTGACCGCGAACAGGCCGGTGAAGGCCCCCCACATGAACACCGCCCCGTGGGCGAGGTTCAGCACGTGCAGCACGCCGAAGATCAGCGTGAAGCCCAGCGCGAACAGCGCGTAGGTGCTGCCCACGACGATGCCGTTGACGATCTGCTGCGCGACCAGAGCCACGCTGCCCCCTTATCGATGTGAATTCTTCTCTGGCGTGACGGGTCTCCGTGTGGAACGGAAACGATACCGCGCACCGGCCATGCAGATTTTTCTACACATTCGAATGCAGGTCGTCTACCTATTATCTATTACTCCGGTATGAAAATAGGAAATGACCCGCTACTCCCTCCTCTCGCTGGCCCGGAACGCGCTGACCGGGCACCGCCGCTGGGCGCCGGCCTGGCGCGACGCGGCCCCGAAACCGGCCTACGACGTGGTGATCGTGGGCGGCGGCGGGCATGGGCTGGCGACCGCCCATTACCTCGCCTCCCGCTATGGGGTGACCAACGTGGCGGTGCTGGAGAAGGGGTGGATCGGCGGCGGCAACACCGCGCGCAACACCACCATCGTCCGCTCCAACTATCTGCTGGACGACAGCGCCTTCCTCTACGAGCACTCCCTGAAGCTGTGGGAGGGGCTGACGGCGGAGCTGGATTTCAACGTCATGTTCAGCCAGCGCGGGGTGGTCAGCCTCGCCCACAGCGCTCATGAACTGACGGCGCTACGCCAGCGCGACCGCGTCATGCGGTTGAACGGAATCGATTCGGAGATGCTGGACCGGGCGGCGCTGCACCGGCTGGCCCCGGCGCTGGACCTGTCGCCCACGGCGCGCTTCCCGGTGTTCGGCGCATCCATCCAGCGGCGCGGCGGCATTGCCCGGCACGACGCGGTGGCCTGGGGCTTCGCCCGCGCCGCCGACCGGCGCGGCGTGGACATCGTGCAGAACTGCGCGGTGACCGGCCTGCGCATCGAGAACGGGCGCGTGACCGGGGTGGAGACGACGCGCGGCCCGATCCGCGCCGGCAAGGTGGGAATCGCCGTCGCCGGCCATTCCGGCGTGCTGGCGGCGATGGCCGGGCTGCGCCTGCCGATCCGCAGCTACACGCTCCAGGCCTTCGTGTCGGAGCCGCTGAAGCCGGTGCTCGACACCGTGATCGTGTCCAATCAGGTGTCCTGCTACGTCAGCCAGTCCGACAAGGGCGAGCTGGTCTTCGGGGCGGCGCGCGACAATTACAGCTCCTACAGCCAGCGCGGCAGCCTGCCGATCCTTGAGGACTGCGTCGCCAACCTGCTGCAACTGTTCCCCACCTTCAGCCGTGTCGGGGTGCTGCGCGGCTGGGGCGGCACGGTGGACGTGTCGCCGGACCTCAGCCCGATCATCGGCCCGCTGCCGGTGGAGGGGCTCTTCATCAACTGCGGCTGGGGCACCGGCGGCTTCAAGGCCACCCCCGGCTCCGGCGACGTGTTCGCCGCCACCATCGCGCGGGGGGAGCCGCACCCGCTGGCCGTCCCCTTCGGCCTGGACCGCTTCGCCACCGGACGGCTGATCGACGAAGCCGCCGCCGCCGGCGTCTCGCACTGACGCCCGGGAGAGTCACCCATGCTGCTGATCCCCTGCCCCCACTGCGGCCCGCGCGAGGAGCGCGAATTCCGCTGCGGCGGCGAATCCCACGTCGCCCGCCCGTCCTTTGCCGAGGCGCCCAACGATGAAGCTTTCGCGGAATACCTCTACGTCCGCACCAACCCGCGCGGCGTGCAGGCGGAGCGCTGGCATCATTTGTACGGCTGCCGGCGCTGGTTCAACCTGCTGCGCAACACGGTGACCCACGAGATCACCGCCGTCTATCCGATGGGCGCACCCCGTCCGGAGCCCGCGCCATGAGCGGCCAGCCCCACCGCCTGCCGCGCGGCGGCCTGATCGACCGCGGGCAGCGGGTGCGCTTCGTCCACGACGGGCGCTCTTACGAAGGGTTCGCGGGCGACAGCCTCGCCGCCGCCCTGCTGGCCAACGGCGTGCGTGTGGTCGGGCGCAGCTTCAAACTGCACCGCCCGCGCGGCATCCTGGGCAGCGGCGTGGAGGAACCCAACGGCTTCGTGGAAACCGGGGCCGGCGCCCTGGTCGAGCCGCTGGCCGCCGCCACGGCGGTGGAGCTGCGGCCCGGCCTGGTGTCGCGCGGGCTCGGCGGCTGGCCGTCGGTGCGTTTCGACATCGGTGGGCTGCTGGATTTCGCGGCACCGCTGCTGCCCGCCGGGTTCTATTACAAGACCTTCAAGGCGCCGGCCGCGCTGTGGCCGCTCTACGAGCGGGTCATCCGCCGTCTGGCCGGCGTCGCCCACGCGCCGGAGGAGCCGGACCCCAGCCGCTACGCCAAGCGCTGGCACCACGCAGACGTGGCGGTGGTCGGCGGCGGCCCCGCCGGTCTGGCCGCCGCGCTGGCCGCCGCGGAGGCGGGGGCGCGCGTGCTGCTGGTGGACTCCGACCTCCGGCTGGGCGGCAGCCTGCTCGGCGGGCGGGAGGAGATCGACGGGCGACCGGCCCTGGAGTGGGTGGAGGCGGTGCGGGCGCGGCTCGCCGCCCTGCCCGATGTCCTGGTGCTGACCCGCGCCACGGCGCTGGGGCAGCACGATCACGGATTCCTCAGCGTGCTGGAGCGCACGGCACCCGACGCCGAGGGTCCGCGCGCCCGGCTGTGGAAGGTCCGTGCCAAGCGGATCGTTCTGGCGACCGGCGCGCTGGAACGGCCGCTGGCCTTCGCGGACAACGACCGCCCGGGGGTGATGCTGGCCGGCGCCGTGCGCACCTACCTGAACCGCTACGCCGTGGCGCCGGGACGGCGGGCGGTGGTCTTCACCAACAACGACAGCGCCCACCGCACCGCTCTGGAACTGGACGAGGCCGGCGTCGCCGTGGCGGCGGTGGCCGACCTGAGAGCCGAGGTCTCCGGCCCCTGGGCGGAGGCGGTGCGCGAGCGCGGCATTCCCCTGCTGACCGGCCACGCGGTCGCCGCCGTGCGGGGACGCGGCACGGTGCGCGGCGTGACCCTGGCCCGCCTGACCGACGATGGCGGCGCCCTGCTGCCCGGCACGGAGCGGGATGTCGCCTGCGATCTGCTGGCCCAATCCGGCGGCTGGTCGCCCACCGTCCACCTGCACGCCCATGTCGGCGGACGGCTGCGCTACGACGCGGAGACCGCCGCCCTGCGTCCCATCCCGTCCGAGGGGCCGTGGCGGGTCGCCGGGGCGGCCAACGGCACCTTCGATCTCGCCGCCGCCCTGGCCGAGGGGACGGAAGCCGGGCGGGACGCCGCGGAGCGCGCCGGACACGCGCCGGGCGCCCCGTCGCCCGCCCTGTCGGCCAGCCCGACGCCGCCCCTGGCGCCGCGCGCCCTGTGGCGCATCCCGGCCAAATCGCGGCGCGCGCGGCGCTTCGTCGATCTGCACAATGACGTGACGGTGGAGGACGTGGAGCTGGCCGTCCGCGAGGGCTACCGCTCGGTCGAGCATCTGAAGCGCTACACCACCGCCGGCATGGGGCCGGACCAGGGTCGCACCGGCAACCTGCTCGCCCTGGGCATCCTGGCCGAGGAGCGCGGCGAACCCATCGACGCGGTCGGCACCACCACCTACCGCCCGCCCTACGTGCCGGTGCCCTTCGGCGCGCTGGCCGGGCGGGACGTGGGCGCGCTGTACGAGCCGGTGGCCGTCGCCCCCATCGATTCCCGGCACGCCGCCGCCGGAGCGGAGTTCCAGAACGCCGGGTCCTGGCGCCGCCCCGCCCTGTTCCCCCGCCCCGGCGAGGAGCGCACCGCCGCCATCGCCCGCGAGGCGCTGACCGTCCGCCGGGCGGCCGGGCTGTTCGACAGCTCCACGCTGGGCAAGATCGAGCTGCACGGGCCGGACGCTGTGGAACTGCTGGAGCGCGTCTACGCCAACCGCTGGCGCCCGCTGCCGGTGGGAGCGGCGCGCTACGGCCTGATGCTGCGCGACGACGGGACGATCCTCGACGACGGGGTGACGGCGCGGCTGGGGGAGAACCACTATCTGGTCAGCACGACCAGCGGCGGCGCCCGCACCGTCCACGACTGGCTGGAGGAATGGCTCCAGTGCGACTGGCCGGATCTCGACGTGGCGGTGATCCCCATCACCGCCCAATGGGCCAGCGTCACCGTCGCCGGACCCAACGCCCGCGCCGTTTTGGGAGGCGCAGGCACGGACATCGACCTGTCCGCCGCCGCCTTTCCCCACATGACGGTGCGCGAGGGGCGGGTCGCCGGCCTGCCGGCGCGGGTCTTCCGCGTCAGCTTCACCGGAGAGCTGTCCTACGAGGTCAACGTGCCCGCCGGCCATGGCCCCGCCCTGTGGGACGCGCTGCTGGAGGCCGGGCGGGGCTTCGGCATCGCGCCCTTCGGGCTGGAGGCCGTGCACATCCTGCGCGCCGAGAAGGGCTACGTCATCCTGGGCCAGGACACGGACGGGTCGCAGACCCCGCACGACCTCGGCCTGTCCGCCCTGGTCGCCGACGGCAAGCCGGACTTCGTGGGCAAGCGCGGGATGCGGCGCAGCCATCTCGCCGGGCCGGGCCGGCTCCAACTCGTCGGGCTGCTGACGGAGGACCCGGCGGCGGTGCTGCCGGAAGGCGCCTGCATCGTGGAGACCACCGACCGGCGCCCGCCGGTGCCGAAGCTGGGGACCGTCACCTCCTCCTACGCCAGCCCCGCGCTCGGCCGCTCCATCGCGCTGGCGCTGCTGCGCGATGGGCGGGAACGGATCGGCCGGACGGTGACGGTGAACGGCGACGGGGAATTCGTCCGCGCCACCGTGACCGAGCCGCGGTTCTACGATCCGGAAGGACACCGCCTCCATGCCTGACGACCTGACGAAAGCCGAGCGTCCAACGCCGCGCAGCGCCTTCGCGGAGGTGGCGCCGCGAGGCCTCTTCGAGCGCCCCGGTGTCGTCCGCCTGTGCGATCCTGGCCACCGTCCCAAGACCCTGCTGCGCGGGCGCATCACGTCCGCGTGGAGCGCCGCCGCCGCTGGCGTGCTGGGCGTCGTCCCGCCGGAACAGCCGGGTGTCCCCGCGCACTCCCCCGTCGCGGACATCCTGTGGCTCGGTCCTGACGAATGGCTGGTGCTGGGCACCGGGCCGGGCAGCCTTGCCCCTATCCTGCTGCGCGCCGGGCTGGCCGCGGCGGAGGTGGGCGACGGCCTGCCGGATCTCGAATTGTCCGGCCCGCGCTCCCGCGACGTGCTGGCCGGCGGCACCGCGCTCGACCTGCATCCGTCCGCCTTCCCGGCGGGCCGGGCGACGCGCACCCGGCTCGGGCGCATCGGCGTCCTTCTGCAACGGGTGGAGGACGGCGGGGATGGCCCGGTCTTCCACCTCCACGTCGAACGGCCCTGGGCCGGATACCTGTGGTCCTGGCTGGCCGACGCGGCCCTCGACCACCCTTCGAACAACGAGAGCTTCCCCCGATGAGCCTGCACGAGTCCCTGACCGTCATCGACGGCCTGATCGTTTCCCGCTGGAGCCGTTCGGTGTTCGAGAGCATGCGGCAGGGCGGCATCGCCGCCGCCAATTGCACCTGCTCCGTCTGGGAAGGGCTGGAGCCGTCGCTGCACGCCGTCGCCCAATGGAAGGTCCGGCTGCGCGAGCACGCCGACCTGCTGGCCCCGGTGCATAAGGTGGAGGACATCGCCCGCGCCAAGGACACGGGCCGGGTCGGGGTGATCCTGGGCTGGCAGAACTCCACCGGCTTCGGCGACCACCTGCCCTATGTGGCGCTGTTCCACGAGCTGGGCTTGAGGGTCGTGCAGCTCACCTACCACACGGCCAATTCGGTGGGATCGGGTTGCCTGGAGAGCCGCGACGGCGGGCTGACCGACTTCGGGCGCGATCTGGTGGCGGAGCTGAACCGCGTCGGCATCCTGATCGACCTCAGCCACGTCGGGTCGCGCACCGCGGAGGAGGCGATCCTCGCCTCCCGCCAGCCGGTCGCCTACACCCACTGCGCACCCAGGGCGCTGAAGGACCACCCGCGCAATAAGACCGACGCGGAGCTGCGCTTCATCGCGGAGCGCGGCGGCGTGGTCGGCGTGACCATGTTCCCGCCCTTCATGCCGCGCGGCAACGACAGCACCATCGACGACTATCTGGACGCCATCGAGCACACCGTAAATCTGTGCGGCGAGGACCACGTCGCCATCGGCACCGACTTCACCCAGGACGTGGACGCCGACGGCATCCGCTACTTCACGCTCGACAAAGGCACCGGGCGCCGCCTGCTGGAGGTGGGAGAGGTGCGCAACCCGCCGGGCTTCGAGCGGCTGGACGGCTTCCCCAACCTGACCGCCGCCATGGAGCGCCGCCGCTGGCCGGAGCCGCGCATCGCCAAGCTGCTGGGCGGCAACTGGCTGCGCCTGTTCGGCGAGGTCTGGCGCGACCCGGCGGGCCGCTGAGGCGACGGAGGAGGCATCCGATCATGGACCGCAAGACAGCCGCCGACTTCTTCGGGCGCGCGGTGCCCGACGCCTTCATCGCCGACACGCCGGAGGCCGAGCGCCCCGAGGTCGCCGCGATGCTGGAAAGCTCCAAAGGCTTCTTCGAGGGCTGCGCCCGCTATCAGGTGGTGGCGGAGGTCGTGGAGGCCGAACGCTGCATGGCCGGGGTCCGCGTCGGCCAGCGCTACGTCATGCAGGGCGCCCATCTGGACCCGGCCCAGACGACCGGGCCGGTCTGCGTCTTCCTGATGGGAATGCTGGCGCAGCGTGTCGGCATCGCCTTCGACCGTTTTGGTCGGGAGGGTGCGGTGTCCCTGTCCCTGCCGGGCGCCCACTGCACCGACCCCGGCCCGGCGGTCGGCGGCTTCGGTGCGGTGAAGGTGCGCATGTGGATCGAGCCGGTCCCGGTCACGGCTCCTGCTGGAGAACAGTCATGACCATCGAGATCGCCGCCGTGGACGCGCTGGCCGCGGATGTGACGCGCGCTCTGGATCGGCTGGGCGACGACGGCGGCAACTGGGTGCCGCCCAGCCCCGGCATCGACCACGACGTGGCTGTCGTCGGCGCCGGGCAGAGCGGGCTGGCCGTCGCCTTCGCGCTGCGCCGCGCGGGCATCGCCAACATCACCGTCATCGACGCCGCGGAGGAGGGCCGCGAGGGCGTGTGGGAAACCACCGCCCGCATGCAGACCCTGCGGTCGGTCAAGACCCTGCCCGGCCCGGAACTCGGCCTGCCGGGCCTGACCTTCCGATCCTGGTACGAGGCGGCGTTCGGGGCGGACGCCTACGCCGCCGTCGGGCGCATCCCGCGCACGGTGTGGGCGGATTATGTGCGCTGGTATCGGCGTGCGACCGGGATTGCCGTGCGCAACCGCACCCGCCTGACCCGCATCGAGCCGCTGGACGCGACGGCGCCGCGCGGCTTCCGTTTGTATTTGGAGCGGGACGGCGAGGCCCGGACCGAGACAGCGCGCAAGCTGGTGCTGGCGACCGGGATGGACGGCAGCGGCGGCCCCTTCGTCCCGCCGGTCATCGCGGACAGCCTGCCGCGGAGCCTCTACGCCCACACCGATGATCCCATCGACTTCGCGGCGCTTGGCGGAAAGGTGATCGGCGTTCTCGGGGCGGCCTCCTCCGCCTTCGACACCGCCGCCACCGCTCTGGAGCGGGGCGCCGCCGCCGTCCACCTGTTCTGCCGCAACGCCGACCTGACGCGGGTCACCACGGTCAAGGGCCTGTCCTACGCCGGGGCGCTCGACCATTTCCACGAGCTGCCGGACGCCGACCGCTGGAGCCTGATGCGGCGCTTCTTCGCGAACGCGCCCGGCCCGATGCCGGACACGGTGCGCCGCGCCACGCGCTTTCCCAACTTCCACCTGCATCTGGCCGCCGGCTGGACCGCGGCGCGCGACGCCGGGAGGGCCGTCGAGGTGGAGGCCGCCGACGGGCGCCACCGCTTCGACTGTGTGATCGCCGGCACCGGCTACCGCGCTGACCTCGCCCGCCGTCCGGAACTGGCCGGCTTTGCGGACGCCATCGCCCTCTGGCGCGACCGCTACAGCCCGCCGCCCGGCGAGGAGGACGCGGCGTTGGCCGCCAACCCCTATCTGGGGCCGGGCTTCGAATTCGTCGGGAAGGTCCCCGGCACCGCGCCCTTCCTGAAGGACATCCACAATTTCACTTACGGCGGCGTCGTCAGCCACGGGCGAGCGGTCGGGGAGATCGCCAGCCTGAAGCACGGCGTTCCCCGCCTCGTTTCCGCCATCGGGCGCGACCTGTGGCTCGCCGACCGCGCGGTGCATCTGGAGCGCCTGCGCTCCTTCGACACCCCCGACCTGACCGGCGAGGAATACGCCCACGCGCTGTGGAGCCCGCCGGTCGATTCATCCTCGTTCCGAGACACGGAAACACCGACATGACCGACCTTCGATCCGTCCGCCGCCGCAGCTTCCTGTTCGTGCCCGGCCTCCGCCCCGACCGCTTCGCCAAGGCGCTGGAGACGGGCGCGGACGTGGTGTGCATCGACCTGGAAGACGCGGTCGCTCCCGACCGCAAGGACGAAGCGCGCGCCCTCTCCCTTCCCACCTATCACGAGCAGCGCGCCGCGCGGGCGGAAAAGGCCCTGCGCATCAACAGCATCCGCTCCCCGGAAGGGATCGCCGACGTCGACGCCATCCTGAAGCTGGAGACTCTGCCCGACGCGCTGGTCCTGCCCAAGGTGCGCTCCGCCGACGAGGTGCGGATCGTCGCCGACCTGCTGCGCTCGCGTCCCGAGCCGGTCGCCCTCTACGTCATCATCGAGACGGCGGAGGGGCTGGAACGGGTGGCCGAGATCGCCGAGGCCGATCCCTCCATCGTCGCCCTGTTCATCGGCGCCGTCGACCTGTCGGCGGAATTGCGTGTCCGCCCGACCTGGGACGCATTGCTCTACGCCCGCTCGCGCATCGTGCACGCGGCGGCGCGGGCCGGCGTCGCCGTGCTGGACGTGCCTTTCCTCGACCTGGAGGACGCCGCCGGGCTGGAAACGGAAGCCCGCCGCGCCGCAGCGCTGGGCTTCACCGGCAAAGCGCTGATCCATCCCGGCCACCTGCCGGCCATCCATGCCGCCTTCACACCCACGGAGGAGGAGGTGGCCCACGCCCGCCGCATCATCGCCGCCTTCCAGGAGAGCACGACCGGCCTCGTCGTCGTGGACGGCAAGCTGATCGAAAAGCCGGTGATCCGCGAGATGGAACGCATCCTCTTCACTGCCGGCACTGCTGCCTGATCCCCGTTCGTCCCATCGGAAAGACCGCATCCATCATGAAGCGCCTCATTCTCGCCACGACCGGTCTCTTGCTTGCCCTGGCCGCCCCGGCACAGGCCCAGACCATCAAGGTCGGTGCCACCTCCGGCCCGCACGCCCAGATTCTGGAGGTCGTCAAGGCCAACGCCGCCAAGGACGGGTTGGACATCCAGATCGTCGAGTTCACCGAATACATCCAGCCGAACGCCGCGCTGGCCGCCGGCGACCTGGAAGCCAACTCCTACCAGCATCTGCCCTTCCTGAAGGCGCAGATCGACGCCCGCGGCTACGACATCGTGCCGGTCGGCAAGACCACGCTGTTCCCCATCGCCGTCTATTCCAAGCGCCACAAGACGGTGGCCGACCTGCCGGCGGGTGCGTCCATCTCCATCCCCAACGACCCCAGCAACGGCGCCCGCTCGCTCCTGCTGCTGGAGAGCGCCGGGCTGATCAAGCTGAAGCCGGGGGCCGGCATCAAGGCCACCCCGCTCGACATCGTCGAGAACCCGAAGAAGCTGAAGATCGTGGAGCTGGAATCGCCGCAGCTCGTCCATTCGCTGGACGACGTGGACGCGTCGGCCGTCAACACCAACTACGCGCTAGAGGCGAAGCTGAACCCGGTCAAGGATTCGCTGATCCTGGAGAGCCCGCAGTCGCAGTACACCTGCGAGATCGTCGTGCGCAGGAAGGACGCCGACCAGCCCTGGGTGAAGAAATTCGTCGCCGCCTACCAGTCGCCGGTGGTGAAGGAGTTCATCCAGACCAGGTTCAACGGCGCCGCCGTTCCCGGCTGGTAAGTGTGGAAGCGGGCTCAGCCGATGCCGAGGCTGAGCCCGCCGTCCACCGGCAGGCACACGCCGGTGATGTAGCGCGCCTCGTCCGAGGCCAGGAAGACCGACGCCGCGGCGATGTCCCAGGCCGTGCCCTGGAAGCCCAGCGGACACAGCGCGTCGCGCGCCCGGCGCATCTCCCCGGCGTCCTTGTAATGGGCGGCGATCTGGCTGCGAGCCATCGGCGTGTCGATCAGGCCGGGCATGACGGCGTTGGCGCGGATTCCGTCGCGGGCGTGCTGTCGGGCCACCGCGACGGTGAACTGGTTGACCCCAGCCTTCGCCGCCGCGTAGCCGATGTAGGGGTAGGCCCAGCGGATCGCGGCGATGGAGGAGATGTTGACGATCGCCCCCGACCGCTGCGCCACCATCACCGGCAGCACCTGCTTGCAAGTCAGGAAAACGCCGGTCAGGTCGGTGTCGAGCACCCGGCGCCAGCTCTCCTCGCTGGTTTCCACCGGCCCGCCGGGCTCGGTGATGCCGACGTTGTTGTGCAGGATGTCGATGCGGCCGTGGGCGGCGAGCGTGCGCTCGACCGCCGCCGCGACCTCCGGCCCTCTCGTCACGTCGGCGGTGACGGCCAGCGCCGCGAAGCCCTCCGCCGCGATCAGGGCGGCGGTTTCCTCCGCGGCTTCGGTGACCTTGTCCACGGCGACCACGCGGGCGCCCTCGCGGGCGTAGGCGACCGCCGTCGCCTTGCCATTGCCCCAGCCGGGGGCGGAAGAACCGGCACCGAACACCAGGGCGACTTTACCGGCCAGACGCCCGGCCTTTGCTTCGCTCATGATGCGCGACTCACTCGTAACCCAGCGTGTGGGGAATCCACAGGGCGAGCTGCGGCAGAGCGGCGACCAGCGCGAGCGCCACGAACATCGCGACGATCAGCCAGCCGACCCAGCGCACCGTCGCCTCCATCGTGGTTCCGGCGATCTTGCAGGTGACCATCAGATTGACGGCCATCGGCGGGGTGAACTGGCCGATGGCCAGCTTCATGGTCAGGATCACGCCGAACCACACCAGGTCCCACTGGAAGTGGTTGGCGATGGGCACCAGGATCGGCAGCAGGATCAGGAAGGTGGACACCCCGTCCAGGAACATCCCGATCACCACCAGCACCGCGATCAGCAGCGCCAGCACGCCGTACTCGCCGATCCCCAGCGCCAGAATGCCCCGCGCCACCGGGTCAATGATGCCGAGCGTCGCGGTCGCCCAGGCGAAGACGCCGGCCAGCGCCACCACCGTCAGGATCACCCCCGACACCTCCGCCGCCTCCACCAGCAGCCCGTAGAGGTCGCGCAGGGTCAGGGTGCGGTAGACGAAGAATCCGACGAACAGGCCGTAGGCCGCGGCGACCACCGCCGCCTCGGTCGGGGTGAACAGCCCGCCGCGCAGCCCGCCGAGGATGACCACCGGCGCCATCAGCCCCCACACCGCCTCGCGGAAAGCGGGCCACAGGGGCGGGCGCGTCTCGCCGTCCCGCGCGACCTCGCCGAAGCCGTGGCGGCGCGACAGCCAGACCGCCGGAACGATCAGCGCCAGACCGGCCAGGATGCCCGGTACGATCCCGGCGGCGAACAGGGCCGGGACCGACGCCTGCGGCACCAGGATGCTGTAGACGATGAAGGCGATGGAGGGCGGGATCAGGATGTCGGTCGCCGCCGCGGCGCCGATGACGCTGGCGGTGAAGGCGCGGGGATAGCCCTCCTTCAGCATGGCCGCGGTCATCACCGCACCGACCGCGGCGGAGGTCGCCGGACCGGACCCGGAGATGCCGCCCATGAACATCGCGACGACGATGGCGACCGCCGGCAGCGCCCCCTGCCGCTTGCCGACCACCGCCAGCGCGAAGGCGACCAGCCGCGCCGCCACCCCCGACCGTTCGAAGATCAGCCCGGTCAGGACGAACATCGGAATGGCGAGCAGCGGGTACTTCGCCACCCCGGTGTAGACCGTCGTGGAGAGCGACAGGAAGCCCGATCCCTCCAGCGCGATGGCCACTGCCCCGGCGAGCGCCAGCCCTGCCCCGATGGGCACGCCGAGGAACAGCAGAAGGAAGAAGCCGGCGAACAGCAGCAGTGGGATCATGGCTCGCCGGCCCCCGCCTGCAGGATGTCCGGCCGCCGCACCACCCGCACCGCCCGCCCGAGCGCCCGCAGCGTGACCACCGCCGACAGCAGCGGAAGCCACAGCGTGTAGAGCCATTGCGGCACGCCGAGACCGGGCGAGGAGATCTCGAACCGGTACTCGTCGATGGTCATCAGCGTGCCCAGCACGACCAGCGCCCCGAACACCAGCGCCGTGACGCCCAGCGCCAGCAGCTCCGCCCGCAACCGCCCGCGCGGCCCGAACCGGTCGATCAGGAAGCCGATGCGGATGTGATGGTCGCGCGCCACCGCCACCGAGGCGCCCAGCAGGGTCATCGCCACCATCAGGACGATGGCATATTCCTCCGTGAAGGCCAGGGAGACGTTGGTGGTGTAGCGCGTCACCACGTTGGCGAAGGTGATCAGCCCCATCACCGCGATGGCGGCGGCGGCCAGCGCCTCCTCGATCGCCAGGGGAACGCGGGGCTTGTCGGGAGCGGGAGCAGAGGGGGGCGTGGGTTCGGCCATGGCGGTTCTCAGCGGCTCTTCGCCACGGCCTCCTCGGCCTTGCGCACAAGGTCGGCGCCAACCGTCTGCGTCCATTTCTCGTAGACCGGGCGGGTCGCCTTGCGGAAGGCTTCCACGTCGGTCTGCTCCGTCGTCACCACCTGCACCCCGTGGGACGCCAGGGCGGTCAGGGCGGAGCGGTCCTCGGCGGTCAGCCCCTGGCGCGACAGGGCGGTGAATTCGGCGGCGGCCTGCACCGCCGCCTCGCGGACGAGCGCCCGGTCCTCCGGCGTCCAGCTCTCCCACACCTCCTTGTTGGCGATGAACAGCCCGGCGTCGGCGATGTAGTTCCACAGCGTCAGATGCTTCTGGTTCAGGCCGTAGAGCTTGGCGGCGAGGAACAGGCTGACCGGATTCTCCTGCCCGTCCACGGCGCCGGTGGACAGGGCGGGTTGCAGATCGGCGAAGGTCATCTGGGTCGGGTTGGCGCCCAGCGCGGTGAAGATGTCGTTGAAGATGGGCGAGCCCACGACGCGGACCTTCAGCCCCTTCAGGTCGTCCGGCGTGCGCACCGGCTTTTTCGAGTTGGACAGGGCGCGGAACCCATTCTCACCCACGGCCAGCGGCACGACCTGCTTGGATTCGAGGATGCCGAACAGGGCCTTGCCCGGCTCGCCCTGGGCGACCGCGTCGAACGCCTTGCTGTCCGGGAACAGGAAGGGCAGCGAGAAGAGGTTGGCCTCCTTCACCGTCGGCGACAGGTTGATGGTGGAGTTCACCAGCAGGTCGATGGAGCCCTGGCGCAGCCCGGTGAACTCCCGCGTGTTGTCGCCACCGACGAGGCTGGAGCCGGGATAAACCTTCACGGTGATGCGGCCCCTGGTCTTCTCGGTGACCAGCTCGGCCCAGCGGTAGGCCCCCTCCGCGATGGGGATGGGGCGGCTGCCGACCACCGACAGCTTGTATTCGCTCTTGTACTCGGCGGCTTCAGCGGGCGCCGAGAGGACGGCCAGCGCACCGAACAGGGTCAGCGCGGCGGCCAGCAGGGGGCGCGTTCTCGTCAGCATGAACAGGAACTCCGAAGAGGGGAATGGGGTCAGGAGCGCCAGGAGACCAGACCGGCCGCCGCGGCGGCGACCGCCGGGGCGGTGATGCGGCTCGCCGGCTCCAGCGCCGGCGAATAGGGGACGGGGATGCGCGGGGCGCCCAGCCGGCGCACCGGCGCCTTCAGCGCGCCGAACAGCGCGTCGGCCACCGTCGCGGCGATCTCCGCGCCGAAGCCGGCCACTTCGACCGCCTCGTGCACCACCAGCAGACGCCCGGTGCGGGCGACGGAGTCCAGCACAGCGCCGCGGTCCCATGGCCACAGGCTGCGCAGGTCCAGGACGTCGAGCGACACGCCCTGCGTCTTGGCCAGGGCGGCGGCGGCCTCGGCGATGCGGACGCCGCCGGACCAGGTGACGACCGTCACGTCGCGGCCCTCGCGCACGCGGCGGGCGACGCCGATCGGCACCTCCCAATCGCCGTCCAGCGGCACTTCGCCCTCCGCGGGCCACAGGTCCTTGTGCTCCAGATAGACCACCGGGTCGTCGGATCGGATGGCGGCGCGCAGCAGCCCGTAATTGTCGGCAGGGGTCGCCGGGGCCAGAACGACAAGGCCGGGGATGTGGACGTACCAGGATTCCAGCGACTGTGAATGCTGGGCGGCGGAGTTGCTCCACAGCCCGACCGGCTGGCGCACCACCAGCGGCACGCGGGCCTGCCCGCCGAACATGTAGCGCGCCTTGGCCGCTTGGTTGACCAGTTCGTCCACCGCGCAGAGCGCGAAGTCGGAGAAGCGCATCTCCACCACCGGACGGGTGCCGAGCAGGGCAGCACCGACCGCACCGCCCATGATGGCGGCCTCGGAGATCGGCGTGTCAACGACGCGGTTCGGCCCGAATTCGGCCTGGAGTCCTTGATATTGGCCGAACACGCCGCCCCGGCCGATGTCCTCGCCGAGCGTCCAGACGGCGGGATCGGCGGCCAGCTCGTGGGCAAGGGCGAGGCGCGCCGCCTCGCGGTAGGTCAGGCGGCTCATTGCGGCGCTCCGATGTCCTGTACGTCGGTGAAGGCGGTGCGGAGGTCCGGCCAAGGACTGTCCAGAGCCGTGGCGAGGGCGGCGGCCAGCGTCTCGCGCTCGTGGCGCTCGACACGCTCCAGCGCGTCCGGAGTCACGCCGAGTTCGGCCAGCGTGGCGGCGGCGCGCTGGAGCGGGTCGTTGCCGGCGAGCTGCGCCCGCACCTCCGCCGCGTCGCGGTAGGTGGCCGGGTCGCTGGAGGTGTGGCCGCGGAAACGGTAGGTGCGGGCGTGCAGGAATTGCGGCCCGCCGCCATCGCGCACGGCGCGGACGAGGGCCGCCGCCGCCGCGTCCACCGCCGCCAGGTCGTTACCGTCCACCACGGTGACCGGGATGCCCAGGCTTTCCGCCCGAACGCCGGGACCACCGCCCGCCGACACGCTGCCGGTGCGGGTGGTGGCGCCATAGCCATTGTCCTCGCAGACGAACAGCACCGGCAGCCGGAAGGCGGCGGCCCAGTTCAACGCCTCCAGGAAGGGGCCGCGATTGGTGGCGCCGTCGCCGAAGAAGCAGACGGCGATCCGGTCCTCGCCCTTCAGCGCGATGGCGTGGGCGGCGCCGACCGCAATGGGCAAGCCGGCGGCCACGACGCCATTGGCGCCCAGCATACCGACCGAAAAGTCGGCGATGTGCATCGACCCGCCCTTGCCGCCGCAGGTGCCCCCGGCGCGCCCGCACAGCTCGCGGAACATGGCCAGCGGGTCGGCACCCTTAGCGATGGTGTGGCCGTGGCCGCGGTGCGTGCTGGTCAGCACGTCGTCGGCGCGCAGATTCGCCCCGACGGCGGCGGCGATGGCCTCCTGCCCGATGGACAGATGGATGTAGCCCGCCACCTGCCCGGCCTTGTGGGCCTCGTCGGCCAGCGTCTCGAAAACGCGAATCCGCTGCATCGTGGCGTACAGCCCCAGGAGCCGTTCTGCATCGGGTGCAGCGGCGTCCGAGGGCAAACTCGGTAGTGCCATGGGATTTCCGTGCCTTGATTATCTATTTTCATACTAGGCTAATTGAGTTTATTCACACCCGCATATGCATTTCCAGAAGATTCTTGGCAAACCTGTCAGTTATGGCTTGATATCTATGTGAAATATCGACAAGGGACGCACGGTCCGGACCGCTGCCTTCAGCCTTCTCCGTGCGTAAGGACCAGAAACAGCCGGGCGTCCACATCGTCGGCGTTGCGACACCGGTAGGTCCGTTCCGCCTCGAACAGGACGGCGTCGCCGGCCGCGAGGCGGTGCAATCCCTTGCCGACGCACAGTTCCACGGCCCCCTCCGCCACCACCAAGTTGATGCTGGAGCCGGAGGAGACGCCGCCGCCGGTTTCGCATCCCCCCGGCCGCAGGCGGATTTCAAGGAAGTCGGTTCCCCGCCCCTCCCCCGGCGGCGCGAGGGACCGCGACAGCACCAGCCCGTCGGGCGAGACGAAGCTGCGCGCCTGATCCTCCCGCATCAGAAGCACATCGCCCCGTCCGTCCAGCCGAGTCAGCGCCGTCAGCGTCACGTCCAGGGCGCGGGCGATCTTCCACAGTACGGTGATGGTGGGGGCGCTCCGTCCCAGTTCGATTTGTCCCAGCATCGCCCGGCTGACGCCGGACAGCCGGGCCAACCGCTCCAAGGACAGCCCCTGGCGCGTGCGCAACCGTCTTAGATTGCGGCCAAGGGCGGCGGGGATCGCCGATTCCGGCGTGCTGGAGACGCAGTCGTCGTTCGCGGCGCTCACGGCTCGTTCCCTCATTGCGCAGGATAGCCCCTGCGGGAAAGGGAGAATAACGCGAATTGCCTACCAATTAAATAGATTTAACACAGCCTAACCGTTTCGCCCGTGTGTACAACAAGATCCATCCGTGCTTACCGTGGGGCGAATGCCCCCGTCAGTGAGTTGACGCTCGTGGAAATCCTGCAGATGGCATGAGGATTCCAACCAATTGCCCGAAAGACTCATGGAGATGATAGGACGACCTGCAGTCGGAAACGATGATGGCGCTTCGCATTATCTATTTAAAAAATAGGAAATTACCATCCAGACCGCTCCGCAACCCGTCGAAACTCCTTTCGTCGCGTCTTCGCCCAATCGAACGGAGGCTTGTCTGTTATAGCGGACCAATCGACAGCCGCGCCGCTACCAATGCTTGAGGCTGCGGCGAAAGCCATTCATGGTCATATCCACCTTCGGCGAGGCGGTGCCATCCCATAGGCCGTTTCGCCGAGCCGGGGTTTCCACTCCCGCCCATCGATCTTTCATCCCCGCGTCCGCAAGCCGCCGATTCCCCGGAGTCGGCGCATGGCGCCGGCTGCCGTTTTCGTCCCATCGCCTTTCTCACGCCGCCTTTCCAAAGGAGCCGATTTCATGTCCGAAGACACCGAGCTGCGCCGAACATTGAACGAGCAGGCGGCCCGCCAGCTCGCCAACGCCACGAAGACACGGGCGCAGTGGTCGGGCATAACGCCGCGCTGGCTGGTGTCCTTCCTGCCCTGGACCCCGGTGGAGGCCGGCATCTACCGCCTGAACCGGGTCGTCGATCCCCAGGGTCAGGTGCGGACCGAGGTGGAGTGCAGCCCGCGCAACGACGCCGACCTGCCGGAAACCTTTGTCCCCTACGACGAGAACCCGCGGGAATATTCGCTGAACGCGGTCACCACCGTTCTCGACGTGCAGACCCGCGTCTCCGACCTCTACAGCCATCCCATCGACCAGATCCAG
Organism: Azospirillum baldaniorum; assembly: GCF_003119195.2. NCBI lineage: Bacteria > Pseudomonadati > Pseudomonadota > Alphaproteobacteria > Rhodospirillales > Azospirillaceae > Azospirillum > Azospirillum baldaniorum. Next base: position 511,092 of record NZ_CP022260.1, on the reverse strand, counting down.
GAGCAGCTCCGCCTGCTGATCGAGAAGGTGAAGGAGCGCCAGGAGAGCGAGCTGATCAACAACGCCGAATACGGCCTGCTGACCAACGCCGCCCCGGGCCAGCGCATCAAGACGCGCAAGGGCCAGCCCACACCCGACGACCTGGACGAGCTGATCGCCAAGGTGTGGAAGGAGCCGGCCTTCTTCCTGGCCCACCCGCGCGCCATCGCCGCCTTCGGGCGCGAATGCACCCGCCGCGGCGTTCCGCCGCCCACGGTCACCCTGCACGGCTCGCCCTTCCTGACCTGGCGCGGCCTGCCGCTGATCCCCAGCGACAAGCTGCACGTCACGCCCGAAGGCCGCACCAGCATTCTTCTGCTGCGCACCGGCGAGGCGAAGCAGGGCGTGATCGGCCTGTTCCAGCCCGGTGTCCCCGGCGAGGTGGCACCCAGCCTGTCGGTCCGCTTCATGGGGATCAACCGCAAGGCCATCGCCTCGTACCTGATCTCGCTCTACTGCTCGGCCGCGATCCTGACCGAGGATGCCATCGGCGTGCTGGAGGATGTCCATGTCGGCAACTACTATGACTACGCCTGACGCCGCCACCCTGACCCTGCCGCCACCGGCGGCGGGGTTCGGCGGGCCGGAAGCGGGATTGCCGGACATTGCTCTGATCGGGCGTCTCGCCAACCAGTTCTTCCAGGCGCTTCCCTCCGGCCCGGCGCCCGCAGTGGCCCCGCCGTCCGGGCTGTCGGCGGCGCAGGCGCCGGGACCGCTGCCCGCGGCGCCGCAGCCGGGTCCGGCGCCCAACCCGTCCGCCTCCCCCGCCCCTTCGCTGCGGCCCGCGGCGCCCGCCGTGCCATCGGCGATCGGTGACGGCGGGCTGGGGTCGATCCTGCATTCGCTGGGCGGCGCCCTGTCGCTGGTCCCGCCGCTGCCGGGTGCGGCCACGGTTCCCTCCGCCCCGGTCGCAGGCGCTCCGCCCCTGCCTTCCGGCGCGCCCTATTTCCTCGACAACGGGCGCAACGCGGCGACCGGTCACGGCGCCGCAGCGCCTTCCGCCGCAGCGCCCACTGCCGCCGCCCCCACTGCCACCGCGCCTTCCGCCGTTCCCCCGGCCCCCGGCCTTCTGGTGGATGTCGGCGCTCTGTCGGTGCAGTTGCGCGCCGAGCAGGTGCCGGATCTGCCGCAGCCCGCCAGCCCGGCCTTCGACCCGCGCGCCGCGCGCCGCGACTTCCCGATCCTGAACCAGACGGTGCACGGCAAGCCGCTGATCTGGCTGGACAACGCCGCCACCACGCAGAAGCCGCAGGCGGTGATCGACCGGCTCGCCCGCTTCTACGCGGAGGAGAACTCCAACATCCACCGCGCCGCCCACGCGCTGGCCGCCCGCGCCACCGACGCCTATGAGGAGGCGCGCGAGAAGGCCCGCCGCTTCGTCGGGGCCGCCGACACGGACGAGATCGTCTTCGTCCGCGGCGCGACCGAGGCGATCAACCTCGTCGCCAAGGCGTGGGGCCGCCAGCACATCCGCGAGGGCGACGAGATCGTCGTCACCTGGCTGGAGCATCACGCCAACATCGTGCCGTGGCAGCAGCTCTGCGCCGAGACCGGGGCGCGGCTGCGGGTGGTTCCTGTGGACGAGGACGGTCAGATCCGGCTGGACGAATACGCCCGGCTGCTGAACCCGCGCACCCGTCTGGTGTCGCTGACGCTGGTGTCCAACGCGCTCGGCACGGTGACCCCGGCGGCGGAGATGGTGGCGATGGCGCGCTCCGCCGGGGCGGTCACGCTGGTGGACGGCGCGCAGGCGGTGTCGCACATGCCGGTGAACATGCAGGCCCTGGGCTGCGACTTCTTCGTGCTGTCCGGCCACAAGATGTTTGGCCCGACCGGCATCGGCCTGCTCTACGGTCGGCGGGAGGTGCTGGAGGGCATGCAGCCCTGGCAGGGCGGCGGCAACATGATCGCCGACGTGACCTTCGAGAAGACCGTCTACCAGCCCGCCCCCATGCGGTTCGAGGCCGGAACCGGCAACATCGCCGACGCGGTGGGGCTGGGTGCCGCCATCGACTATCTCGACCGCATCGGCATGCCGGTCATCGCCGCCTACGAGCATTCCCTTCTGGAGTACGCCACCGCCGGCCTGTCGACCGTTCCCGGCCTGCGGCTGATCGGCACGGCGCGCGAGAAGGCCGGCGTCCTCTCCTTCGTTCTCGACGGCTGCCGGACGGAGGAGGTGGGCCGGGCGTTGGACCGGGAGGGCATCGCGGTGCGCTCCGGCCATCATTGCGCGCAGCCAATCCTGCGGCGCTTCGGGGTGGAGAGCACGGTGCGTCCGTCGCTGGCCTTCTACAACACCTGCGAGGACCTCGACGCGCTGACCGCCGCCCTGCACCGCATCCGCCACACGCTGGTCCGGCGCGGCCACTGACCGGAAGGAAACGCCCCATGGGCCGCATCGTCACCCCCGCCCGCTTCGCCCAGGCCCCCGCCAACCACGCTGGATTCGAGACGGACTCCGACCGGGAGCGGGCGGCCCTGTGGGCGCGCCTGCGCACCGAGGCGGAAGCCGTGGCGGACGGCGATCCGCTGCTGCGCGGCTTCATCCACATCGTGGTGCTGTCGCACGATGGCTTCGCCTCCGCGCTCGGCGGGCATCTGGCGCGCAAGCTGGGCGACTGGTACATCCCCGCCGAGCGTCTGGCCGACATCACCGAGCAGGCCCATGCCGGCGATCCCGGCATCGTCGCGGCGGCGGTCGCCGACCTGACGGCCATCGTGACCCGCGATCCGGCCGCGGACGGCCTGCTGACGCCCTTCCTCTACTTCAAGGGCTTCCATGCCCTGCAATGGCACCGCGTCGCCCACTGGCTGTGGGCGCAGGGGCGCCGCGACCTCGCCCATTTCCTGCAAAGCCGGGTGTCGGAGGTGTTCGCGGTGGACATCCATCCGGCCGTTTCCATCGGGCGCGGCGTGCTGATCGACCACGGGACGGGGGTGGTGATCGGCGAGACCGCCGTGGTCGGCGACGACGTGTCGATCCTCCAGGGCGTCACGCTGGGCGGCACCGGCAAGGAGCATGGCGACCGCCATCCCAAGGTGCGCGACGGCGTGCTCCTGGCCGCCGGGGCCAAGGTGCTGGGCAACATCGAGGTGGGTCGCCACGCCAAGGTCGGCGCCGGCAGCGTCGTTCTGAAGCCGGTGCCGCCCGGTGCGACAGTGGCCGGCGTTCCCGCCCGCGTCGTCGGCTGGTTGACCTCCGGTCAGGCCCCGGCGGTGGAGATGGATATGAGCCTGCCCGAACCCGAATACACGATCTGATGCCAACGGCGCTTGAAGGCGCCGTTGGCATCACCCTCTCAATCAACGCTAGCGCGTTGATCTGACGGGTTTCACGGTTGAAAAATGATGGAAGTGATCGTTTTCCAACCGTATGACGGGGCGCGCCGGAAAAAGAACCGCCGCCCGCCGGCGGGGCGTGGACCCGCGGGCGGGCGGCGGTTTCAGGCACGGGAGTACGGGCACCGGCGGGGCGGGCGCCGAAAGGACATCGGTCCCCGGGACATCGGCCGCCGCGCCCACCGGCCCCCTGACGGTTCCGATCAGAAATCGTAACCGCCGCCGGCCCCGGCGGGTGCCGCCGGAGACTTCGGTTCCGGACGCTCGACGATCAGCGCCTCGGTGGTGATCAGCAGGCCGGCGACCGATGCCGCGTCCTGCAAGGCGATGCGAACGACCTTGGCCGGGTCGATGATGCCGGCCTTCAGGAGGTCGGTGAAGGCGCCGGTCTGCGCGTCGTAGCCGAAGGCGGTGTCGTTGCCCTCCAGCAGCTTGCCGACGATGACCGACCCGTCGGCGCCGGCGTTCTCGGCGATCTGGCGCACCGGGGCCTGCAAGGCGCGGCGGACGATGTCGATGCCGACACGCTCGTCGTCGTTGACCGGCACCAGCGCGTCGATGGCCCGGCCGGCGTAGAGCAGGGTCACGCCGCCGCCGGGAACGATGCCCTCGGCGATGGCGGCGCGGGTGGCGTGGACGGCATCGTCGACGCGGTCCTTGCGCTCCTTCACCTCGACCTCGGTCGAGCCGCCGACACGGATCACCGCGACGCCGCCCGACAGCTTGGCAAGACGTTCCTGCAGCTTCTCGCGGTCGTAGTCGGACGTGGTCTCGTCGATCTGGGCGCGAATCTGCACGATGCGGGCGTCGATCGCCTCGCGGCCGCCGGCGCCGTCGATGACCGTCGTCTCGTCCTTGGCGATCACCACCCGCTTGGCGGTGCCGAGATCGGCCAGCGAGACGCTCTCCAGCTTGATGCCGAGATCCTCGCTGATCACCTGGCCATTGGTGAGGATGGCAATGTCCTCCAGGATCGCCTTGCGGCGGTCGCCGAAGCCCGGCGCCTTGACCGCCGCGATCTTCAGGCCGCCGCGCAGTTTGTTGACCACCAGGGTCGCCAGCGCCTCGCCCTCGACATCCTCCGCGATGATCAGCAGCGGGCGCGACGACTGGACGACGGCCTCCAGAACCGGCAGCAGGGGCTGCAGGCTGGACAGCTTCTTGTCGTGGATCAGGATGAAGGGGTTGTCGAGATCGGCCACCAGCTTTTCGGCGTTGGTGACGAAGTAGGGCGAGAGATAGCCGCGGTCGAACTGCAGCCCTTCGACCACGTTCAGTTCGGTTTCGAGGCTCTTGGCCTCCTCCACGGTGATGACGCCGTCGTTGCCGACCTTGGCCACCGCCTCGGCGATGATCGCGCCGATGGCGCGCTCGCCGTTGGCGGAGATGGTGCCGACCTGCGCCACCTCGTCGTTGGTGGAGATGGTCTTGGCCCGCGCCTTGATGTCGGCGATCACCGCGGCCACCGCCCGGTCGATGCCGCGCTTGAGGTCCAGCGGGTTCAGCCCGGCGGCGACGGCCTTGGCGCCTTCGCGGACGATGGCCTGGGCGAGCACGGTGGCGGTGGTGGTGCCGTCACCGGCCAGATCGGCGGTCTTCGACGCGACCTCGCGCACCAGTTGGGCGCCGAGATTCTCGAACCGGTCGGCCAGTTCGATCTCCTTGGCGACCGAGACGCCGTCCTTGGTGATGCGGGGCGCGCCGAACGACTTCTCGATGACGACGTTGCGGCCCTTGGGACCCAGCGTCACCTTCACGGCGTTGGCGAGGGTGTCGACGCCGCGCAGGATGCGGTCGCGGGCCTCGGCGGAAAACTTGACGTCCTTGGCGGCCATGGTGATGTCCCTATTGTCGAAGTCTTTTTGGGATGGGTTCGGGCGGAATCGGTCGGACGGCCCGTCGTCAGGCGGGCTCGAGCACGCCGACGATGTCGGCTTCCTTGATGACCAGCAGATCCTCGCCCTGCACCTTGATCTCGGTGCCCGACCATTTGCCGAAGACCACGCGGTCGCCAACCTTCACGTCGAGCGGATGGACACGGCCCTGGTCGTCGCGCGCGCCAGGACCGACGGCGATCACCTCGGCCTCCTGCGGTTTCTCCTTGGCGGTGTCGGGAATGATAATCCCCCCCTTCGACTTCTCCTCCTGCGCCACACGGCGGACGACGACGCGGTCGTGCAACGGACGGAACGGCATGCCTGATGTCTCCTCATTCGGATCGTTCGCGGTGATCCGTAATCACCTCACGAACAGAGCATAATCATCCTTCTTTCCTACTGTAAAGATAGTGTTTTGTATTTTTATATCACTTATATAATTTGTTTAAAAGCCGTCCGGTCCTTCTTTCGCGGTTCCGCCAATCGGCGAGCCGCTCCAGCGCTTCATGCAGCAACGGCAGCCGCTTGGCGGAGCACAGGCGGATCAGCGAGGTCATGTCGCGCTCCGCGTAGACGCTGCTGACCGGCGCGGCGGCAACACCGGATTCGGCAACCAGACGGCGGCAGAAGGCGAAGCCGTCGCCATCGCGGTCGAGTCCGCCGATCTCCACGCACAGGAAATAGGTGGCGCCGCAATCGAGCGCGCTGAAGCCGAACTTACGCAGCCCGTCGGCGAGTTGGTCGCGATTGTGCTGGAAGGTCGCCTGCAGGCCATGGAAGTAGGAGTCCTCCATTCCAAGCCCGAAAGCGACCGCGGCCTGGAGATGGGGCGGCTCCAGCAGACCGAAGAAGCAGTCGGCTAGCGCTTCGGTCGCGCCGGCGGTGACCAGCACCTCGGTGGCCCAATCGGCGTCGATGTTCCAGAAGCGGCGGTTCGCCTCGGCCACCGCCCGGCGCAGGGCTGGGGACATCGTCACGCATGATGCGTTCCTCCTCGTCCGACGCCCGTTGCGGCCAAGCTGACGACTGGTTCTTTGAAAATGTGAACGAAGTCAGCAGTTTACCGGGCAGAGGTTCCCCCGCACCCGCGGGAATAGACCCGCCGCACCGACGCGGCAACGGTGCGGATCGCCCCGCCTGCGATATCGATCCGCCGTCCGGCTTTCAGGGCGCCCGCCCGGCGAAATGCACCGTGAAGCGGGTCACCCGCTCCACCAGCCGGTCCACCAGAGCGGCCCCGGTCTCCGGCGAACTCAGCCGGGCGTCGCCGTGCAGCACGGCGTTGGGCGAGATCTCGTCCACCGCGACGGGAACCGACACCTCCGCCCCCTCGAAGGACACGGTGCCGAAACCGGCCATCGGCAGATCGAGAACCCGGCCGGGAGCGATCGGCTCGGGCACGAGGTCCGGCCGGACGAGATCCGGGAAGAGATGCCAGTAGACGCTGGTCAGCGGGTCCGCCCCGTGGCCGCTGGCGCGCTTGGCCGTCTCCGGACCCAGGATCTCCGGCAGCAGGGCGTAGCCGATGCGCCAGAGATACAGGCTGGGCACGAGCACCTTGCGGCGGCGGTAGAGGGTCCGGGTCACGTCGTTGACCGGCTCCACGTTGCCGCCATGGCCGTTCAGGACGATCAGCCGGTCGATCCCCTGGTCCACGAGGCTGGCGAAGATGTCCTCCAGCACGGCCCGCATCGTCGTCTGGGACAGGGCGATGCCGCCCACCGTGGTGGCGAAGAAGTTGCCGCCGCCGAACGGCAGCGTCGGCGCCACATAGGTCTCCACCCCGCGCGCCGTCGCCCGCGCCGCCACGCGGTCGGCAATGGCGCCGGCGGCCAGATGGTCGCCCATGGGGGCGTGCGGTCCCTGATCCTCGTGGCTGCCCAGCGGCAGCAGCACGACCGGCCGGCGCGCGAAGACCGCCCGCGCCTCCTCCGCCGTCAGTTCGGCGAGCCGCCTCTTGTCCGTCTCCACCCCGACCGCCTGACCGGTCCCGCGCTCCTGAGGCATGCCGGGCCACCTTTCTATTCGCTGAGTGAATAATGATTTCGAATTCTTGAATCTGCGCCTTGATCGTGTCAACGGATTTTGTGATTTCGAACGCAATTCCCTACTTGACAGATATTTTTTTGGCGCCCACGCTATAACGCAGATATCAAATTCGCTGTGCAAATTCGAAAATGCGCTCCTCCCGACCTGACGAGACCGCCCCAACCCACAGCCGGACCGGTTTCGACATCAGCTTCGACATCGGTTTCGACGTTGGCGGAACCTTCACCGACTTCGTGCTCCAGAACCGGGCGACGCGCCGCGTCCACAGCTTCAAGCTGCCCTCGACCCCCCACGATCCCTCGCTCGCCATCGAGGAGGGGCTGTCACGGCTGCTCGCCCTGCACGGGGCCGATGCGGCGGGGGTCGTCCGGCTCGGCCACGGCACGACGGTCGCCACCAACCTGATCATCGAGCGCAAGGGCGCCCGCACCGGTCTGCTGACCACCCGCGGCTTCCGCGACGCGCTGGAGATCGGGCGGCAGACCCGCCCGCACCTCTACGACCACCGGGTCACCCGCCCGCCGCCGCTGGTGCCGCGCGCCGACCGCATCGAGGTGGCGGAGCGGGTCGGCGCCGACGGTACAGTGATCGTCCCGCTGGACGAGGCGGGGGTGGAGAAGGCCGCCCGCCGTTTCGCCGCGGCGGGGGTGGAGGCGGTGGCCGTCTGCTTCCTGCACAGCTACCGCTTCCCCAGCCACGAGCGGCGGGCGCGGGCGATCCTGGAGCGGGCGCTGCCCGGCGTCTATGTCAGCCTGTCGTCCGACGTGCTTCCGGAATTCCGCGAGTACGAGCGGCTGTCCACCACCGTGCTGAACGCCGCGGTGGGGCCGCGCATGGGCGGCTATCTCGACCGCTTCCTCGCATCGGCGCGGCGGCTCGGCATCGCGGCGGAGCCGCAGACCGTCCATTCCAACGGCGGGCTGATGTCTCCCGCCGCGGTGCGCGAGCGTCCGGTGCGCACCTGCCTGTCCGGCCCCGCCGCCGGAGTGATCGGCAGCGCGGAGATCGGACGGCTGGCCGGCTTCCCCGATCTCGTCACCTTCGACGTCGGCGGCACCTCCACCGACGTCTCTCTGATCGACGGCGGGCGGCCCCTGTTCACCTCCGAACGGCTGGTCGCCGGCTATCCGGTGAAGACGCCGATGGTGGACATCCACGTCATCGGAGCCGGCGGCGGCAGCATCGCGCGCATCGACGCGGCCGGCGCGCTGAAGGTCGGCCCGGACAGCGCCGGGGCCGCTCCCGGTCCCGCCGCCTACGGCCGCGGCGGGACGGAGCCGACCATCACCGACGCCAACATCTGCCTGGGGCGGCTCGACCCCGCCGCTCTGCTCGGCGGACGGCTGGCGGTGGACGCCGAGGCCGCCCGCGCCGCCATCCGCCGCGTCGCCGAGCCGCTGGGCCTGACGCTGGAGGCGGCGGCGCACGGCATCCTGCGCATCGCCAACGCCGCCATGGGGCGGGCCATCCGCTCCATCTCCACCGAGCGCGGGCACGACGCCCGCCGCTTCGCCCTGTTCGCCTATGGCGGCGCCGGTCCGCTGCACGCGGCGGAGCTGGCCGCCGACTGCGGCATCCGCACCGTGCTGGTCCCGCCGGAGCCGGGCACGCTGTGCGCCCGCGGCATCCTGCTGTCGAACATCGGCATGGATTTTGTGCGCAGCGCCATGGAGCGGATCGACGCCGACTCCTGGCCCACCCTTGGCGCGCTGTTCGCGGAGCTGCGGGAGGAGGCGTCCGGCTGGCTCGCCCGCGAGGGGATCGCGCCCGCCGACCGCGCCTTCCATCGCAGCATCGAGGCCCGCTACGAGGGGCAGAACTTCGAGATCCCGGTGCCCGCCGACGATCTGGACTCGCTCGGGCCGGAAGGCTTCGCGGAGCGCTTCCGCGCCGTCCACCGGCGCACCCACGGCTACGACGTGGCCGGGCGGGCGGTGGAGGCGGTGAACCTGCGCCTCCAGGCGGTCGGGCGGGTGGAGAAGAGCGCCCTGTCGCCACCTCCCTCCGGCACCGCCGTTCCCACCCCGCGCGCCCGGCGCCCGGTCTACGCCGGCCCGTCGGCGGGCTGGGTCGACACGCCGGTCTACGACCGCGCCAGTCTGCCCGCCGGCCTCTCCCTGGCCGGCCCCTGCGTCGTGGAGGAGATGAGCGCCACCACCCTGGTCCTGCCGGGCCAGAGCCTGCGGGTCGATCCGCTGGGCATCCTCGTCATCGCCGTTCCCGCCGCCGCCTGACACCGGACCGCCATGCCCGATTCAGCCTCCCCCGCCCACATCTCCCCGGACCCCATAGCCCCCGACCCCATAGCCATGGAGGTCTTCTCCAACCGGCTGCTGTCCATCGTCGAGGAGATGGGGCACACGCTGATCCGCTCCTCCTTCTCCACCAACATCAAGGAGCGCAAGGACTGCTCGGTGGCCATGTTCGACGCCGCCGGGCGGCTGATCGCCCAGGCGTCGCACGTCCCGCTGCATCTCGGCTCGCTGGCCGGCGGCGTGCGGGCGGTGCTGGCGCGCTACCCGCTGGAGGCGATGCGGCCGGGCGACGCCTTCATCGGCAACGACGCCTATCTGGCCGGCGGCACCCACGCGCCGGACATCGGCATCGTGACGCCGGTCTTCGTCGAGGGCCGGGTGCGCTTCCTCGCCGCCAACTGCGGCCACCATTCCGACGTCGGCGGCAGCGTGCCGGGATCGACCTCCCACACCGCGCGCAGCGTGTTCGAGGAGGGCATCCGCCTGCCGATCCTGCGCATCCGCCGCGCCGGCGAGATCGACACCGACCTGCTGGAGATGATCGCCCACAACACCCGCGACTTCGAGGAGCGGCTGCTCGACCTCAAGGTCCAGATCGCCACCAACGACCGCGGGGCGGCGCTGATGGCCGAGCTTGCCGAGCGGATGGGGGTGACGGCGGTGGAGCGGGCGATCGACGATCTGCTGGCCTACACCGCACGCCGGCTGCGCCGCCGCATCGCCGAGACCGGCGACAACCAGGGCAGCTTCACCACTTGGCTGGACGACGACGGTTACGGCGGCGATCCGGTGCCGGTGCGGGCCACCGTGACCATCCGGGGGGAGCGGCTGACGGTGGATTTCACCGGCTCAGGACCCGAGGCGCGCGGCAGCTTCAACATGCCGCGCAACGCGCTGGAGGCCAGCGTCTACTACGCCGTCAAGGCGATGCTCGACCCCGAGCTGATGCCCAACCAGGGCATGGTCGAGGCGATTGAAATCACCGCGCCCGAGGGGACCATCACCAACCCGCGCTTCCCCGCCGCCGTCGGGTCGCGGGCCAACACGGCGCAGCGGGTGGCCGGGGCCGTCGTCGGCGCCTTCTGCCGTTTCCTGCCGCCGGAGCGGCGGGTGGCCTCGGGCAACGACGTGATGTCCACCATCGTCTTCTCCGGCCCGGCCCGGCGCGGCGGCCGCCGCTTCGTCTACATCGAGACGGTGGGCGGCGGGGCAGGCGCACAGCCCGACGCCGACGGCACCGACGGCACCCACGTCCATGTCACCAACACCTCCAACCTGCCGGCGGAGGCGCTGGAGCGCGAATATCCCCTGCTGGTCGAGGAATACGCTCTGGTCCCCGACAGCGGCGGCGCCGGGGAGTTCCGCGGCGGCATGGGCATCGCCCGGCAGATCCGCTCGCTGGACGACCGGGTGGTCTGCCACGCCCGGCTCGACGGCGCCCGCCGCGGCCCGGCGGGGCTGGCGGGCGGCCAACCCGGCGGGCTGAGCCGGGTCGTGCTGGACCATGGCCGGCCGGAGGAGACGGCGGCCCCGCCGAAGATCGTCAACCACCCGCTGGCCGCCGGGCGCTCGCTGCGCATCGAGACTCCGGGCGCCGGCGGCTACGGCCCGCCGGAACGGCGCCGGCCGGAGCGCATCGCCCGCGACCTCGCCGACGGCCGGATCACCCCCAGCGCCGCCCTGGCCGACTACGGCTTTTCCGAATCCACGTCCACCGGAGGGTTCCGATCATGACCATCACGCGCCGCGCGGTGACGCGCGGGCTCGCCGGGCTGGCGCTGGCCGCCCCCTTCGTCCGCTCCGCCACCGCGCAGGAGCGGACCGTCACGCTGGCCTCCTTCAGCGGCGTGTTCCAGGAGAACTACCGCGCCGCGGTGGTCGAGCCCTTCAAGGCCGCCCATCCCGGAATCGCCGTGGAGTATGTCGGGCTGCGCAACTCGGCGGAGACGCTGGGCACCCTGCGCGCCCAGCGCAACGCGCCGCAGACCGACGTGGTGCTGCTCGACATGATCTCGGCGAAGGCGGCGACCGCGGAGGGGTTGTTCGAACCGATCCCCCGCGATTCCCTGCCGTCGTTGGCCGACCTCGACCCCGGCGCCTTCCTGCCGGGAGTCGCCGGCCCGGCGGCCAGCGCCGACCATCTGGTGCTGCTCTACGCGCCGGATCGGGTGAGCCCCGCCCCGACCTCCTGGCGCGACCTGTGGCGGGAGGAAAACCGGCGCCGCGTCGCCTTCGCCGGCGTGCCGGACCTGACCGGCGTGGCGCTGGTGCTGATCGCCAACCGGCTGGCCGGGCAGGACGACTACCGGCTGGGCGTCGACAAGGGGATCGCGCTGGTCGGCGACCTCGCCCCCAACGTGCTGTCCTTCGACCCGAAGCCCGATGCCTACGCCTTCATCGTCAACGGCACCGCGGCGCTGGGGCTCGGCTGGAACGGGCGCGCCCAGCTCTACGCCCGCCAGTCGCCGGGCCGCATCGCCTCGCTGGTGCCGGCGGAGGGCTCGGTGACGATCAAGCACAGCATCAACCTCGTCCAGGGCGCGCCGCAGCGCGAGGCGGCGCGGCTGTTCATCGACTACGCGCTGGGGGCGCAGGCGCAGGGGGCGGTCGCCGACCGGCTGTTCCTGTCGCCGATGAACCGCCGGGCGGAGGTGGCCGAGGCGACGCGCGACCGCGTCGTGCGCCCCGGGCAGACCGCTGATTGGCTGCCCGTCGACTGGCTTGAAGTGGCACCCCTGCGCGAGCGCATCCACGAGGCGTGGCGCCGCGGCGTGATCGCCCGCGGATGAGCGCGCCCCAAACCCTCGTTCCCTTGGCCCTGGACCGGCTGGCGAAGCGCTACGGCACCGCCCCGCCCGCGCTGGCGGCGCTGTCGCTGGAGGTGGCGGGAGGCGAGCTGCTCGGCCTCGTCGGCCCGTCCGGCTGCGGCAAGACGACGGCGCTGCGCCTGATCGCCGGGCTGACACCGGCCAGCGGTGGGCGGGTGCTGGTCGGCGGACGGGACATCACGGCCCTGCCCGCCCACGCCCGGGGCATCGGGCTGGTCTTCCAGAACTACGCGCTGTTCCCGCACATGACGGCGGCCGACAACGTGGCCTTCGGCCTGCGCATGCGCGGCCTGCCGGCGGCGGAGCGGCACGCCCGCACGGCGGAGGCGCTGGCGATGGTGCGGCTGTCCCATCTCGGCGGGCGCAAGCCGCGCGCGCTGTCCGGCGGCCAGCAGCAGCGCGTGGCGCTGGCCCGCGCCCTGGCGATCCGGCCGAACCTGCTCCTGCTGGACGAGCCGCTGTCCAACCTGGACGCCGGGCTGCGGGCGGAGCTTCTGGCCGAGATCCGGACGCTCCAGCGGCGGCTCGGCATCACCGCCCTGTTCGTCACCCACGACCAGGGGGAGGCGCTGGCCGTCTGCGACCGCATCGCCGTGCTGCGCGACGGCCGGCTGGAGCAGGTCGGCACCCCGCGGGAGGTCCATGACCGTCCGGCCAGCGGCTTCGTCGCCGGCTTCGTCGGGCGGACCAACCGCATCCCGGCGGAGCGGCTGGCCGGCGGCGCGCTGCGCGTCGGCGGAACCCTGCTGCCGGCGCTGGCGGACGGCCCCGCCGGACCGGTCGATCTGTTCGTCCGCCCGCACCGCATCCGTGTCGGAGCGGCCGGAGGCGCGGGCGGCCTTCCGGCGGTGCTGCGCGGCACGGCCTTCCTCGGCGACCGCATCGCCCTGTCGCTGGAGGCCGGCGGCGCGCCCGTCACGGTGGATTGGCCGGTGGAGGCCGCACCTCCGGCGCCGGGGCCGGCCCTGACGCCGGGGGAAACCGTGGCTCTGTCCTGGGACCCCGCCGACATGGCGGTCTTTGCCGCGACCCGCCCGGCGGACGCTCCACCATGACCGCCCCCCGCCCCCTGTCCCTGGCCGGGCTGGTCCTGCCGGCGCTGACCGTCAACCTGCTGGCCTTCCTGTGGCCGATGCTGACTCTCGCCGGCTACGCCTTCCGCGAGGGAGCCGCCGGGGGCATGGTCGGCGACGGCTGGACCCTGGCGAGCTGGGGCAAGGTGCTGGGCGACGGCTGGTACGCCGCGGTGGCGCTGCGCACGGCGGGGTTGGCGGCCGGGGTGGCGGCGCTGTGCCTGCTCGCCTCCTACCCGCTGGCCCTGTTCATCCATCGAAGCCCGCCGCCCTGGCGCAACCGGCTGGTGGTGGTCTGCGTGGCGCCGCTGCTGCTGTCCGCGGTGGTGCGCACCTACGGCTGGATCCTGATCCTGGGCGACCGGGGATTCCTGCCCGGCCTGCTGCGCCCGCTTGGGATCGAGCCGCCGCCGCTGGTCTTCAACACGACCGGGGTGGTGATCGGGCTGGTCGAGATTCTCATGCCCTACATGATCCTGTCGCTTCTCGCCGGTTTCGGGCGCGTCCTGCCGGAGTACGAGGAGGCCGCCGCCAGCCTGGGCGCGCCACCCCTCGCGGTGTTCCGGCACGTCGTGCTGCCGCTGAGCGCGCCGGGGGCGCTGCTCGGCGCGCTGCTGACCTTCGTGCTGACGGTCGGCAGCTTCGTGACGCCGAAGCTGCTGGGCGGCGGGCGGGTGCCGCTGGTCGCCACCGAAATCCAGGACCAGGCGGCGGTGACCCTCGACTGGCCGGTGGCGGCGGTGCTGTCGCTGCTGACCCTGCTGCTGTTCGGCGCGCTGGTCGCGGCTTATGGCGCCGTCGCCCAGCGGATCGAGGAGGCGGCGCGATGACGGGCACGATGACCGGCGCGGTCCTGCGGGCCCTGCACGGGCTGCTGGTGGCGGCGCTGGCGGCCTTCCTGCTGGCGCCGGTCCTGCTGGTCTTTCCCATGTCGCTGTCGGCGGACGCCGACTTGTCCTGGCCGCCATCGGGATGGAGCCTGCGCTGGTACGTAGCCCTGCTGGCGGACGGCGCCATGGCCGCGGCGCTCATCAACAGCCTGCTGCTGGCGGCGGCGGTGACCGCGCTGGCCCTGCTGATCGCCTTTCCCGCGGCGCTGGCCCTGGCGCGCGGGCGGCTGACGGCGCTGGCCGTCCTGCTGACCCTGCCGCTTCTGCTGCCCTCCATCGTGCTCGGGCTGGCGCTGCTGGTCCTGTTCGTCCGGTTGGGGCTGGTGGGAAGCTGGCCGGGCATGGCCGTGCCCCATCTGCTGATCACCCTGCCCTACGCGCTGCGGGTGCTGGAGACGGCGCTGCGCGGGCTTCCCCCCGGCGTGGAGGAGGCCGCGGCCAGCCTGGGCGCCCGCCCGGCGTCGGTGGCGCTGCGCATCACCCTGCCGCTGGCGGCGCCCGGCCTCGCCGCCGCCGCCATCCTGGTCTTCCTGGTGTCCTTCGACGAGGTGGTCGTCTCGCTGTTCATCGCCGGGCCGCGGCTGACCACCCTGCCGGTCGCGCTGTACCGCCATGTGGAGAGCAGCAGCGATCCGCTGGTGGCGGCGGTGGCGGCCCTGCTGGTGCTGGGCACGCTGGCTCTGGTGATCGCCCTGGAGCGGCTGGTCGGGCTGCGTCGCGCGCTGGGCGGCAAGGCGGAGGAGGATCGGCCGTGAGGGGACCGAACCGCCTATTTGCGACGCTCCGCCGGACGCCGGGCGCCGGCCAGGTCTCCGGACGTGGGACCGGACGCGGCGGTGATGTCGCCGATCAGCACCGACAGCTCGGCGGCCATGTCGCGCAGCGTCGGCCCGACCTCCGCCCGTATCCTCGCCTCGGTGAAGTCGGTCGCCGCCCCCGCGCAGCCGAGCAGATACACCGTCCGGCGGCCCGGCACGCGCAGCGGCACCGACACGCCGTTGATGAGCGCCTGCGATTTCCCGCAATTCACCACGAAGCCGTCGCGGGCGTAATCGGCCATGGCGCGGGCGATGTCCTCCAGCAGCCGGGGGCCGCCCTCCTGCTCCGCCACCTTCAGCTCGGCCAGCAGCTTCGCCCGCTCCTTCTCCGTCAGGGCGGCGAGGTGCGCCCAGCCGATGGCGGAGCGCGACAGCGACACCGTGGAGCCCGCCGACAGGTTCAGCGTCAGCATGGTTTCCGCCTGCCAGCGCAGCAGCAGCAGCACGCCGTCCCGCTCGCGCTGGCCGAGGGAGGCCGCCCCGCCGAACCGCTCGGCGATGCGGCGCAGATAGGGGTTCACCGCATCGGCGAAGCCCAGATTGCCGAGCGCCGCGAAGCCGAGCGACAGGACCGCCGGACCGACGGACAGCTTCCGGCTGGCGGGATCGGACAGCAGATAGCCGCATTCGATCAGCGTGTGGCTGAGCCGCCAGACGCTGGGCTGCGGCAGGCCGGTCATGGCGGCGATCTCCACCGTCGTCAGCTCCCGCCGGTTCAGCGAGAAGCAGCGCAGGATCTCCAGCCCGCGGGCGAGCGCCGTGACGAACTGCCGGTCCTTGGCGCCCTCCTCCTGCGCCTCGCCCTCTTTCGGCTCCCTGGCGGCGGCCTTCGGCATGCTCTCTCCCCGGCGGCGGTGGCTTCGGTGTGGCCGATGACTAATACCCGAATTCACTATTTGCAATGCAAACATCGAGTGTCCGTCCGACGGCTTATCCAACGGAGTTCCGGCCATGGTTTCTCGTCGTCTTTTCCTCGGCGCGGCAGCCGCCATCACCACCCTCGCCACTCCCCTCGCCGCCGCCACGGGCGAAGCGCCGCGACGGCTGCGCATCGGGACGCTGCGCCCTATCTCCTCCGCCCCGCTGTTCCTGGCGCACGACCTCGGCTATTTCGCGGAGGCCGGGTTCGAACCGGAGCTGGTCTTCTTCGACGCTGCCCAGCCCATCGCGGTCGCCGCGGCGGGGGGTGACATCGACATCGGCTGCTGCGCCTTTACCGGCGGGCTGTTCAATCTGGCGGGCAAACGGGTGCTGACTGTGGTCGCCGGCGGCAGCCCGGAGGCGCCGGGCTACCCGCTGGTCGGCTATCTGGCCGGACGATCTGCCTTCGAGTCCGGGCTGACCAGCCTGCGCGACTTTCCGGGCCGGTCGGTGGCGATCACCCAGGTCGGGTCCAGCTACCACTACTCCCTGCATCTGCTGGCGCGCAAATACGGCTTCGACCTCGGCACGGTCCGGCTCCAGCCCTTGCAGAGCCTGTCCAACATGACCTCCGCCCTGACCGGCGGGCGGGTGGACGCGGCGCTGCTGCCGACCACCATCCTGCCCGATCTGGTGCGGTCAGGAGCCGCCCGTCTGCTCGGCTGGGTGGGGGACGAGACGCCCTGGCAGATGTGCGGAGTCTTCGTGTCCCAGCGGGTGGCCGCCGACCGCGCCCTGGCGGCGCGCATCCTGCAGGTCTATCGGCGCGGCTGCGAGACATATGCGGAAACCCTGCTGGCCGCGCGGGTGAACGGCACCGCCCCCATCGACGCCGCCACCCGCCCGCTGTTGGACGTGCTGGCCCGCCACTCGCGCCAGCCGGTGGAGCGGATCGCCGAGACGCTGCCCTTCATCCGCGCCGACGGCAAGCTGATCCTCGACAGCGTGCAGGACCAGATCGACTGGATGGCTGCCGCCGGATTGGTGTCCGAACGCTTCCCGGTCCGCAACATCGTGGACGCCGATTTCGGCTACATCGCCTGACCATCGCGCCATTTTGGGAAGAGGGAGGTCGGGCCGTCCACCTTTGCCACTCAGCCTTCCTCTCCCATCGCCAGCCGGGTGTATCCAGCATGCTCGACATCGGAAGAAAGCTGCAGAATCTGCGCGAAGCGCACGGAATGTCGCAGCGCGCCCTGGCGCGCCGGGCGGGCATCAGCAACACCTTGGTTTCGTTGATCGAGAAGGGAAAGACTTGTCCGTTCATCGCGTCGCTGAAGAAGATCCTCGACAGCTTCCCCGTTGAACTGTCCGACTTCTTCGTGCCGCGCCCCGACGCGCCACCCAGGACCGGCGTGCCGCGGAAGTAACCGTTCCCTCAGTCGGCCGATGCGGGGCCGGTGGCGAACTCCGCAGCAAATTCTGCGGCGAATTCTGCGGCGAAATCCGCCGGGAACAGCGCGACCCGATGCTCGATCACCGCCCACACCCGTGGCGCGTCGTGCAGGTCCGGGTGCAGCGCCACCCCGCCCCCTGCCTGTCCTCACACCGGAACGATGTCGGCCCCGGTTTCGGTGAAGGCCAGCCGGTAGCCGCTCTTCGCCAGAATCCCGGCGCCGAACAGGTCCCAGGTCGTGGCGCCGCCGGCGCGGAACCGGCTGCGGAACTCCTCCTCCTTCGCCTCCTTCTCGCGCGAGACGCGGGCCACCTCGTCGAGATCGGCCAGCGGGATCACCACCACGCCGTCGTCGTCGCCGATGATCAGGTCGCCGGGTTCAACCCGGATTCCCCCCACCTCGACGGCCTGGGCGAGCGGGCCGAGCCGTGCTTTGTCGCCGCGCGACCGCAGGCTGACTCCCCGCGCGAAGACCGGAAGGTCCAGCTTGCGCAGTTCCGCGGCGTCGCGGACGGCTCCGTCGATCACCACGCCGCCCAGGCCGCGGGCGAGCGCCGCCGTGGCCATGGTGTCGCCGAAGGACGCGCCGTCGACAAAACCGCCGGCCGAATAGACGATCACGTCGCCGGGACGGGCGAAGGAGATGGCCGCATGGGCGGTCAGGTTGTCGCCCGGCTGCCCCTGGGCGGGAAAAGCCGGCCCCAGGATGCGGAAGCCGGGCCGCAACGGCTTGATGATCGAATCGAGCGCGCCGCGCCGACCCTGCGCCTCGTGCGCGGTGGCGGCGGTCACCCCCTTGAAGGCCGCGATCTGGGCCGGGGTGGGGCGGGGAAAATCGAAGTCGGGTCGCTTGGTATCGGGTCGGTTGCTCATGCTCTGTCGGTCCTTCTCAATCATGGCCTTCGGTCGTGGTGTCGCCGAAGGGGTCCAGTTGGAAAAAGGCGGGATCCGGACGCGCCGCCCCGCTCTCGATGCGGCGCACGGCGTCGCGCACCCGCCGGTTTGCCCAGGCGTCGATGCCGGTGTCCTCAGCGCGGGCGAGGACCGGCCCGTAGATCTCCTCGACCTCGGTCCGCCGGCCCTTGAGGATGTCCTGACCCATGGAGGGACGCTGCCCGGCGGCCTTGCCGGAGACGGCGGAGGCCAAGAGCGCTTCCTCCACCCGGGCCAGCACCGCGCGGTCGCCCTCGGCCGCGCGGGCGAACAGGGCGGCGGGCGTGCCGCCGATCCCTTCCAGCCGCAGGCCAAGCCGCTCGCCGATCAGCACCGCCTCCCCGGCCAGCCGGATGCCGAAGCGGCGCAGCAGCGGGTCGCGGTCCATCGCGTCGATCGACAGGCCGGTCGCCGCGGAAAGGCCGTTGCGCATGGCGTTGGCCGCCAGCTTCGACCAGCGCTCGCCGGTCAGGTTGCCGGTCACCGTCACGGAATCGACCTTGGCGACGAGAGCGCGCAGCGCTTCGAGGCGCGGCGTCGTCCGCCCGTCGGGCTCGCCGATGCGGAAGACCGGAATCCCCGGACTGCCGCGGGACACCCGCCGCAGGATGCGCCCGGCGCCGTCGAGTTCGACCCCGATGCGCGCCGCGATCAGCCCGACGACGCGGTCCCCGCCGACAACCTCCGTGATCACCGGCTCGTTCAGGCCGTTCTGGGCCGAGACGACAAATCCGCCGGGGGCCAGCCGGGGGCGGAGCAGCTCCGCCACCCGCCGGGTGTCCCAGGACTTGACGGCGACGA
Source organism: Azospirillum baldaniorum (assembly GCF_003119195.2). NCBI lineage: Bacteria > Pseudomonadati > Pseudomonadota > Alphaproteobacteria > Rhodospirillales > Azospirillaceae > Azospirillum > Azospirillum baldaniorum. Next base: position 491,870 of record NZ_CP022260.1, on the reverse strand, counting down.
TGGCGACGTCGATGGGGCCGAGGTCGGCCAGCCGATCCTCCGACAGGATCGGGACGCGCACGGTCTCGTCCTCCTCCGGCCGCGCGCCGGTGATGGCAAGGCCGGAGCGGGCGACCGCCGCGACATGCTCCGCCCAGCCATCGACCAGCGTCACGTCCTCGCCCTCGGCGAACAGGCGGGCGCCGATGTAGCCGCCGACCGCGCCGGCTCCCATCACGGCGATGCGGGGACGTGGCGGGACGGTCGCCGTCACGCCCCGCCCTCCAGCCACAGGTTCTTCAGCGAGGAGAAGGCGGCGTCGGGCCGGTCCTCCAGCCCCTTGACCCGGCGGCTGTGCAGCGTGACGCGCTCCAGCTCGAACAGCGGGATGTTCGGCAGGTCGGTCATGGCGATGCGCTGCCAGGCGTGGAACGCCTCCGTCCGCTTGGCCGGATCGGATTCGCGCAGCGCCGTCTCGATCACCGCGTCCAGCTCGGGGTTGGAATACTGGGCGCCGTTGGTATTCGGCACGCCCGGCGCGATGGAGCTGGTGGCGTAGAGCCGGTACAGCCCCAGCGACGGGTCGATCATCGCCGAGAACTGGCCGGAGCGGGTGTCGTAATCGTAATTGGTGTAGACCCGCTTGTAATAGGTCGGCAGGTCGGCGGCGCGCAGCTTCAGGTCGATGCCCACCGCCTTCAGGTTCTGGCGCAGGAACTCCGCGGTGTTCTGCTGGGACTCGGTGTCGTTGGAATAGTCGTGCCACAGCGCGAAGCGGACTCCGTCGGCACCGCGCCGGTACCCCGCCTCGTCCAACAGCCGTTCCGCCGCCGCGGGGTCGAAGGGATAGCCGGCCACGTCCTTGGTGTAGGCTTTCTGGTAATGCGGGATCGGGCCGGTCGCCGGGGTGCCGAAGCCGTACCACGCGGCCTCGATCAGCCCCTTGCGGTCGATGGCGTGGGCGATGGCCCGGCGGACCCGCACATCGCCGGTGATCTTGGATTTGACGTTGAATTCGAAGGTGAAGAAGGGCGACAGCCATTGATAGCCGGCGGTGGTCAGCGCCAGTTCGGGGTTGGCGCGCAGGCGGGCCGCGTCGGCCAGCGGGATCGGGTCGAAGGGGCCGTAGACCACCTCCCCGGTTTCGAAGGCCGCGGCGCGCGACGCGGCGTCGGGGATGATGCGGAAGATCAGACGGTCCACATAAGGCTTGCCGACGTCCCAGTAGGTGGGATTGCGCTCGAAGGCGATGTACTCGCCGCGCTTCCACTCCACGAAGCGGAAGGGGCCGGTGCCGACCGGGTTGATGTTGCGCGGGTTGGTCCGGGGGTCGGTGTTCTCGTAGAGGTGGGCGGGAAGCACCTGCGATTCCGCGGCGGACAGCGCGTTCAGGATGATCGCCGAGGGGCGGGACAGGCGCAGGACCGCCGTCAATGCGTCCGGCGTCTCCACCGCCGTCACGTCGCCGAAGGTGGTGCGGCCGCGCGGGTGGTGCTTCTTCCACAGCTCCAGCACGCTGTAGGCCACGTCCCGGGAGGTGAAGGGCGTGCCGTCGTGCCAGGTGACGCCCTTGCGCAGGTGGAAGGTGATCGAGAGCTTGTCGGGCGACAGCTCGAACCGCTCCGCCAGGGCGGGGATCGGGTTCATCTGCTGATCGTAGCTCAGCAGCCCGTCGTAGATGTTCGGCGACACCACGTTGACGCTGAAGTGGTTGTTGACGGTGTTGGTGAGGATCGGGGGTTCCGGGTTGATGACCGCGATCAGCGTCCCCCCCTTCACCGGCCCCGCCGCGGCTAAGGCGCGCCCCGCCCCGGCGGCGAGGACGGAGGCCCCAAGGGTCAGGGCGAGGAAGGAACGGCGTTCGATGGGGATCACGGAAGTCTCCTCAGGGGACGAAAGGTGTTGGTTTCGGTCGGAATTGTTTCGGCCGATGGCGTCGGGGCCAGATGGCAGGCGACGCGGCGGCCGTCGGCGGCGTCACGCAGGGCGGGCGCCTCGCGCCGGCAGCGCTCGACGGCGAGCGGACAGCGGGTGTGGAAGGCGCAGCCCGGCGGCGGGGCAAAGGGGCTGGGCAACTCGCCCGCCAGGACGGTCCTGGTCGCGGCGCGTCCCGCGTCCGGGTGGGCGGCGGGGGCCGCGGCCATCAACGCGCGGGTGTAGGGATGGGCGGGCTCGTCCACCACGTCGGACCAGTCGCCGATCTCGACCACCCGCCCGAGATACATCACGGCCACCCGGTCGGCCATGTGGCGGACGACGCCGATGTCGTGGCCGATGAACAGGTAGGCCAGCCCATGCCGCTCCTGGAGATCGACCAGCAGGTTCAGCACCTGGGCCTGCAGGGACACGTCGAGCGCCGAGACCGGCTCGTCGAGGACGACGAAATCGGGCCGGGGCGCGATGGCGCGGGCGATGGCCACGCGTTGCCTCTGCCCACCGGAGAGCTGGTGCGGGAAGCGGTCGGCCAGCGCGCGGGCCAACCCGACGTCGTCCATCAGCGCCACCACCCGCCGCGCCCGCTCCGCCGCGTCGCGGACGGTGGGCAGCAGCGGTTCGGCGATGGCCCGCGCCACCGTGTAGCGCGGATCGAGCGAGGCGGCAGGGTCCTGGAAGACCATCTGGACCCTGGCGGTGAAGGGCGCCGCCGCCCTCCCCGTCAGCCGCGTCACGTCGGTCCCGTCGAGGAGGATGCGGCCCGACGCCGGGGCGGTCAGGCGCATCACCGCCCGCGCCAGCGTGGATTTCCCGCAGCCGGACTCCCCGACCAGCCCCAGCGTCTCGCCGCGCCGCAGGGTGAGGTCCACTCCGTCCACCGCGTGGACGGTGCCGTTGCGCGTCCGGTGGGTGACGCGGAGCTTTTTGATGGTCAGCATGCTCAGCCCCCTTCCCCGGAGATCACAAAAGGCACCGAGGTGTCGGCGAGGCGCGGCCTGGGTCCCCCGCGCGTCCGGCGTCCCGGCCGCGCGGCCAGCAGAGCGCGGCCGTAGGGGTGGCGGGGACCGTCGAAGAAATCGCGGACGCTACGGTCCTCCAGCAGCCGCCCGTCGCGCATCAGCAGGACGCGGTCCGCCGCCTCGGCCACCACGCCCAGGTCGTGGGTGATGAGCAACAGCGCCATGCCAAGCTCGTCCTTTAACCGGATCAGAAGCTGGAGGATCTGCGCCTGGATGGTGACGTCGAGCGCCGTCGTCGGCTCGTCGGCGACCAGCGCGACCGGCGACGTGGCCAGCGCCAGGGCGATCACCACGCGCTGGCGCATCCCGCCCGACAGGCGGTGCGGGTACTCGGAGAAGCGGCGCCCCGGCTCGGGGATGCGCACCAGATCGAGCAGCTCCAGCGCACGGGCGGCGGCGGCGCGGGCGCCGGTCCGCCCGTCGGCGCGCACGGCCTCGACGATCTGGTCGCCGATGGTCAGGACGGGGTTGAGCGCCGCCTGCGGGTCCTGGAAAACCATCGACACCGCGGGATGCCCGGCCAAGCGCCTCTGACGGGGCGTCCGGCCGAGGATGTCCGCACCGGCCAGGGTCACGCGGCCGGTGATCCGCGCCTCCGGCGGAGCCAGCCCGGCGATGGACAGGCCGGTGACCGTCTTGCCGCTGCCGCTTTCCCCGACCAGCGCCGTCACCTCGCCCGCCCTCACGGTGAAGGAGAGGCCGTCCACCGCCCTGGTGCCCGCAAAGGCGATCGACAGGTCGCGCACCGCGATCAGCGGTTCGGCCGCCAACGGTTTACCAGGGGTCATCGCGCGGCCTCCCGCGGGTCGAGCCGCTCCGACAGGCCGTTGCCCAGCAGGGTGAAGACCATCACCGTGGCGAAGATGGCGAGGCCGGGCAGCGCCATCAGGTACCACAGCGTGCGCAGCAGAGGCCGCGCGTTGCCGATCATCGCCCCCCAGGACACGAGGTTCGGGTCGCCGAGGCCGAGGAAGGCCAACGCCGCCTCCACCAGAACAGCGTGGGCGACCACCGCGGTGATCATCGCCACCACCGGGGCGATGCCGTTGGGCAGCACATGGTTCAGCAGGATGTGGCCGTGGCCCAGCCCCATCGTCCGCGCCGCCAGCACCCAGTCGGCGTTGCGTATCCGCAGCACCTCCGCCCGCGTCAACCGGGCGATCTCCGGCCAGGAGGTCAGGCCGATGGCGAGCATCACGCTGCCGATGGACGGCGCCAGCACGGCGACCAGGACCATGGACAACAGGAAAGACGGCAGCGTCTGGACATAGTCGCACAGCCGCGACAGCAGATGGTCCGCCACCCCGCCGAAATAGCCCGCCACGGCGCCCAGCCCGACGCCGATCAGCGTCGCCACCGCGGCAGCCCCGACGCCGACCGCCAGCGACACCCGCGCCCCGAACAGGAGCTGCGCCGCCACGTCCCGCCCGAGCTGGTCGGTGCCGAGCGGGAAGGCGCCGTCGGTCAGCGGCCACAGACCACGCGGCCCGACCATCGCCATGGGATCGCCCGGCCGCAGCAGGCCGGCCGCCGCCGCCAGCAGGGCGAGGAGCGCCACGCAGAGCACCCCCAGCCGCAACGTGGAAGGCGTGGAAAAGGAGAACCGTGCGCTCACGCCGTCACCTCGATCCGCGGGTCGAGCGCGGCGTAGGAGACGTCGACGAGGATGCCCATGACGATCACCAGAAGCGAATTGCAGAGAAAGAGGCTGAGCAGCAGGTTCACGTCGCGGTCGGCCACCGCCTCGAAGGCGAGACGCCCCAGGCCGGGCCAGGAGAACACCGTCTCCACCACCGCCCCGCCCAGCATCGAGCCGAGCTTCAGGCCGCTCAGAGTCACCACGGGGAGCAGCGCGTTGCGCAGGATGTGCCGCAGCGTCACCCGCGTCTCGGAAATGCCCTTGGCCCGCGCGGTGCGCACGAAATCCAGCCGGCTCGTCTCGATCACCGCGGCCCGCGTGACCCGCGCGTAGAGGGCGGCGTAGCCCAGCCCCAGCGTGGCGGCGGGAAGCACGAGATGGGCGGCGACGTCCACCGCGTGCGGCCAGCCGGCGCCCGGCGCGCCCACCGTGGCGTAGCCACCAATGGGGAGCCAGCGCAGCTGGACGGCGAACAGCACGATCCCGACAAGCCCGATCCAGAAGGACGGCACGGCGAAGATCAGGGAGGACAGGACGGACACCGCCCGGTCGAAGCGGCCCCCCGGACGGCGCCCGGCCAGGACCCCCGCCGCCACGCCGACGGCCACCGCCGCCAGAACCGCCACGGTGACGAGCAGCGCCGTCGCCGGCAACCGCTCCAGCACAAGGTCGGCGATGGGCCGGTTGTAGCGGAAGGAGAAGCCCAGATCGAACCGCAGGAGCTGGGACAGATAGGCCTGGAACTGGTCGAGCGCCGAGCGGTCCAGCCCGAACCGCGCGCGCAGATCGGCCATCTGCTCCGCCGTGGCGATCCCGCTCTCGCCGGCCATCACATCGACCAGATCGCCGGGGACCGCCTTCAGCAGCAGGAAGTTCACGACGATCATGACGATGACCATCGGCGCGGCCGCGAGCGTCCGCCGCACGGTGAAAGCGAATAACGTCATGGTTGCAGCTCTGGGGGTGCTTTTGCACATTTTCATGATTGGAAAATCGGATGAACCGATCGTCTCTTGATTTGTAATTTACCTCTTGATTCCTACTCTGTCTATAGGCAATAGTCTGCTCTCGATACAGGGCGGGACTGTTGTTTCCACGCCCGGAGAAAAACTACCGTCTTTTCAGAAAAAATCCGGCGGCACTCGCTTCCGGTCGAAGTCATCTCATTGACTGCGCGTGGCCGTTCCTTCGACGGCGGCGCTTCATACCCTGGGAGTTCTCATGAAGATCGCGAGGGTTGAGAGCTTTTTCTTCAATCCTGGCCGCGCCAAGAATCTTCTTTTCGTTCGCATCGAAACGGAGAGCGGGATTTACGGCTGGGGCGAGGGCTACGTCACCGCGGGCAAGGAAAAGGTCGTCGCCGCCTATGTGGACGCCATCGCACCGCTTCTGATCGGGCGCGAGATCTGGAACATCCGCCAGCTCGCCCAGACACTGCTCGACGATTTCTCGATCCGCCGGACCTCCGTCGACTTCCTGTGCGCGCTGAGCGCGGTCGAGATCGCGTCCTGGGACATCGTCGGCAAGCGCGCCGGCCTGCCGGTGCACAAGCTGCTGGGCGGCGCCGTCCGCGAGAAGATCCGGGTCTACGCCAACGGCTGGTGGTTCGGCGCGTCCTCCATCGACGACACCGCGAACCGCGCCGCCGCGGTGGTGGCGCAGGGCTACGACGCGCTGAAATGGGACCCGATCCCCGGCCCGTGGCGCAACTACGTCGATCCGAAGGACCTCGACCACGCCGTGGAGAACGTCCGCGCGGTGCGCGAGGCGGTCGGCCCGAACGTGGAACTGCTCATCGACGGCCACCGCCGCCTGTCGCCGAACCACGCGATCCGCCTGATCGAGCGCCTGCGCGAATTCGGCATCGCCTGGTACGAGGAGCCCTGCCCGCCGGAAAACCTCGACCTGACGGCGGAGGTGCGGCGCACGACCAACGTCCCCATCGTGTCGGGCGAAGCGCTCTACACCAAGGAGCAATATCTGCCGCTGTTCGAGAAGCGCGCCGCCGACATCATCAACCCGGACATCAGCGCCGTCGGCGGCATCCTCGCCATGCTCGACATCGCAGCATTGGCGCAGCCGCATTCCATCGCGGTCAGCCCGCACAACTTCAACAGCCCCATCGTCGGTCTGGCCGCGACGGTCCACCTGTCGGCGCTGGTCACCAACTTCACCATTGCCGAGCTGTTCGTGAACCTCGTCGAGCCGACGCGGGAGCTGGCCCTTCAGGGGCTGACCATCGCCGACGGCTACGTCGACATCCCCGACACGCCGGGCCTGGGCGTCGATCTCGATGTCGAGGTGCTGCGCCGTCACCCCTATCAACCGCTGTCGGGCAAGGGGTTGCGCGACCACCGCGACGAGTTCCCCCGCCGCGGTCCCCCCTCTACCTTCAAAATCGCCGCGACCGCGTGACGCGGGCTTGGGAGCCATTCCGACATGACCAGCATCCGCACCGATTTCCCCCGCCCCACCCCCGAGCAGGTCGCGGCCTTCGCGACGATCGGCGCCGCCACCGTCCATGAGGCGCTGGGCCGCCGCGGCGCCGTCGATTCGGCGATCAAGCCGATCTGGCCGGGCCTGCGCATCGTCGGGGCCGCCTTCCCGCTGAAGACCCAGCCGGGCGACAACCTGACCATCCACGCCGCGATGAAGCTGGCCCGTCCGGGCGACGTCCTCGTGGTGGACGCCGGCGACTACACCGAGCAGGGTTCGTTCGGCGACGTGATGGCGACCTCCGCCCAGTCGCTGGGGCTCGCCGGTCTGGTGACCAACGGCGGCGTCCGCGACGCCGCGGCGATCCGCGACATCGGCTTCCCGATCTTCTCCCGCGCCATCTCCATCAAGGGGACGGTGAAGGCGACGCTGGGGCCGATCGCTCAGCCCATCGTCGTGGGCGGCGTCACGGTGCATCCGGGCGACCTGATCGTCGGCGACGACGACGGCCTCGTCGTCGTTCCGCTGGACGAGGTCGAGGCCGTCCTGACGGCCTCCCGCGCCCGGCTGGAGAAGGAGGAGCGGCTGCGCGCCGACCTCCAGAGCGGCAAGACCACCTGGGACATCGGCAATTACGACGCGCTCCTGGCCCAGACCGGCCAGAGCCTGCAAGCGTGAACAGGAGGAGCAGAACGATGCCTGTGAAGAAGACGACGGCTGCCGCCCCCGCCGCCGAGAGCGTGTCCTGGCTGCGCCTGCCCGCGCCGCCCCAGGACGACCGCACCGACGCCCTGTTCGAGCATTCGGTGTCCGTCCGCGGCTACATCCGCAACACCCAATCGGTGCTGGCGCACATCCCGGCGCTGGTCCTGGCGCAGGAAGCGCTCAGCCGGTCGGTGACCGTCGATTTCACGGACGGGCTGACGGGCCGCGAGCGCGAGCTGATCGCGCTCGCCGTCAGCGTGCAGAACCGGTGCGAGCCCTGCGTCTGGGGGCACGCCGGCAAGCTGCGCGAGATCACCGGCGATCCCCGCTTCGTCGGGCTGGTGGAGGTGAACTACCGCCGCGCCGACCTGACGCCGCGCGAACGGGCCATCGTCGATTACGCGGTGCTGATCACCGAGCGTCCCTGGACCATCGAACCGGCGGACCTCGACGGGCTGCGCGCGGTGGGCCTGTCGGAGCGGGAGATTTTGGAGGCCGCGGCCATTGCCGCCTACTTCAACTTCTCCAACCGGGTGAACAGCGCGCTGGGCGTCCATCCCAATCCCGAACCGTTCGACGCCAACCGCTGACGAAAGACGAAGGACCGCCATGTCCCGAGATCGGTTTCCCGCGCTTGACCGGCGCTCCTTCCTGACCGCTGCCCTGGCCGGCGCCGCCGCGACCACCCTGGCCGGGGTCGCCGCCCCGGCGGCGCGGGCCGCGGCACCCGCGTCCTGGCCGACGCAGCCGGTGCGGCTGGTCGTTCCCTTCCCGCCCGGCGGTGGCACCGATCTGCTGGCCCGCGCGCTGGCCGACCGGCTGTCGAAGCTTCATCCGCAGCCCTTCGTGGTCGAGAACCGGCCCGGCGCCGGGGCGGCGGTCGGCACCGACTACGTCGCCAAGTCCACCGATGGCCACACCTTCCTGTTCGCCTCGTCGAACCATGTGACGGTGCCGGCTCTGTCCACGGCGGTGCGCTACGACATCTTCAAGGACTTCAAATCGGTGGTGCTGGTCGCCGATCAGGCCAGCGTGCTCGCCGTCGATCCGGAGCTGCCCGGCAAGGACGCCGCCGAGGTTCTCGCCCACATCAAGGCCAACCCTGGCAAATACAATTACGGCACGGCGGGCATCGGGTCGGGCCAGCATCTCAGCACCGCCTTCCTCCAGCAGCTCACCGGGATCGACATCGTCCATGTGCCGCTGAAGGGCCAAGGGGAAATCATCTCGGAACTGCTGGGCAAGCGCATCCAGGCCGGATTCCTGGTGCTGTCCACGGCCCTGCCCTACTTCCGTTCCGGCCAGATCCGGCCCCTGGCCGTGGCGCTGCCGGAGCGCAGCCCCTTCGCGCCGGAGATCCCGACCTTCGGCGAAGCCGGATTGAAGGACTTCGCCGCCCGCTCCTGGCTCGGCCTGCTGGCACCGTCGGCGACGCCGACGGCGGTCGTGGACCGGCTGCACGCCGACATCGTGGGCTTCGCCAAGGACAAGGACTACGTCGCCATCACCGAAAAGGCGGGGATGGCCCTGGTCAACGAAGGGCCCGCGGCCTTCGACGCGGAGATCGCCGCCGGCTACGCGCAGTGGAAGCAGGTGATCCAGACCGCCGGTATCAAGCCGAGCTGAGGGGAGCGATGACCGATCCGAAAATCGCCGAGGAGCTGGCCGTCTATTCCGACCGGCTGCTCGGCCTGCTCGACCCCGCCATCGTCCGCCGCGTCGCCATCGACCGGCCCGACGCCGCGATCATCGAGCGCTATCTCGCCTTGCCCGACCTGACCTCCCAGGTCGCCGACATCCTCGACGGGCTGGGCTACGACAGCGCGGTTCCCCGGCGGCGCCTGCCGCCGCTGGAGGGGGGACGGCGCGTGGCGGGCCCCGCCATCACGGCGCGGCAGATTCCGGCGGCGCGCGCGCCGGGATTCTCCATCGCCTCAGGCCACCGGCCGAAGGGCGGCGGCATCGACCAGATCACCCTGACCCGGCGCGGCGACGTCTTCGTCATCGACGCCGGCGGGGTGGCCGAGGCGTCGAGCTTCGGCGGCATCCTGGCCACGGCGTCGATCGCCGCCGGTCTGGCCGGCATCGTCGTCGACGGCGCGGTGCGCGACAGCGCCAACATCAAGGCGGGCGGCCTCGCCGTCTGGTCGGCGGGCGTCACGCCGCGCACCGGCAAGCACCGGCTGGAGCTGGCGGAGTTCAACGGGCCGGTCACCATCGCCGGCATCCAGGTTCATCCCGGCGATCTGGTGCTGGGCGACGACGACGGGCTGCTCTTCGTGCCCGCCGCGCTGATCCTGGAGGTCATCGAACGGGCGGAGGCGGCGGCCAGCCAGGAAAGCGCGCTTCTCGGCGCCCTCTCCTCCGGCGGATCGGCGCGCGAGGCCGCGGCGATCCTGCACCCCAGCAAATGGTGAGCGGCATGGTCAATCCCAGCACTCCCATCTCCCACACCGGCATCCCCCGCATCGGAATCATCGGCTTCGGCGAGGTGGGATCGAGCTTCGCACGGGGCCTGATCGCCGCCGGGGCGGGCGACATCGTCGCCTACGACGCGCCGCCCGGCCCGACCGAGCGCCGCCTCGCCCTGCGCCGGGCGGACGAATTGGGGCTCGCCCTCGCCTTCGATCCGGCGGCGCTCGCCGATCGGGACATCCTCATCTCCAGCGTGACGCAGGATGCGGCGGACAACGCCGCCACTACGGTGGCTCCGCACGTCGCGGCGGACGCGATCTACGCCGACGTGAATTCACTGTCGCCGGAGGTGAAGGCCACGGTCGGCGGTCGGCTGAACGCCGTTCCCGGACGCTTCGTCGACGTCGCGATCATGGGAGCACCGGCCTCCGACCTGCACCGCGTGCCGCTTCTGGCGGCGGGCCGGAGGGCGGAGGAGCTTGCCGCGAGGCTGGCCCCCTTCGGGACCGGCATCCGCGTCGTCGGGCCGGAGCCGGGCCGGGCGGCGGCGGTGAAGATCCTGCGCAGCATCCTCACCAAAGGGCTGGAAACCCTGCTGGTCGAGGCGCTGACCGCCGCGCGGCGCCACGATGTGGAGGCGGAGGTTCTGGGCGGCTTCCTGGAGCTGTTCGAGCGGCGCCCCGCGCTCGACTTCGTCGAATTCCTGGTGCGCTCCGACACGGTCCATTCCGGGCGCCGCGCGCTGGAGGCCGCGCAGTCGGCGGACACCGTCGCCGCGGTCGGGCTGGAGCCGGCGATGAGCCGCGCGGTGGCGGCCCGCCTGTCGCAGCTCGCCGGCCTCGGCCTCAAGGAACGCCTGGGCGGGGTGCCGCCCGCATCCCTGTCCGACGCGGTGACGCTTTTCGACGAGGCGCTCGGGCGCCGGCATTCCACGGAGCAGCGACATGGCATCGAACATCCGCAGAACTGAGGAGCTGGCCTCCGGCCTCGCGCTGGCCGCCCTGGGCGCGGCGGCCGGCGCCTTCATCGTCGCCAGCTACCCTCTGGGAACGGCGCGCCAGCTCGGCCCGGGGGCGATGCCCGCCCTGGTGGCGCTGATCCTCGTCCTGCTGGGCGGCGTCATCGCCGTCCGGGGCCTGTGGGAACAGGGCCACGGCGGGGGGATCGACCTGCGCTCCGCGCTGCGGCCCGCCGGGCTGATCCTGGGGGCCATCCTGCTGTTCGGCGGGCTGGTGGACACGCTGGGCGTGGTTCCGGCCAGCGCCGTCGCGGTGATCGGCTCAGGGCTGGCCAGCCGCCGAACGCGCAAGCGGGAGATCGCCGCGCTGGCGGCGGTTCTCGCCGTCGCGGTGCCGGCCCTGTTCGTCGGGATTCTCGGCATGCCGCTGAAGATCTGGCCGACGCTGCAATGAGAGAGGATCGACCGGCGTCATGATGGATTCGCTCGGGGGATCGCGCACGGGCTGTCGATCGCGGCCTCTCCCGCCAACCTGCTGTATTGCTTCGCCGGGGCGCTGCTCGGCACCTTCGTGGGCGTCCTGCCCGGGGTGGGGCCGCTGCTGACCATCGCGCTCCTGCTGCCCTTCACCTTCTCGCTCGAGCCGACCGGCGCGCTGATCATGCTGGCCGGCATCTATTACGGCGCCCAGTATGGCGGATCGACCACGTCGATCCTGCTCAACATGCCGGGAGAGACCTCGTCGGTGGTGACCTGCATCGACGGGCATGCCATGGCGCGCCAGGGGCGCGGCGGTCCGGCCCTGGCGGTCGCCGCCATCGGCTCCTTCATCGCGGGCACGCTGTCGACCGGGATCGTCGCCTTCTTCGCGCCGGTCCTGGCCGGCGTCGCCATCCGCTTCGGTCCGGCCGACTATTTCTCGCTGATGGTCCTCGGGCTGGTCGGGGCCATCGTTCTGGCGCAGGGGTCCTTCGTCAAGGCGCTGGCGATGATCGTCCTCGGGCTGCTCTTCGGCCTCGTCGGAACCGACGTCAACAGCGGGGAGCAGCGCCTGACCTTCGGCATCCAGGCCCTGGCCGACGGCATCGGCTTCGTCCCGGTGGCTCTGGGCGTCTTCGGCATCGGCGAGATCATCCGCATCCTGATCGGGCAGGAGCGCGACGGCGGGCAGGTCATCCCGCACGGCTCGCTGATGCCGAGCCGGCAGGATCTGCGCGATTCCTCCGGCGCCATCGCGCGGGGATCGGTGATCGGATCGGCGCTGGGGCTGCTGCCCGGCGGCGGCGCGGCGCTGGCCGCCTTCGCCTCCTACACCGTGGAAAAGAAGCTGGCGCGCGACCCCTCGCGCTTCGGGCGCGGCGCCATCGAGGGGGTGGCGGGGCCGGAATCGGCCAACAACGCGGCGGCGCAGACCTCCTTCATTCCGCTGCTCACCCTCGGGCTGCCGTCCAACGCGGTCATGGCGCTGATGATCGGCGCGCTGATGCTGCACGGCATCACCCCCGGCCCCCGCATCATGCAGGCCGAGCCGGACCTGTTCTGGGGCGTGGTCGCCAGCATGTGGATCGGCAACGCCATGCTGATCGTGCTGAACCTGCCGCTGGTCGGGCTGTGGGTGCGGCTGCTGCGCGTGCCCTACCGCTTCCTCTACCCGACCATCGTGCTGGTCAGCTGCGTCGGCGTCTACGGCGTGTCGAACAGCGCGTTCGACCTCGTGACGACGGCCGTCTTCGGGCTTCTCGGCTGGGTCCTGCAGGCCCTGCGCTTCGAGCCGGCGCCGCTGCTCCTGGGTTTCGTGCTGGGGCCGATGATGGAGGAGAATCTGCGGCGCGCCATGATCCTGTCGCGCGGCGATCCGACCGTCTTCCTGCGCGAGCCGATCAGCCTCGCGCTGCTGGTTCTCACCGGCGTGCTGCTGGCCGCCATCATCCTCCCCACCGTCCGCCGGAGCCGCGAGCGCGTGTTCGCGGAATGACCGGCGGGCGGTACGGGCGCGCCCCTGGAGTCAGGGAAGTCAGGGCTGCGGTGCCGAGCCGATGAAGGCCGAGGCGCGCTCGCCCCACCGTTCATGCGGGTAGTAGTCCCAGACGGCGTGGTGCTGGGTGGCCCAGTTGTCCCAGAAGACCAGGGAGTTGGGGCGCCAGTGGATGCGCGTCTGGAAGGCCAGGTTCTTTTCGATGTGGCGGAACAGCAGGCCCAGGATGGCGTCGCTCTCGCTGCGGGTGAGTTGGACGATGTGGCTGGTGAAGGCCTCGTTGACGAACAGGTACTTGCGCCCGGTCAGATGATGGCGCGCCACCACCGGATGCTCGGTGGACGGAAAGGTCTGGCCCGGCTGCGGCGTTGCGCCATAGCCCGCCGTCCAGGCCTTGCCCCCGTCATGGACGGCGGTCAGGCCGTCGAGCAGCGCCTTGACCTTCTCCGACAGCGAATCATAGGCGAGATACATGTTGGCGAAGGCGGTGTCGCCACCAATCTCCGGCTGTTTGGTGACTCGCAGGAAGGAGCCCCAGATGGGTTCGGGATCGCAGGTCACGTCGGAATGCCACGCGTCGCCGGCGGTGTAGCGGGCTTCGGGTCCGGTGCGCCAAGCCAGAATCTCCGGATCGTGGTCGTTCGACGACAATTGCCGCGCGCCCCCCAGCACATGGCGGTGCAGCGTGCCGAAATGGCGGGCGAAGCGCTTGTGGTCCTCCGCGGTGATCTCCTGGTCGCGGAACACCAGCACCAGATGGTCGGCGATGGCCTTGCGGATGTCGGCCAACTGCGCGTCGCTCAGCGGCCTGGACAGGTCCACGCCCTCGACCTCGGCCCCCAGGATGGGCGACAGCGGGCGCACCGCGATGCTGTCGTAGCTTGGGCGCTCGCGGCGGCTCCAGTCGGCGATGGCCGTCTTGTCGTGGAAGTCGCGGTAGAAGCTCATGATGGTCCCCTCAAATTTCGCCATTAGATTTCGTAGGCGAACGGAAGCTCCGCCGCGGTAAAGAACTCGCGGTGGATTTCCTTGCGCAAAGCGATGAAGTCGGGGCTCGACCGGTCGCGCGGGCGCGGCAGCCGGACCGGGAGCCTCTTGCGGATGGTGCCGGGGCGCGACGACATGACCACCACCTCGTCGCCGAGGTAGACGGCCTCGTCGATGTCGTGGGTGACCAGGATCATGGTGGTGCGCTGCGCCTCCCAGATGCGCAGGATCTCCTGCTGCATCTGGATCCGGGTCAGGGCGTCCAGCGCGCCGAACGGCTCGTCCAGCAGCAGCACCCGCGGCTGGTTGACGAGCGCGCGGGCAATGGCCACGCGCTGGGCCATGCCGCCCGAGAGCTGGTGCGGGTGGGCCTTGGCGAAGCCCTCCAGCCCGACCAGTTCCAGATGCTCCCGCACCCGCCGGGCGACCGCCGCCTTGGGCAGGTTCTTCAGTCCGAAGGCGATGTTCTGCTCGACCGTCAGCCAGGGCAGCAAGCGGTGCTCCTGGAAGATCACCCCGCGGTCGAGGCCGGGACCGCCGATGGGCCGCCCGTCGAGCGTGACGGACCCGTCATAGCTGGTCTCCAGCCCGGCGATGATGCGCAGAAGCGTGCTCTTGCCGCAGCCGGAACTGCCGACGATGCTGACGAAGCTCCCGCCCGGAACGTCGAGCCGGATGTCGCTGAGCGCCTGGACCGCTTCGGTCCTGAGCGGGCCGGTCTTCAGCGTGAAGGTCTTGGACAGCGGGCCGATGCGCAGGCTGGCGGCGCGGTCGGCGGCCCGTTCAGCGGCCCGGTCGGTGCCCGCCATGCGGGCAGCGGTAGCAACCATGGCGGTCAGCTCCCCGAGAAGGTGGTTTTCCAGGTGATCAGGCGGCGTTCGGCGGCGCGCAGCACGACGTCGAGCAGCTTGCCCATGGCACCGATGGTGATCATGCCCACCAGAACCTGATCGGTCTGGCTCATCTGCCGGGCGTCCATGATGAGGTAGCCGAGGCCCGACGAGGCGGCGATCAGCTCGGCGGCGACCACGCAGATCCAGGCCACCATCAGCCCGACGCGCAGGCCGGTCATGATGTTCGGCAGCGCCCCCGGCAGGACGACCTGGAGAATGAAGCGGCGGCGCGTCACCTCCAGCACGCGCGCCAGCTCGACATGGCGGTGGTCGGTCTGGCGGTTGCCGTCGATGGTGTTGACGAGGATGGGGAAGATGGCGCCGAGGAAGATGATGTAGACCTTCCCCGCCTCGCCGATGCCGAACCACAGGATGGCCAGCGGAATCCAGGCGATGGGCGGGATGGGCTTGGTCAATTGGATGATCAGGTCGGTCAGCCGGTCCAGCGTCCGCGACAGGCCGATTCCGATGCCCAGCGGCAGGCCGACCAGCGCGGCGATGGCGAACCCCTCCAGAACGCGCAGCAGGCTGACGCCCAGGTGGCGGAACAGGTCGCCGCTGGCCGCCAGATCGACGAAGGCCTTGCCCACCCTGGTCGGCGGCGGCAGCAGGATGGGGCGGATGTAGCCCAGCGCGAACGCCGCCTGCCACGCCGCCAGCAGCGCCACGGGAAGCGCCACATACAGCGCCGCCCGCCCCAGGACGCCCGGCAGGACGCCGGCCAGCGCGCCCAGGCGGGAGCGCAGAGCTCCCGTTTTCGCCCCCGCCGTCAGCCCGGCCCGCTGCGCGGAGCGCGCATCGGAAGCCAGTCCGGCGCTCATTTCAGCCCCGCCTCGTCCGCCGGCTTGCGGTTGAAGAAGGCGTCCACGTCCACCGCCGTCTTGATCAGGCCGTGGGCACGCATGAATTGTTCGGTCTTCTTGACCTCGGCCACGTCGTCGTCGTGGATGGCCGGGTCGTAGTTCATCCGCTGCAGAACCTGAACCAGCAGGTCGGGCGCCAGATTGACGTCGCTGCTGATGAGTTCGGCGGCCTCCTTGGGATTGGCGGTGATGAACTCAGAGGCGCGCTTGTACGCCGTCAGCAGCGCCTTCGCCTGCTCGGGCCGGTTCTTGAGGAAGCCGTTGTCGGCGACGATCAGCAGCAGGCCCTTCTTGATGCCGGTGCCGTCGGCCAGCACGCGGACCGCCTTCTGCGATTCGAAGCGGGTCAGGATCGGCTCCCACACCGCTCCGGCGTCGATGGTGCCGGCGACGATGGCCGGCGGGATCTCCGCCACCGGCAGGTTGATCAGCTCGACGTCGTTGAGCGTCAGGCCGCCCTGCTCAAGCACAAGCGCCAGCAGATGGTGGGCATAGGACCCCTTGGTCACCGCCACCTTCCTGCCCTTCAGCTCCTTGGGCGAGGCGATGGGGGAGTCGCCGCCGACGACGACCGCCAGGCTCTTCGGGCCATCCGAGGTCAGGGCGATGGCGCTGGTGTCCAGCCCCGCCGCCTTGCCGACCAACGCCGGGGTGTCGCCGACGAAGCCAACATCCTGCTGGCCGGCGGCGAAGGATTCGTTGATCGGCGGACCAGCGGGGAAGAGCGACCATTTGACGGCGGCGTTCGGCGCCACCTTGGCCAGCTCCTCGTCCAGCCACTTCTTCTGCTTGGCGACGAACAGGGGCGCATAGAGGGGAAAGGGCTGCGCGGCGATGCGCAAATCGTCGGCGGCGGCTGAGGTGGTGGCGGTTCCGGCCAGCCCGAGGCCGATGGCGGCCGCGACGGCCAAGGCGACAAATCTGGAAACGGCCATGGTCGATACCTCGCTTCATGCTGGGGTTTTTGGGATCGGAGGTATGGGATTCAGGGGCACTGGCTTGGCTGTGCGTTGCCGGTTCCCGGATCGGCCCATTTCCCTATTAGGAATGTGGATGTCCGTATTTCATTTAACACGTTCGAATGTCAATACGCCCTCGCGTTATGGGCGATTGCAAAGTGTAATTTTTTACAAAAACGCGAAATCAGTTTTGTCGATTGATCCATATCAACGATCATGGCCTGATTTGCCTAGCTGATAAGTAGCCTTATCCGAGCGGGCGCTCCGCTCCGCTGCCTTGGCCGAAGGACGATCCGATGACGACGAAGACCCCTCATGCCGACGGCTTCCGCCGCTTCACGCTGACGCCCTACAACCCCTTCATCGGTGCCGTGGTTGACGGAATCGACCTCGGGGAGACCACCGGCGAGGAGGTCCGTGCCGACCTGCGCCGGGCGCTGGCCGAGTATGGCGTGCTGTTCTTCCGCGGCCAGACGCTGACCCCGGAGCAGCAGGTCGATGTCGCCCGGATTTTCGGCGATCCCGACAAGGCCAAAGCCTATTTCAAGCGCCACGACTCGAACCGGCTCGTCGAACTGATCGAGTTCACGCCGGGGCAGCCGGGGTACGGCACCGATCAATGGCATGCCGATATTACATTTTCCGCCAACCCGCCCACCGGCACGGTCCTGCACGCGCGCGACGTGCCGTCCGTCGGCGGCGACACCGCCTGGGCCAGCGGAACCTACGTCTACGACCGCCTCGACCCGGCCTTGCGGGCCTATCTGGAAACGCTGGAGGCGGTGCACAGCATCGAGCACAGCGGCTGGCCCGAGTGGTTCCGCACCCAGCCCAACGGGGAAGACCTGTACCGTCAGGCCCGCGCCGAGCATCTGCCGGTGGTGCACAAGGTCGTCCAGACCCATCCGGTCACGGGCCGCAAGCTGGTCTATGTCAGCCCGAACTTCACCCTGCGCATCCGCGGTCTGTCGCGCCAGCAGAGCGACGCGCTGCTGACCTTCCTGTTCGGGCTGTTCGAGAAGCCCGAAGCCCAGGCGCGCTGGCGCTGGCGGAACGGCGACGTGGCGATCTGGGACAACCGCGCCACCGTTCATTACGCGGTGACCGACTACACCGAGTACCGCCTGCTCCACCGGGTCACCTTCGGCGAGGACAGGGCGTTCTGAGAGGAGCCCCGGTTTGCCCGACTTGGGAAGAACGAAAAATTTGTGTGGCTGTCGGTCACGGTTTGGGAAACCGGGAAATCCGATTTTCCCATCCGTGCACCGTCGCCGTTCCGCCGGAGAAGAGACCCATGCCCGTCCGTGAACACCGCCGTCCCGACCACGACATCGATCCGTTGTTCGTGAACCGCTGGTCGCCACGGGCCTACACCGGGGAGGAAATCCCCGACACCATTCTGGAGCAGGGTTTCGAGGCGGCGCGCTGGGCGCCATCCGCCCGCAACGCCCAGCCCTGGCGCTTCATCCACAGCAAACGCCAGTCCTCGTCGTGGGCGGCCGTCTTCGGCCTGCTGAACGAACGAAACCGGCTGTGGGCGGACAAGGCGTCGGCCCTGATCGCGGTTCTCTCCAAGACGACCTACGACGACGGATCGCCGAACCACACCCATTCCTTCGACACCGGAGCGGCATGGGCCAACCTCGCGCACCAACTGTTCCTGGCCGGTTGGCACACCCGCGCCATCGGTGGATTCGACCGTGCCGCGGCAGGCAACGTGCTCGGCGTGCCGGAGGGGATCGCCGTGGACATCCTCATCGCCGTTGGGCGTCAGGGGCCGGTCGATGCGCTGGCTGAGGAATTCCAACTGCAGGAAACCCCGAACGGTCGCCGTCCGCTGACCGCCTTCGTGTCCGAAGGCGTGTACCGCGCGGGTTGACGCCGCCTTCCGTCCTGAAGGGAAATCGGCGTCGCGTCATCCCGATTAAATTTGACAAGTTATATTTGTTGCTTATTGAAAAATAATACACATCTATGAGCTTGGATGTTGATTATTTCCCTTCTTGATATGTAGAGTTTCCTCACCGGCGGACGACCGCGCCGCCGGGTGAAGACGGGGGAGATAAGCCACCATGAAGCAGTTCCTGCCTTCCATCGCCCTGCTCGCGCTGGCCACCCTGGCGCCGGTCTCCGCCGAAGCCGCCGGCAAGGTCGTCGTCGCCTACCAGACCGACGCGCTGCCGTCGTCGGTGGCCATCGCCAACGGGGACTTCGCCAAGGCGACCGGCGCCGAGATCGATTTCCGCAAGTTCAATTCGGGCGCCGACATCTTCGCCGCCATCGCGTCGGGCGACGTCCAGGTCGGCTATGTCGGCTCAAGCCCCTTCGCCGCCGCGGTCAGCCGCGGCCTGGACGTGAAGGCCTTCTACCTCGCCAGCGCTTCCGGCACCGACGAGGCGCTGGTGGTCCGCAACGGCTCCGGAATCGAGACGCCCGCCGACCTGAAGGGCAAGAAGCTGGCCGCCGCCCCGGTCTCGACCGACCATTACCAGCTCCTCGCCGTGCTGAAGCAGGAAAAGCTGAGCGAGCGCGACGCCCAGGTCTTCGCCATTCCGCAGCCCGACATCGTCGCGGCCTGGAACCGCGGCGACCTGGACGGTGCCTTCGTCTGGGACCCGGCGCTGACCGAGTTGAAGAAGACCGGCAAGGTTCTGCTAACCTCCCGGCAGGTCGCCGACCGCGGCGCCCCGACCTTCACCGCCTGGGTCGCCACCGCCGCCTTCGCCAAGGAGAACCCGGCCTTCCTGAAGAGCTTCGCCGGGGTGGTGGAGCGCTACAGCGTCTCCTTCCGCGACGACAAGGCCGCCTGGGGGCCGGAATCACCGAACGCCAAGACGCTGGCCGGGCTTCTCGGCGGCACGCCGCCCGATCAGGCGGCGGCGCTGAACAACCTGTCGCTGATCCCGGCCAAGCAGCAGGCCAGCAAGGACTGGCTGGACGGCGGCGAGAGCAGCGGCACCGCCCGCATCCTGAAGGAAACCGCTGAATTCCTGAAGGAGCAGAAGAAGGTCAGCACCGTGCTGCCCAGCTACGGCGGCTTCGTCACGGCGGATTACGTCAAGGCTCTGCCCTGAACCGCAACCGGACGGGAGGTGCGCCATGCTCCGGGTGCAGAACGCCAGCGTGTTCTTTCCAGGCCGTGACGGCGGGGCGATCCACGCGCTGGACCGCGCATCGCTGGACATCGACGCCAACAGCATCGTCGTCGCGCTCGGCGCGTCGGGCTGCGGCAAGTCCACGCTGCTGAACGCCATCGCCGGCTTCCTTCCCCTGTCGGACGGCAGCATCACGCTGGACGGGCAGCCGGTGGAGCGCCCCGGCGCCGACCGCGGCGTGGTGTTCCAGAAGGACACGCTGCTGCCCTGGAAGAGCGTGCTGGACAATGTGGCGCTCGGCCTGGATTTCGCCGGTCTTCCAGTGCGGGAGCGGCGGGACCGTGCCGCTGAGCTGCTGCGCCTCGTCGGGCTGGAGGGCTTCGCCAAGGCCGCCCCACACGAGCTGTCCGGCGGCATGCGCCAGCGCGTCGGCATCGCCCGCGCGCTGGCCACCGACCCGAAGATCCTGCTGATGGACGAGCCGTTTGGCGCGCTCGACAGCCTGACCCGGGAGCAGATGCAGGAGCTGCTGGTCGACGTCTGGGCGCGCACCGGCAAGCGCATCTTCTTCATCACCCACTCCATCGAGGAGGCGCTGTTCCTCGGCACGACGGTGGTGGTGATGTCGCCGCGCCCCGGCCGGATCGTCGCCCGCTTCGATCTGGATTTCGTCCGGCGCTTCGCCGCCGAGCGGGACGTGCGCGCCATCCTGTCCGACCCGGAGTTCGGGGACCTGCACAACCGCATCCGCGATCTCGTTCACCGTCCGCATCACGCGACGGTCCACCGCGGGGAGACGCTGCAATGACCGACGCCGCCCGCACGACCACCGAACCCCTCGCGGTCCCCGCCGCCCGGCCCCGGACCGTCGCCCTGCGGCCTTTCGGGCTGGACGGCGCGCGGACCGGTCCGATCAGCGCGGTCACCGGCCTCCTGTTGATCGCCGCATGGTTTCTGGTGTCGCATTACCGGCTGGTGACGCCGCTGTTCCTGCCGGCACCGGGGGAGGTGGTCGCCCAGTTCCTCGCCATCCTGGAGGACGGCTACGCCGGCGCCACGCTTGGGGAGCATGTGTCGGCCAGCCTGCTGCGCATTCTCGCCGCGGCACTGATCGCGGCGTCGCTGGGCATTCCGCTGGGGCTGGCGATGGGGCTGAACCGCTGGGCCAAGGGCATCCTCGACACGCCCATCGAGTTCTACTGGCCGCTGCCGCCGCTGGCCTATCTGCCGCTGATGATCATCTGGCTGGGCATCGGGGAAGTGTCAAAGATCGCCCTGCTGACGCTGGCGATGTTCGCACCGATCTGCCTGTCGGCGCAGGCCGGCGTGCGGTCGCTGCCCATCGAGCGGGTGAACGCTGCGCTGTCGCTGGGGGCCACGCGCTGGCAGCTCTTCCGCGCCATCGTGCTGCCCAGCGCCCTGCCGGAGATCCTGACCGGCCTGCGCATCGCCATCGGCGTCGGCTGGAGCACGCTGGTCGCCGCGGAGCTGATCGCGGCGACGCGCGGCATCGGCTTCATGATCATGTCCGCCTCGCATTTCCTGGCCACCGACGTGGTGTTCGTCGGCATCGGCATCATCGCCGCCTGGGCCTTCGCCTTCTCCTACGGGATGCGCCTGCTGGAATCCTGGCTGGTGCCCTGGAAGGGCAAGACCTGACGCTTTCCCGAACCGGAGTGCTTTCGCCGTGTCGCGGCCCCCCAACATCCTGTTCATCATGGCCGACCAGATGGCGGCCCCCGCCCTGCCCTTCCACGGTCATCCGGTGGTCAAGACGCCGAACCTGTCGCGGTTGGCCGCGGAAGGCGTCGTGTTCGACAACGCCTACTGCAACTACCCGCTCTGCGCGCCGTCGCGCTTCGCGCTGCTGTCGGGGCGGCTGCCCTCGGCCATCGGCGCCTTCGACAACGCGGCGGAGTTCGCCTCCTCCGTGCCGACCTTCGTGCATTACGCCCGCGCCGCCGGCTACCGCACCTGCCTGTCGGGCAAGATGCATTTTGTCGGCGCCGACCAACTCCACGGCTTCGAGGAGCGGCTGACCACCGACGTCTATCCCGCCGATTTCGGCTGGACGCCCGATTGGGGGAACGGGGCGCTGGCCTACGACTGGTCTCATCACATGGCGAGCGTGGTCGAGGCCGGCCCCTGCCACCGCAGCCTGCAGATCGACTTCGACGAGGAGACTGCGCATCAGGCGGTGCAGAAGATCTACGATTACGGCCGCACGGCGGACGAGGCGCCCTTCCTCCTGGCGGTGTCCTTCACCCACCCGCACGACCCCTTCAACTGCCTGCCGGAGCACTGGGACCTCTACGATCACGCGGCGATCGACCTGCCCTCGGTGCCGCCCATCCCCCCGGAGCGGCTCGATCCGCACAGCCGGCGGCTCCACTACATGGACGGGCTGCACCGCTACGACCTGACGGAGGAGCGGGTGCGCACCGCCCGCCACGCCTATTACGGCTCCATCAGCTATGTGGACGAGCTGGTTGGGCGCCTGCTGACCGCGCTGGAGCGGGCCGGGCTGGCCGAAGACACCATCATCGTCTTCACCGGCGACCATGGCGAGATGCTGGGCGAGCGGGGCATGTGGTACAAGATGACCTTCTTCGAATGGTCGTCCCGCGTGCCGCTGCTGGTGCACGCTCCGGGACGCTGGGCGGCGCGCCGGGTGTCGGCCCCGGTGTCGCACGTCGATCTGTTCCCCACCATCCTCGACCTGCTCGACGGCCGGGCGCCGCTGCCGGTCGACCCGTTCGACGGCGAAAGCCTGC
Organism: Azospirillum baldaniorum; assembly: GCF_003119195.2. NCBI lineage: Bacteria > Pseudomonadati > Pseudomonadota > Alphaproteobacteria > Rhodospirillales > Azospirillaceae > Azospirillum > Azospirillum baldaniorum. The sequence continues at coordinate 469,238 of NZ_CP022260.1, read as the reverse complement.
TGCCCCTGCTGGCCGGTTCGGCGCGCGGCGCCGGCCGCACCATCTTCGCGGAGTATCTGGGGGAAGGGACGCTGAACCCCGCCTTCATGGTGCGGCGCGGCCGCTACAAATACATCGCCTGCGACGGCGACCCGCCGCAGCTCTACGATCTGGAGGCCGACCCGAAGGAGCTGGTCAACCGCGCCGGCGCGCGCGATCTCGCCGCCATCGAGGCCGATCTGTCCGCATCCGTCGCCCGGCGCTGGAACGCGCCGGCTCTGCGCCGGGCGGTGATCGAGAGCCAGAACCGGCGGCTGTTCGTCCACAAGGTGCTGCTGACCGGGCACCACACGCCCTGGGATTTCCAGCCCCACCGCAACGCCGCCACCTCCTACGTCCGCAATTTCGGGGTCGCTGAGGACACGCTGAAGGCGCTGGCCCGCCTGCCGGCGGTGGAGCCGGTGCCGCCCGACGCCTGATTCCTCCTCTCCCATCTTTGCCATCCGGGGAACCGCCATGCCCGACATGTCTCTGCCCAGCCTGTCCATCACACCCGTCAGCCCGGCCATCGGCGCGCGGGTGGAGGGGCTGGACCTCACCCATCCGCTGAGCGACGCGGAGGCAGCCGCGCTGGAGCGCGCTCTGGTCACCCATCAGGTGCTGTTCTTCGAGAACCAGCCCCTGACGCCCGCGGCGCAGCGCGCCTTCGCCGCCCGCTTCGGCAGCCTGCACGTCCACCCCGTCTATCCCAACGTGCCCGAGCAGCCGGAGATCATGGTGCTCGACACCGGGCCGCACAACGTGACGGACAACGACGTCTGGCACACCGACGTGACCTGCATCGAGACGCCGCCGGCCATCGTGGCGCTGTCGGGCAAGCGAATCCCGCCCAACGGCGGCGACACCGTGTGGGCCAGCAACATCGCCGCCTACAACGGCCTGTCGGAACCGCTGCGCCGCCTGCTCGACCCGCTGACCGCGCTGCACGACTTCACCAAATCCTTTCCCGAATGGCGGCACAGCGGCGATCCGGAGACGCACGCCCGCTGGCGCGCGGCCCGCGACCGCCACCCGCCGGTGACCCACCCGGTGGTCCGCGTCCATCCGGTGAGCGGCGCCAAGGCGCTGTTCGTGAACGAAAACTTCACCGCGCGCATCGTCGGGCTGAGCGACCGCGAGAGCGCGGCCATCCTCGACCTGCTGTTCGACCACATCAGCCGCCCGGAATTCACCGTGCGCTGGCGGTGGAAGGCCGACGACCTCGTGCTGTGGGACAACCGCTCCACCCAGCATTACGCGGTGAACGACTATCTGCCGCACAGCCGCCTGATGCACCGCGCCACCGTGCTGGGCGACCGGCCCGTCGGACCCTGAGCAAACCTCTCACAACAACATCAAATCCCTGGGGAGAATTTCGACCGTGACGAGCCTGTTCCCGCGTCGCGCCGTGCTCGGCGCCCTGTTCGCCGCCGCCCTGTCCAGCCTTCTGCCGGGCGCCGCCCGCGCCGCCGACAGGGTGACGGAGATCCGCCTCGACTACGCCTACTACAACCCGGTCAGCCTCGTGCTGAAGGAAAAGGGCTGGCTGGAGGAGGATCTGAAGAAGGACGGGATCGCCGTGCGCTGGGTGCTCAGCCTCGGTTCCAACAAGGCGTTGGAATTCCTGAACGCCGGGAGCCTGGATTTCGGCTCGACCGCCGGGGCGGCGGCGCTGATCGCGCGGATCAACGGCAATCCCATCAAATCGGTCTACGTCTATTCAAAGCCGGAATGGACCGCCCTGGTCACCGGCCCGAACAGCGCCATCACGAAGGTCGAGGACCTGAAGGGCAAGCGCGTCGCCGTCACCCGCGGCACCGACCCGCACATCTTCCTGGTCCGCACGCTCGCCCGGCACAAGCTGATCGACAAGGACATCAAGCTGGTCCTGCTGCAGCACCAGGACGGCCGCTTGGCGCTGGAGAAGGGCGATGTGGACGCCTGGGCGGGGCTCGACCCGCTGATGGCCCAGGCGGAGATCGACAACGGCGCCACGCTGTTCTACCGCAACGCCGCCGCCAACAGCTGGGGCGTGCTGAACGTGCGGGAGGAGTTCGCCACACAGCAGCCGGAGTTGGTCGCCCGCGTCCTGCGCGCCTATGAGAAGGCCCGCGCCCACGCGCTCGCCAACCCGGCGGAGCTGAAGACGACCATCGCCACCGCGGCGAAACTGTCGGAGCCGGTGGCCGCCCGCCAGTTGGAACGCACCGACCTCAGCCACAGCGCCATCGGCGCGGAGCAGGCCGACACCATCCTCCAGGCCGGCCTCGCCCTTCAGGAGAGCGGCGTGCTGGGCGCCGACGTGGACGTGAAGGGGGCGGTCGCGGCGCTGATCGACCCGTCCTTCTCCAAGGCGCTGACGCAGTAAGGGGGCGGTTCCGTGGCCGTCATCGAACCGGCGCTGGACCGGCAAGAATCGGGCGCCGTTTCCCTTCCGGAGGCATCCGGTCCAGCGCCGCGCCGCCGCTGGCTGGACTGGCTGGCCGGCCTGATCGTCCCGCTGGCCCTGGCGCTCGGCTGGGAGGTCGCGGTGGCGCAGGGCTGGGCCAATGGGCGCCTGCTGCCGCCGCCCAGCCGCATCCTGTCCACCCTGTGGGGCCTGTGGCGGTCCGGCGACCTGATCACCCATGTGCTGGCGACGCTGGGCCGGGTGGGGCTGGGCTTCCTGTTCGGGGTGCTGGCGGGGACGGTGCTGGGGGCGCTCACCGGCTATCTGAGCTGGGCGCGCCGCCTGCTTGACCCCACCCTGCAGGCGCTGCGCTCCATCCCGTCGATCGCCTGGGTGCCGCTGTTCATCCTGTGGTTCGGCATCTTCGAGACGTCGAAGGTCATCCTGATCGCGGTCGGGGTCTTCTTTCCCATCTATCTGGCGCTGTCCGGCGCCATCCTGGACGTGGACCGCAAGCTGGTGGAGGTCGGGCGCATCTTCCGCCTGTCGGGGCCGGCGCTGGTGTGGTGCATCCTGCTGCCGGCGACCCTGCCCGCCTATGCGCTGGCGCTGCGCGCCGGGCTGGGGCTCGGCTGGATGTTCGTGGTGGCGGCGGAGTTCATGGGGGCCAGCGAGGGGCTGGGTTTCCTGCTGACCGACGGGCAGATGACCGGCCAGCCGGCGACCATCCTCGCCTCCATCGTCGCCTTCGCGGTGTTTGGCAAGCTGACCGACGGGCTGCTGGCCGCCCTGTCCCGCCCGCTCCTGCGCTGGCAGGATTCCTTCAAGCCGGAGGGTTGAGCCGATGCTGCGCATCGACGGAGTGAGCAAGCGCTACCCCAACGGCCATCTGGCGCTGGAGGGAATCGGGCTGGAGGTGGCGCCGGGGGAAATCCTCGGCGTCGTCGGCGGCTCCGGCTGCGGCAAGAGCACGCTGCTGCGGCTGATCGCCGGGCTGGAGGCGCCGACCGCCGGGGAGGTCCTGCTGAACGGCCGGCCGGTCCGCGGCCCGCGCGACGAGATCGGTTTCGTCTTTCAGGAGCCGCGGCTGATGCCCTGGCTGCGCATCCGCGACAACGTCGCCTTCGGCATCCGCCACCTGCCGAAGGCGGAGCGGGAGGCCCGCACGGTGCAGGCGCTGGCGCGCGTCGGCCTCGCCGACTTCGCCGGGGCGTGGCCGCGCGAACTGTCCGGCGGCATGGCCCAGCGCGCGGCGCTGGCCCGCGCGCTGGTCGGGCGGCCCTCGGTCCTGCTGCTCGACGAGCCCTTCTCGGCGCTGGACGCGCTGACCCGCTACGACCTGCAGGATCATCTGCTCAGCTTGTGGGCCTACGACCGCCCGACGCTGATCCTGGTCACCCACGACATCGAGGAGGCGCTTGTCCTGGCCGACCGCGTCGTGGTGATGCTGCCCCGTCCGGGCCGCGTGCTGACCATCGCGACACCGCCGCTGCCGCGCCCGCGCGATCGCGCCGACCCGTTGTTCGAGGTGTGGAAGCACCGCCTGCTCGCCGACCTCAGCCGGGCGTTCCGCCACCGCATCAGCGGCGAGGAGGCGTTTCCCGCCGCCGCCATCTGACCGCTGTCCTCAGGCGGGGATTATGTCCGACACCGTGGGAAGCGCCTCGGCGCGGAGCCGATGAATTTCGGGGCCGGGGGCAACACCATAAGAAACCTGCTGTGTCGGGTGCGGCAGTCCTCCGGGCCAGGCATGGGGTTGAGGCCCCCGCTGATTCTGGTCGGGACGAATGATTTGCCAAATCGCTCCGTTGCGCGACGCCTGCCCGCTCCACAAGGACCCGGTGCATCTGACCCGCGCCGGCTAGGAGCGGCTGACCGCCGCCATCGGCAAGGCCGGTTGTTAGGGAGCCGTCTGTTAGAAAGATGTCGAAGGCGGCGGGGCTTCGGGATATCTAGGGGCCATGACCAGCGACACCGCCGCCGCCGACCGTACCGGCACCGATTTCGAAATCTTCATCGTCACCGCGCCGGGCCTGGAATCCGTGCTCTGCGCGGAGGTGAAGGCCAAGGGCTTCCGCGACGCCACCGCCATCAAGGGCGGCGTCACCGTCCGCGGCGGCTGGCCGGAGGTCTGGCGGGCGAACCTGGAACTGCGCGGGGCGACCCGCGTGCTGGCCCGCGTCGCCTCCTTCCGCGCCTTCCACCTCGCCCAGCTCGACAAGCGGTCGCGCCGGGTGCCCTGGGCCGAGGTCCTGCGCCCCGACGTACCGGTCCGCGTCGAGGCGTCCTGCAAGGGCTCGCGCATCTACCACGCCGGGGCGACCGCCCAGCGCATCGAGCGCGCCATCACCGAGGAGCTGGGCGTCCCCATCTCCGCCGAAGCCGAAGTCTCCATCAAGGCCCGCATCGACGACGATCTCTGCACCATCAGCGTCGACACGTCGGGCGAGTCCCTGCACAAGCGCGGCCATAAAGAGGAGATCCACAAGGCCCCGCTGCGCGAGACGCTGGCCGCCCTGTTCCTGCACCATTGCGGCTTCGACGGCACCGAGCCGGTGGTCGATCCGATGTGCGGCTCCGGCACCTTCGTCATCGAGGCGGCGGAGATCGCCGCCGGCTTGCACCCCGGCCGCAGCCGCCGCTTCGCCTTTGAACAGCTCGCCTCCTTCGACGGCGCGGCGTGGCAAGCGATGCGCTCCGCAGGGAGCCCGGGCACCGCGCCCGCCGTCCGCTTCTACGGCAGCGACCGCGACGGCGGGGCCATCGCCATGAGCCGCGCCAACGCCGAGCGGGCGGGCGTCGCCGCCCTGACGGACTTCCAGAAGCACGCGGTCAGCGACCTTATGCCGCCGGAGGGTCCGCCGGGCCTCGTCATCGTCAACCCGCCCTACGGCGCGCGGATCGGCGAGAAGAAGCCGCTGTTCGCCCTCTACGGCGCGCTGGGGCAGACGTTGCTGTCGCGCTTTTCCGGCTGGCGGGTCGGCCTCGTCACCAACGAGGCGTCGCTGGCCCAGGCGACCGGGCTGCCCTTCCAGCCGTCCGGCCCGTCGGTGTCGCACGGCGGCCTGCGTGTGACGCTGCACAGCACCGCCGCCCTTCCCTGACACCCTTCCGCACCCATCTGTAGAACCATGTCCGACCGCACCACTCCCCGCCTGCAAGCATCGGCCTGCCCGCACGATTGCCCCTCCACCTGCGCGCTGGAGGTCGAGGTGCTGGACGAGCGTCGCATCGGGCGCATCCGCGGCGCCGCCGACAACAGCTACACCGCCGGGGTGATCTGCGCGAAGGTCGCCCGCTATGCCGAGCGGGTGCACCACCCCGACCGGCTGACCCAGCCGCTGCGCCGCATCGGCCCCAAGGGCTCCGGCCAGTTCGCGCCGATCTCCTGGGACGAGGCGCTGGATATCGTCGCCGACCAGTTCCTGGAGGCGGAGCGCCGGCACGGGCCGGAGACGGTGTGGCCCTACTATTACGCGGGCACCATGGGGCTGGTGCAGCGCGACGGCATCAACCGGCTGCGCCACGCCCGCCGCTGGTCGGGCTTCTTCGCCACCATCTGCACCAACCCGGCCTGGGCCGGCTGGCTGGCCGGCGCCGGAAAGCTGGCCGGGGCCGATCCGCGCGAGATGGCCAAGTCCGACCTCGTGGTGATCTGGGGCACCAACGCCGTCTCCACCCAGGTCAACGTGATGACCCACGCCGTCCGCGCCCGCAAAGAGCGCGGCGCCAAGATCGCCGTGGTCGACGTCTACCGCACGCCGACCATGGAGCAGGCGGACATCCCGCTGCTGATCCGTCCGGGCAGCGACGGGGCGCTGGCCTGCGCGGTGATGCATGTGCTGTTCCGCGACGGGCTGGCCGATCGCGCCTATCTCGCCAGCCACGCCGACGACCCGGCCGGTCTGGAGGCGCATCTCGCCAGCCGGACGCCGGAATGGGCGGCGGCGATCACCGGCCTGCCGGCGGCGGAGATCGAGGCCTTCGCCCGGCTGGTCGGACGGACTCCGCGCAGCTATTTCCGGTTGGGCTATGGCTTCACCCGTTCGCGCAACGGTGCGGTGAACATGCACGCCGCCTCCTGCATCCCGGTGGTCAGCGGCGCCTGGAGGGTCGAGGGCGGGGGCGCCTTCCATTCCAACAGCGGCATCTACGGCTGGAACAAGACGCTGATCGAAGGGCTGGACCTGCGCGACCCGTCCGTGCGCATGCTCGACCAGTCGCGGATCGGCCCCATCCTGGAGGGCGATGCGGAGGCACTGGCCGGCGGCCCGCCGGTGACGGCGCTGCTGATCCAGAACACCAACCCGGTGACCATTGCCCCCGATCAGGCGCGGGTGCGCCGCGGCTTCGCCCGCGACGACCTGTTCGTCTGCGTGCACGAGCAGTTCATGACCGAGACGGCCCGCATGGCCGACATCGTGCTGCCCGCCACCATGTTCCTGGAGCACGACGACCTCTATCAGGCGGGCGGCAACCAGCACATCCTGCTCGGACCCAAGCTGGTCGATCCGCCCGGCGACTGCCGGCCCAACCACGCCGTCATCGGCGAGCTGGCGCGGCGGCTGGGCAGCGACTCACACCCCGGTTTCGCCATGACCGAGCGGGAACTGATCGACGCCACGCTGCGGGCGTCCGGCCACGGCACGCTGGAGGCGCTGGAAACCCAGCGCTTCCTCGACGTGCAGCCGGGTTTCGAGACGGCGCATTTCGTGAATGGCTTCCACTGGCCCGACGGCAAGTTCCGCCTGAAACCGGACTGGCCCAAGGTGCCCTACGCCGCGCCGTCCACCTTCGGCCCGGTCGAAGCCATGCCGACCTTCCCCGACCATTGGGCGGTGACGGAGGAGGCGGACGACGAGCATCCCTTCCGGCTGGTCACCGCCCCGGCCCGCAACTTCCTGAACAGCAGCTTCACCGAAACCCCGACCTCCGCGGGGCGGGAACGCCGGCCGAGCCTGATGCTGCACCCCGAGGACGCGGCGGCGCTGGGCATCGCGGAGGGGGACCGGGTGGAGGCCGCCAACGGTCGCGGCGCGGTGCTCCTGCACGCCCGGCTGTTCGACGGGGTGCGGCGGGGCGTGGTGATCGCCGAATCGATCTGGCCCAACGCGGCGCACGAGGGCGGGCGCGGCATCAACAGCCTGACCGGCGCCGACCCGGTGGCGCCCTTCGGCGGCGCAGCCTTCCACGACAGCCATGTGCGGGTGCGCAAGGCCGACGCCGACGCTTGAAGCCGACGCTTGAATTTGACTCCCCCCTCTTCTCGCCGGGTCCGGTAAAGCCCAAATGCGGCCGCTGTGGCCCTGTGCGGGACGCCGATTGCCAAGACCGGGGCGCCGTGCCACGGTGCACCGCACACGAAACCAGAGCGGGACAAGGCGGTGGCGTCGGGCGGGATGCGCGATCTTCGATTGGACTTTTTCCGTGGGCTGGCCCTGTGGTTCATCTTCGTGGACCATATCCCGGGCAATCAGATCGCCTGGGTGACGATGCGCAACTTCGGCCTCAGCGATGCGACCGAGGTGTTCGTCTTCATTTCCGGCTACACATCGTCGCTGGTCTATTCACGGATACTGGACAAGCACGGCTGGCGGTTCGCGGCGGCCAAGGTGCTGGACCGCTGCTGGACGCTCTACATCGCCTATCTTTTCCTCTTCATCGCCTTCACGGCGCAGGTCGCCTACACCGCGCGGGTCTTCGACAACCCCCTGTTCACCGAGGAAATGGGCATCGCCGGTTTCTTCGCCGATCCCGCGGTGTCGCTGGTCCAGGCGCTGGCGCTCAAGTTCCGGCCGGCCAACCTGGACATCCTGCCGCTCTACATCGTCCTGCTGCTGTCCCTTCCGGTGGTGCTGCCGGTGCTGCGGCGCTGGCCGCTGGCCCTGCTGGCCGGGTCGGTCACGCTCTACACGGTGGCGCGCGTCCTGGACTGGAACCTGCCGACCTATCCGGACGGCGGCGTCTGGTTCTTCAACCCCTTCGCCTGGCAGCTCCTGTTCGTGCTGGGGGCCACCATGCAGCGGTTGCCCAAGGTGGCGGCCGCGCTGACGACGCGGCGGATGGCGCTGCTGTGGCTGGCGGGAGGGTATCTGTTCGCCTCGTTGCTGCTGGTGATCTCCTGGCAGGTCGCGCCGATGGCCGCGCTGATGCCGGTGTGGCTGGCGGATATCCTCTACCCGATCAGCAAGACCGACCTCGACCTGTTGCGGCTCGCGCATTTCTGCGCGCTGGCCTACGTCGTTCTTCAGATCGCGCGGTTCGACAGCGCGTGGCTGCGTTGGCCGGCGCTGGCGCCGGTGATCCTGTGCGGGCGGCAGTCGCTTCAGGTCTTCTGCCTGGGCATCTTCCTGTCCTTCGCCGGCCAGACGGTGCTGAACCACTGGTCCGCCTCGCTTTTGGCCCAGTTTTCGGTCACACTCGCCGGAATCGCCGTGATGGTGGCCGCCGCGCGGGTGCTGACCTGGTATCAGTCCGTGGGACGGCCGCCACGCCAATCGGCATCCGCCCCGCCCGCGGCACCCGCCGCCCCATTGGTCCCTGACGCCCCAATGGCCCCAGCCAAGGACCCGAGCGCATGAAGCGCGCGACCGTCTTGACCCTGGCCGTCCTCGCGGGACTGACCGCCACCATCGGCATGGGCGTCGCGCAGGCGGCGTCGGAGACGCCCAGCGATCCCTGCGCCGTTCCGGAAACCGTCTACACCATCGACGGCGCCCTGCCGCGCGCCTGGGAACGGCTGAAGCGCGGCGGCGCGCTGCCCATCCTGGTGCTGAACTCGGCGGGCTCGCGACCCGACACCGCCTATCCGGCCCTGCTGGAAAAGGAACTGGCGGCCCGGCTGCCCGACCGCAAGGTCAGCGTGACCGTCCGCAACGCGCCGGGGGCGACCGCGCAGGAGATGCTGCCCATCCTGAACCGGGAACTGGCCTCCTCCGCCGCCTCCCTGCTGGTCTGGCAGGTGGGGACGGCGGACGCCATGCGGAACATCGGGCCGGACCGCTTCGGGGAGGCTCTGAGCCACGGAATCGCGGCAGCCCAGGGGCGCGGCGCCGATGTGATCCTGATGGACATGCAGTACAGCCCCCAGACGACCCAGCTCATCACCTTCCAGCCCTACCTGGACTATGTGGAGTGGGTGTCGCAGAACAGCGACGTGGTCCATTTCCCCCGTTTCGAGATGATGCGGCATTGGTTCGAGGAGGGCCGCGTCGGCTTCGCCCCCGACTCCAAGGAGGAAAAGCTGCAGGCCTACCAGTTCGTCCACCGCTGCCTCGGCCGCATCCTGGCCGACACCGTGTCCACCATGATCGACCGCGCCGGGAGACCCGCTCCGTGACAGGCACGCCCGCCCCCCGGACCCGTGGCCGGAGGGCCGCCGTCCTCTCAGCCGCCCTGCTGTCCCTCGCCCCTTTCCTCGCCGGCTTGACGGCCAAGCCCGAGCCGGCAGGGGCTGCGGCCTGCGCCGTGTCCGTTCAGACCGCCGACCTTGCCGTTCCGCTGCCGCACGGCGCGCGGGCTCTGGCCGCCGGCGGGCCGCTGCGCATCGTCGCCATCGGCTCCTCCTCCACCGCCGGGGCCGGAGCCAGCAAAGCGGAGCACAGCTACCCGGCGCGCCTCGCCGAGCATCTGGGCGCGCGTTACCCCGGGCTCGCCCTGACCGTCCTCAACAAGGGCGCCAACGGGGAGACCGGACCCGACATGCTGAAACGATTCCAGCGCGACGTACTGGACGAGGCCCCCGATCTGGTGATCTGGCAGGTGGCGGCCAACACCGTCCTGCGCGGCGACGATCCCGACGCGGCGGAACAGGTGATCCGCAGCGGCGTGCGGATGCTGAAGGGCGCCGGTCTGGACGTCGTGCTGATGGACCTGCAATACGCCCCGGCCATGCTGGCAAAGCCCCGGCACGAGGAGATGGAGGCCCGCATCGCCCGCGTCGCGGCGGAGGAAGGGGTCGGCCTGTTCCACCGCTACGCGGTGATGCGCCAGTGGGTGGAAACCCGGCAGGCCGCCATGCACGATCTGGTGGGACCGGACGGCATCCATCAGAACGACTTCGGCTACGACTGTGTGGCCCGCACGCTGGCCGCCTCGCTGCACGACGCCCTCAGCCTGCGAACCGCGGGGTCGGTGTCCGCGCGTCCGTGAGGGTTGCGGCGGCAACCGCAGCGTCACGTCAGGTGCGCTGCCGCTCGGGCACCATCAGCCAGCGCGCCAGGGCATAGAGGTTGACCGCCACATAGACCGCCGCCCCGACCACCCCCATGATGAGGCCGCCGAGCTGCTGGTCGGCCAGGGCGGACAGGCCCCAGGGCGCCGTCGTGTCCAGATGGTAGACGAACAGCGGCTGCGGGGCGAAGATCAGCAGCGCCGCCAGGATGGCGAGATGGACCGAGGTGCCGAAGGCCGACAGCAAGCCCCTCCCCCGCATCGCCGGGCCGTCCGGGGCCAGCACCGTCCGCCACGCAGCGACCGCGCCGACGAGCAGGCTGGCGTGCATGCCCCACAGCACCGCGTCGAAGCGCAGCGCCGCCATGTAGGGTCCCGGCAGGTGCCACACCCAGAGGAACAGCCCGAACAGCCCCCAGGCGATTTCCGGAACGGCCAGGGGTGATGCCAGGGTCCGCGCCCAGTTGGGCCAGCGCACCGCGCCTATCGGCCAGGACAGGACCAGCAGGGGCGCCGCCACCTGGATGGTCAGGAGATGCTGAACCACCCGCGCCGAGAACAGGGCGGAGGTCAGGTTGCACAGCGGCGACACGAAGGCGGCGAACAGCACCAGCCACCCGGCGGCGAAGCACCAAGGCTGGTGCCGCTCCATGGCCGCCCCATGCCGCTTTGCCAGCGCCGCGTATCCCACGGCGGCCAGGGCGAAGACGGACAGCAGGACCGGATCGCCGTTCCATGCGCTCCAGAACCCGTCCGGCACCGGCGGAGCACCGCAATAGGGAATGATGGACGGCAGCGTTTCGACGAATGGCGTTGCGGTGGGCACGGCTGGACCTCCCTTGGCCTACAGCCGTGTAAAACCGAGAATGGCCCTCGGGTTCCCGAATGACGGACGATCAGACGGGGCTCAGGCGGACCGGGCTCAGGCCCGTTCGGTGGTTTCGATCAGGTCGGTGCGCCCGATGCGGCGCAGGGAGGCCTCCAACCGCGTGTCGTCCTCGCGGATTTCCCGCAGGGTGTGCAGCGTGAACATCACGTGCGCCTCCGCCGCCGCATGGGCGGCCTCGGCGTCGCCGGCCAGCACCGCGTCGACGATGGCCAGATGCTGGTCCAGCAGCAGGTCGCGCACACCGGGCCGGGTGTAGAGCCGGTCGCGGTTGTAGAACACGTCGTTGCGCAGCATTTCCGACAGCGCGCCCATGATGTGCAGCATCACCGTGTTGTGCGCCGCCTCGTAGAAGGCGAGGTGAAGCTGGGCGTCCACGTCGGCCTCTTCCGACGGATCATCCTTCCCATGGGCGTCGCGCATGCGCTGGGCCAGGGCGCGGATCGCCTTGCGGTCGAGGTCGGTCGCCCGCTGCGCGGCCAGCTTGGCGGCGGCGGCCTCGATGGAGGTGCGGAACTCCAGGTAATGGAACGGTGCGTCCGGATCGGATTGCAGCAGCGCCGCCAGCGGGGCGGCGATGGGCGCCAGGAACTGAGCGATGTGCGTGCCGTTGCGCCCGGAGACGAGCAGCCCACGCTCCTCCAGCTTTTCCAGCGCGTCGCGCAGGGAGGGGCGCGAGACGTCCAGCTTGAGCGCCAGATCCCGTTCCGGCAGCAGCTTCTCCCCCGGACGCAGCACGCCCTCCCGGATCAGCGTCTCCAGATGGTCCGCGATGGCGTCCGCCAACTTGGCCGGCTTTATCATTCCCTTGCCTTGCCCCTTGCCCTGCATCCGCAGAAATCCCGCCCGATCCAGAAGGTTAGATATCGTCACGGCTTTCGCACGTCCAGCCCCAGCGAGCCCCGTGGCACCGTTTCCCGACCGCGCCACCATCGGAGGGGTCAGGTGGTAATACCACGGGCAAGAAAAAGTCTCTCGCGACGCTGACGGTAAATTGAATTTTCCCTATTGCCAACCATTGCGACCCAATGTATCCGTTCTGAGCCTTTGGTCATAAGTTTTGACCGGAGCCCAACCCAAGAAAAAAACTGATCTCCACGACCGATCGGCCGTGGAATGACAGGCGGCGCGCGTCCGGATAAGACGCGCGGATCCGGGCTCCACTCATGGTCGCTGGCCAAAGCGCAGAACCGAGAATCTGCGGCATAGGTAGGAAACATGCAGCCCTGGACACAAGTCTACGATCCCGCGGGTAACCTTTGGCTTTCGGCACTTGTGGCCGCGTTGCCGATCATCTTCTTCTTCATCGCGCTGACGATGCTGCGCATGAAGGGCCACGTCGCGGGCACCATCACCGTCGCCATTTCGCTGGCCGTCGCCATCCTTTTCTACAAGATGCCGGTCGGCATGGCGCTGGCGTCCGCCGGATACGGCTTCCTGTACGGTCTGTGGCCCATCGCCTGGATCATCGTGGCCGCCGTGTTCCTCTACAAGATCACGGTCAAGACCGGTCAGTTCGAGATCATCCGCTCGTCGGTGGTGTCGATCACCGAGGACCAGCGGCTTCAGATGCTGATGGTCGGCTTCTCCTTCGGCGCCTTCCTGGAAGGGGCTGCGGGCTTCGGCGCGCCGGTTGCCATCACCGCGGCGCTGCTGGTCGGGCTGGGCTTCAACCCGCTCTACGCCGCCGGTCTCTGCCTGATCGCCAACACCGCCCCGGTGGCCTTCGGCGCCATGGGCATTCCGATCATCGTCGCTGGTCAGGTCACCTCGCTCGACCCGTTCCGGATCGGCGCCATGGCCGGCCGCCAGCTTCCGCTGCTGTCCGTCTTCGTGCCCTTCTGGATCATCATGATCATGGACGGCTGGAAGGGCGTGCGCGAGACCTGGCCCGCCATCCTGGTCGCCGGCGGCACCTTCGCCGTCACCCAGTACTTCACCGCCAACTTCATCGGGCCGGAGCTGCCGGACATCACCTCCGCCCTGGTCAGCCTCGTCAGCATCACCGTCTTCCTGAAGTTCTGGAAGCCGAAGGCGATCTTCCGCTTCGCCAACTCCCCGCTGGCGTCGGGTCCGGTGCCGCAGTCGGTCGGCGCCATGGCCTCGAGCGAGTTCAACGCCCAGCGCAGCTACAGCGCCGGTGAGATCGCCAAGGCCTGGTCGCCCTTCCTGATCCTGACCGTGATCGTCACGATCTGGAGCCTGAAGCCCTTCAAGGCCCTGTTCGTCAAGGGCGGCGCGCTGGCCGACACGGTGCTGTACTTCCCGATCGCCGGCCTGGACAAGCTGGTCCTAAAGGCCGCCCCGATCGTCGCCTCGCCGAAGCCCATCGACGCCGTCTACAAGCTCGACCTGCTGGCGGCCACCGGCACGGCCATCCTGATCTCCGCGATCATCACGATGGTCATGCTGAAGATGCGCCCGGCCGACGGCGTGAAGACCTTCGTCGAGACGGTCAGCGAGCTGAAGCGCCCGATCTACTCGATCGGCATGGTCCTGGCCTTCGCCTTCATCGCCAACTACTCGGGCCTGTCCTCGACCCTGGCGCTGCTGCTGGCCGGCACGGGCTTCCTGTTCCCGTTCTTCTCGCCGATCCTGGGCTGGCTGGGTGTGTTCCTGACCGGGTCCGACACGTCGAGCAACGCGCTGTTCTGCGGCCTGCAGGCCACCACGGCGCAGCAGGTGGGCGTGTCCGACGTGCTGATGGTCGCGGCCAACACGACCGGCGGCGTCACCGGCAAGATGATCTCCCCGCAGTCGATCGCCGTGGCCTGCGCCGCGGTGGGTCTGGTCGGCCGCGAGTCCGAGCTGTTCCGCTTCACCGTGAAGCACAGCCTGTTCTTCGTCGCGATCATCGGCGTCATCACCATGATCCAGGCCTACATCCTGCCCTGGATGATCCCGTAAGCGTCGAGGTCCGAACCCCCTTCTCCTCCCCCAGGGAGAAGGGGCGTCATCCACTGCCGAGCTTTATTCCCTACGGCGCCGCTCGGCCTTCCATCCGGTCGGGAGGCGCCGCTTTCTTTGTCCGCCTTATTTTTTTATGCATTGCAGCATCACAGCGCTGCGTTTGGTCAATTCATTTTACCATTGCGGCCACTCAGCAAATCGATTATCCGACGTACTGACTGTGGCACACAACAAGCCGTCCGTCCGACGGGCGGAAACAAACGTCGCCCCAGCACGCGCAACCCGGACCGGCGATCACGGAGGAGTCGTCGCGCGGTCCCAGATCCGGAGGCCCCGAGAACCGATGCTGCCCGCGCCCTATGACCGCCTGCACGCGGCCCTCCGGGAGTTCATGCCGGACGAACGCCTCGTCACCGACCCGCTGCGCACGCTGGCCTACGGAACCGACGGCAGCTTCTACCGCCTGATCCCGAAGATCGTCGCCATCGTCGAGGCCGAGGGCGAGGTGGTGCGGCTGCTCAACCTCTGCCGGGAGCTGAAGACCCCGGTGACCTTCCGCGCCGCCGGCACCAGCCTGTCGGGCCAAGCGGTCACCGATTCCGTCCTGGTCCTGCTGGGCGACAGCTGGCGCGGCTGCACCATCCCGCCGGGTGCGGCGACGGTGACCCTCCAGCCCGGCGTCATCGGGGCGGAGGCGAACCGCAAGCTGGCTCCCTTCGGACGCAAGATCGGTCCGGACCCGGCCTCCATCGCCACCGCCAAGATCGGCGGCATCGCGGCCAACAACGCCAGCGGCATGTGCTGCGGCACCGCCCAGAACAGCTACCGCACGCTGGCCTCCATGCGGCTGGTGCTGGCCGACGGCACATTGCTGGACACCGGCGACGCCGCCAGCCGCGCCGCATTCGCCGTCAGCCACGGCGCCCTGCTGTCCGGCCTGTCCGATCTGGCCGCCCGCACCCGCGCCGACGACAAGCTGGCGGAGCGCATCCGCAACAAGTTCCGCATCAAGAACACCACCGGCTACAGCCTGAACGCCCTGGTGGACTTCGAGGAGCCCGTCGAGATCCTCCAGCACCTGATGATCGGGTCGGAGGGCACGCTCGGCTTCCTGTCCGAGATCACCTACAACACGGTGCCGGAACACGCCCACAAGGCGAACGCGCTGCTGATGTACCCGGACATCGGGGAGGCCTGCCGCGCCGTCGCGCTGATGAAGCCGACGCCCGTCTCGGCGGTGGAGCTGATGGATCGCGCCTCGCTGCGCTCGGTCGAGGGCAAGCCGGGCATGCCGGACTTCATCGGCGGGCTGGGGCCGGACGCCTCCGCCCTGCTCGTGGAGATCCGCGGCGAGGATGCGGCGGCGCTGGACGCCAACATCGCCGCGGTCAGCGCGGTGATCGCCCAGACCCAGACCCTGTTCCCGCCCACCTTCACCACCGACGCCAAGCTCGGCGAAAGCTACTGGAAGATCCGCAAGGGCCTGTTCCCGGCGGTCGGCGCCATGCGCAAGGTCGGCACCACGGTCATCATCGAGGACGTGGCCTACCCGCTCGACCGGCTGGCCGAGGCGACGGTCGAACTTCAGGCAATGTTCCTGAAATTCGGCTACACCGAGGCGATCATCTTCGGCCACGCGCTGGAAGGGAATCTGCACTTCGTCTTCACCCAAGCCTTCGACACCGACGAGGAGGTGGACCGCTACCGCCGCTTCATGGACGCGGTGTGCGATCAGGTGGTGCGCAAGTACGATGGCTCGCTGAAGGCGGAGCACGGCACGGGCCGCAACATGGCGCCTTTCGTGGAGATGGAGTGGGGTCCGCAGGCCTATGGCCTGATGAAGGAGATCAAGGCGCTGCTCGACCCGCAGGGCCTGCTGAACCCCGGCGTCATCCTGAACGACGACCCGGAGGCGCATCTCAAGAACCTGAAGGCGATGCCCGCCGCCCACCCGCTGGTGGACACCTGCATCGAGTGCGGTTTCTGCGAGCCGACCTGCCCGTCGCACAAGATGACGCTCTCCCCCCGTCAACGCATCGTCGGCTGGCGCGAGATTTCGCGTCTTGAGGCCACGGGCGCGGACGCGGCGCGGCTCGGCGCGCTGCACGAGGCCTACGACTACCAGGGCATCGACACCTGCGCGGCCTGCGGCCTCTGTTCCACCGCCTGCCCGGTGGGGATCGAGACCGGGCTGCTCATCAAGGCGATCCGCGGCGACCGCCGCGGGACGATGGCCCAGGGGTTCGGCACCTACGTCGCCGAACACACCGCCGGCGCGCTGTCGGTTGCCCGCACCGGCCTGAAGCTGGCCGATCTGGCGAAGCGGACGCTGGGCGACGACACGGCGAACGGGCTGTTCGAGAAGCTGCGCAACGTCACCGGCCAGCGCCTGCCGCATCTGCCGCGCGCCCTGCCCACCCCGACCAACTTCACGCCGCTGCCCCAGGCCAAGGCGTCCGCCGACGCGCCGACCGCCAACACACCGACCGTCGTCTATGTGCCGAGTTGCACCAGCCGCAGCATGGGTCCCGCCGCCAACGATCCGGAGAAGACCCCGCTGCCGGTGAAGGTGGAGGCGCTGTTCCAGAAGGCCGGCTACCGCGTCGCCTATCCGGAGCAGCTGGCCTCGCTGTGCTGCGGTATGCCGCTGGAGAGCAAGGGCCTCGCCGCCCAGGCCGACGCCAAGGCGGAGGAGATGGTCCGCGCCATCTGGGCAGCCAGCGCCGACGGCACGGCCCCGGTGGTTCTCGACACCAGCCCTTGCTCCTTCCGGCTGAAGAAGCACCTGAAGGACGCCGGGCTCCAGGTCCTGGATCTGGTGGAGTTCATCCACGATCATCTGCTGGATCGCTTGAATTTCACCAAGCAGACGGAGCCGGTGGTGCTGCACCTGACCTGCTCCACCCGCCGCATGGGGCTGGATGCCAAGATGAAGGCGGTGGCCGCCGCCTGCGCCACCCAGGTGGTGGTGCCGGAGGATGTCGGCTGCTGCGGCTTCGCCGGCGACAAGGGTTTCACCACGCCGGAGCTGAACGCCCACGCCCTGCGCCACCTGTCCAAGGACATCCCCGCCGGGGCCAAGGCCGGCTATTCGAACAGCCGGACCTGCGAAATCGGCCTGTCCGACCACTCCGGCTTGCCGTACCGTTCCATCGTCTATCTGGTCGATGCCTGCTCGACGCCAAAGGCTCCCGCCACGGCTTCCGCGCGCGCGTCGGAACCCGCGTTCTGAGGCGGGAGGGAGGAAAATCATGAGCCACGACGGCACCACAAACCGCCCCGACATCGAGCGGCCCGAAAGCGTCTATTTCTTCGGCACCTGTCTGGTCGACCTGTTCTACCCGGAAGCCGGCATGGCCGGCATGGAGCTGCTGAAGGCGCAGGGCGTCCGCGTCGTCTTCCCGCAGGGGCAGAGCTGCTGCGGCCAGCCCGCCTACAACTCCGGCTACCGGGAGGAGGCGCTGAAGGTCGCCCGCGCGCAGTTGGACTATTTCCCCGGTGACTGGCCCATCGTCGTGCCGTCGGGCTCCTGCGCCGGCATGATGAGCAAGCACTGGCCCGACCTGTTCAAGGGCGAGCCGGACGAGGCCCGCGCCCGTCAGGTGGCGTCGCGCGTGTGGGAGCTGACCCAGTTCCTCGTCCAGGTCCTCAAGGTTAAATTCGAGGACCAGGGGCCACCGGTGAAGATCACGTGGCACGCCTCCTGCCACGCCCAGCGCGAAATGGGCGTGACCGACGAGCCGAAGGCCCTGCTGCGCCAGCTCGCCAATGTCGAGCTGGTCGAGTTGCAGCGGGAGAAGGAATGCTGCGGCTTCGGCGGCACCTTCGCCGTGCGCCATCCGGAGATTTCGGCTGCCATGGTCGGCGACAAGGTGGCGGACATCGAGAACACCGGGGCGAAGGCCGTGGTGTCCGGCGACTGCGGCTGCCTGATGAACATCTCCGGCGCGCTGGAGGGCGGCAAGAAGCCGGTCCGCGGAGTCCACATCGCCCAGTTCCTGAAGGAGCGCACCCATGGGTGAGACGAGCATCAACTTCGCGAAGGCCTCCAGCGCCGCGCTCCAGGACCAGCAGCTCCGCGGCAACTTCCGCCGGGCCATGGACGGGCTGATGTCCAAGCGCGCCGTGCAGTTCGCCGACACCGCGGAATGGAACGGGGTGCGGACGCTCGGCGCCTCGGTCCGCCTGCGCGCCCTGTCCAAGCTGCCGGAACTGCTGGAAAAGCTGGAAGCCAACTGCACGAAGAACGGCATCCAGGTCCATTGGGCGTCCACCACCGACGAGGCCAACGCCATCGTCCTCTCCATCATGCAGCGCGTGAACGCGAAGCTGGTGGTCAAGGGCAAGTCGATGGTGTCGGAGGAGATGCACCTCAACGCCTTCCTGGAAAAGCACGGCATCGAGAGCCTGGAAAGCGACCTTGGCGAATACATCGTCCAGCTTGATGAAGCGATGCCCTCGCATATCATCATGCCGGCGATCCACATGAACACCAAGCAGATCGCCCATCTTTTCAAGCAGAAGATCAAGGAAGCGGAATACACCGAGGACGTGGCCCAGCTGACGGACCTCGCCCGCCGCGTCCTGCGCAAGAAGTTCGCGACCGCCGACGTCGGCATCTCCGGCGTCAACATGGCGGTGGCGGAGACGGGCACGCTCTGTCTGGTGGAGAACGAGGGCAACGGGCGCATGAGCACCACGGTGCCGCCCGTCCATATCGCCGTCATGGGCCTGGAAAAGGTCGTCGAGAAGCTGGAGGACGTGCCGCCGGTCATCAGCCTGCTGACCCGCTCCGCCACCGCCCAACCGATCACCACCTACGTCAACATGATCTCCAGCCCCCGCAAGGAGGGCGAAAAGGACGGCCCGAACGAGATCCATCTGGTGATCCTCGACAACGGGCGGTCGGGCATCTATGCCGACGAGGAGCTGCGCAACACGCTGCGCTGCATCCGCTGCGGCGCCTGCATGAACCATTGCCCCGTCTACACCAAGGTCGGCGGCCATGCCTATCAGGCGCCCTACCCCGGCCCGATCGGCTCGATCCTGATGCCGCAGGTGGAAGGGCTGGAGAAGCGGGGCGAGCTGCCGCACGCCTGCACCATGTGCAACGCCTGCGTCGAGATCTGTCCGGTCAAGATCCCCATCGTCGAGATCATGGGCCGCCTGCGGTCGGAGGCCGTTCATCCCGGCGACGCGGTGCGGGGCGCCGGATCGCACGCCAGCAAGGCGGAGGCGATGGTGTGGAAGGGCTGGTCGATGACCTACGCCTCGCCGCTCGCCTACCAGTTCGCGACGGCGCTGCTGGCGAAGCTGGGCAACGCCGCGCCCGCCAGCCTGCCGCTGCTGAAGGAGTGGACGAACGTGCGGGCCAAGCCGCGCTTCGCCAACCGCACGCTCCACGCCCTCGCCCGCGAAAAGGGGATTCCCGATGTCTGAGTCCAGAAACGCGATCCTGGGCAAGCTGCGCGCCGGGCGCGACGCCCACCCGCTGACCCCGCCGGAGTCCGATTTCGCCGTCCTGCGCAACAAGCGCTGGGACGGCGCGGAACGGCTGGAGCGCATCAAGCGCATGATGGAGGCCGTCCACACGGAATTCCTGGAGACGACCGAGGCCGACTGGCCCGCCGACGTCCAGGCCTTCCTCACGGCGCAGGGCACCCGCAACCTGCTGTTCGGCCCGGCGACCGAGGCCGGGGGGCGCCTCTCATCCGAATGGGCGGCGTCCGGGATGGCGGGCGGTCCGGAGCTGATCCCCTACGCCGACCGGGTCGAGACCTTCAAGGAGCGGCTGTTCGACGGCATCGACGCCGGCATCACCACGACGCTGGGGGCCATCGCCGACACCGGCAGCCTGATCGTCTGGCCGACGCCTGAGGAGCCGCGGCTGATGTCGCTGGTGCCGCACATGCACTTGGCGCTGCTGCGCGCCGACGCGCTGTACGACACCTTCTGGCAGGCGATGACCGAGAACCGCTGGGCCGACGGCATGCCGACCAACGCCTTGCTGATCTCCGGCCCGTCGAAGACGGCGGACATCGAGCAGACACTGGCCTACGGCGTCCACGGGCCGAAGCGGTTGGTGGTGGTCATCGTCCGGTAGGGGTGAAGAAAGCGCTGACGTTCATAACCCTCTCCCCTCCGGGGAGAGGGTGGCCCGAAGGGCCGGTGAGGGGGATGCGCGTGGCGCCACGTCCGGCACAAGCGCAACCCCCTCACCCTAGCCCTCTCCCCAGAGGGGAGAGGGAATTTACAGCCCCGCACGGGTGGCGGTGTGCCGCCGGGACGGGTATAGTGCCGGGTCTTGTTCGCCTCATGTTTTTCAGGACCCGACCGCTTTGGACCAGACCGCCGTTCCCACCCCCCAGTCCGCCACCATCGCCGAGCGGGTCGCCAAGACCGGCATCGACGAGGCGATGATCGAGGAACGTTAGTCTCTGGGGAAAGTTAAGCAGATCAAGGATTTACTTGGCTTCACTTTCCCCATCCCCCGGCGACCCCAGAAGAGAACCAGTAGAGATATCAAGGCGTTGACGGCCATCGGCCCTTCCCCCTACCCTCAGGCCGAAGCTTGGGGAAAACGTGGGGAAAGGGGGAAAGCCCACCCTGCCGCCCCTCCCTGTCGGATCAAGGGGTTAGCGGAATGCCGAAGCACGCCGTGTCCTGGAAGCACCCGGTTTACCAGATTTACTTGTTCTGGCCTGACTCGGCACGAGGACGGGCCAAGACCTATTACAGAATTTCTCTCCCGGATCAGCCACGTGTTGAAGGCCGGCTGGCCGACCAGTTCAGCTACTCGGACCGGCACTTCGAAGCTCTGACGAAGGAGTGGGAGTTCGCCGAACTCCGCGACCGGATCGCCACGAGGGGCCATCCCGGCCCCGAGGTCATGAGCTTCGCCGAGCGGCTTTACTTCCGCCTGCGGGAGCAGGTCGGCCGGGGCAAGGCCCTCAACACGGTGAAGATCCCGACGGTGCAGGTCGCCGCCGAGCGGTTCATGATCAGCCTGAACCGGGACCTCCTGAATGGCCGTATCTCCCAGGACCGCCACAAGCACCACCGCGTATTCCTCAACCGCTTCGTGATCCCTTATGAGCCCTTCTTCAAGCTGACCGTGGACGAGGTGACGGAGGATCACCTGACGCGATGGCAGCACTGGCGGACGACATACTGGTTCGAGGGGCCGGGCAAGGAGGTGCATGAGATCCCCTACTACCGGGGGGATACCCGGCTGATTCGAAAAATCCGGCCCGAAGAACGTAAGCCCCCTACGTTGGCGACCAAGGCCCGCGACCAGTCACAGTTCAACAGCCTGTTCAATTTCTGCGTGGCCCAGGGCTGGATCAAAAAAAGTCAGATCCCCCGGTATTCCATCCAGAACACGCGGGTCAGCCCGCCGAAGAAACGCCCGGCGTTCACCCGCGAACAGTGGGACCGGTTGGACAAGTTCGTCCATGACGGCTGGCTAGACCCGCCGAAGTTGTTCGGGGATTCCCGACGCTCCCGCCAGATCCTTTGGTGGTTCTGCACCATCGTCAGGGCGTACGGTCTGCGGGTCTCCGAGGGCTACAGCCTGACGTTCGGATCGTTGCGGCCCACCGTGCTGGACAACGGCGAGCGGACGCTAATGCTGCACGTGCCGCCGATCAAATTCGCCGGGCACGAGCGGGTGGTCGAGCCGATTTTTCGGTTCATCCCCGAGGTCCTCCGGATCGCCGAGACGCTGCCGGGCTTTTACGAGAAGCACTACGGTTTCCGGCCGGAACCCCATGAATCCCTCTGGCTCAACCGTAACCGCACGGCCATCACGACTTTCTATGTCGGGTTCGAGAGCCTGCTGAAGAAAGCCGGCGTGGAAAAGGACGCCCAGGGAAACCTGTATTCACTTGGGTCCCTCCGGCACTCGGCCATCACGGAAGAAATCGAAACCACGACTTTGAACCCCCACATCATCGCCGACTGGGCCGGGACCAGCATGAAGATGATCCAGAACCACTACGGCCAGCCGTTAACCTCCCGCGTCCGGCGGGCTGAGTACGACCACCGGCGGAAGCTGCTGGAGGCTGGCGACACTGATTAAGCTAGGGCAGCACGGGGTCCTGGGTCTCATTTAGAACGGTCCACCGACCGCCCGAGACACCACCGCGTGCCGACCTACCCAGAATTCGCAGAATTCCGTCCACCAACTCTTCGTCAGCATGCCAGTCCTGACTCTGTGGCGACCTCAAGTACTGATCGACAACTCCAGAGTGGAACCCCAAGTAACCACAATCTAAAATGCACGTATGCATACATTAATATCGCCAAATGTAGTATGGTGGTATGCGTCGTGCTTTCCCGTGTATAGCTCAATGAGTGTTTGAAGCCTGATCGGCTTTGGCGAAGCCTTGTTGCACAACGAGGAGGCGGCCATGCGGACCAGAAGACTATTCCTGCTCGACCCCAGCGACCAGATCACGAATCGGCAGACGGCGGCATTCCAGCAGGCTGCCGACTGGGCGTTGGATCATGCCCAAATAAAACACCCGGACGGCACGGCCACAGGCGTCATGTTCCTTCCGGAATTCGGCGACGTGTTGTTCCGCGTCGTCAACAGGGGCTACGGAATCACGCTCGGGGCCAACGGCAACGTCAGCGTCATCTTCAGCAAATTGGACGATGTACTGGAGATCGTCCCGAGCGTGATCGTCACCCTGATGCCGATGCACGTACGGGGCGAGAAACTGATCGCCCACTCGATCCATCTGAACCAAGCGGCGGCCGGGTCCGAGTTCCCCAGCGGCCTCGGGGACGCCATCGCCGATGCCTTCGTGGGGAAACTGCTGTGAGAGCCCGCCCCCAGCCACCCTCACCCCAGCCGCCCGCTCCCCCGCCCGCCTACGCTCAGGTGATGGCGAGGGCGGCTCGATCTGTTTTGGAATGGAAAAAGGCCCGACTGGAGCGGAAATACCGCGAATACCGCGACGTATTGGACGACTACAACATCACGATGCGGCTCGGCGACGAGTGGTCGGCGACCGACTGCTTCGCCGACGCCAAATCGGCGTTGGTCGCCTGCGACGTTTTGACCAAATACCTCACCGACCTTCGCGAGAGCGAGAACCAGAACGCCGCGGAGTGCAAGGCCGCGAGCGATCTCCGGAATATTCTCCGCGACCATATAGCCCGTGGAGTCACCAATGCGGGCGGCTGAAGACGACCCAGGCCGGCTCAACCTGTTGCTCGAAGCGATCAAGTGGTACTTGGTTGAACCGCCCACCCGACCGACCAAGCACATGCTGGCCCTGTACGCGGTGACGACCAGCGGGAAGTTGCACCACTGCTTCGAGGGCGGCGACGCGACCACAGCCGCGGTGGAGGCCCTGACGGCCTACATCACAGAAAACGAGGCAGGCGGTGACGCCGTGAGGGCGTCCTACCTACTCGAAGACCTCCTCCATGCCCTCCGGCGGCGACAATGACGTGGCTGATCGACGCCTGGATGGAAATCTACGAAGGCTACCAACACGGCGATCTCACGGCCCGGCAGGTCAGAGCCCGCAAGGGCGTGATCCGGCGGCGACTCAACATCGAGAAACGGGAGCGGATCGCCGCGTTGCAGGCAGCGACGCCGGCCTGCCGGTGCCGCGAGTTGCTGGCCATGGCCCGGTGGATTCACGACATCCCGATCACCTCACGGTACGCCCTGGTGCACCGAGAGGTCGTTGGCTGGGCGACCTGCTTCCGGGATCTGGCCGACCTGGGCGGCACGCGATGCAGGAACGGGTTCTGGGTCCGGATCAGGCCGCCGTTCGGGAAATGGCTGCACGCCCTGCCGGCCGGCTTCTATACCGGGCTGGTTTGGGTCCGGGTCGGCCGGATCGAACATGCCCTGGCGGCCGTCCAGGCGTGCGTACCCGGCGGAATCGAGGTGGTTGTGGACGACCTCGGCAACGCCCGCCTGCACGGCCTGAAGCCGATGTGGCGGCTGGCCGGTGACAACTTCCTGGCGTGGCTGGAATTCGGCCGGATCGACGGCGGCGACCTCCACATGTGCGGGCCGTTTCTTTCGACCCAGCCTGACATCCTGGGATTCCGCGGTTGGGTCTGGGCAGGCCAGGAGTGGGGGCAGCCGGTTTACATTCAGGACGGCCTCGGGTAGGCTGAAAACGTTCGACCCCACTCCTCGGGGTCTTGGCCTTCAAGAAGGCTGAGAATCTGCCGTCGCAACGATGGCGGAACCTGGAGGAGTTTGTGTACGTGAGAAACTACAAAAATTGCTATCCCTGCAAGACCTTCGCGGTTGAACCCACGACGGTTCCGTCATGGCGACTTCGTGGTTTGACAGGAAGGGTGTGGCCGTTTTTCATCGACCTTGACCTCGAATCCGACTGTCCTCAGTGGCAGTGCAGTTGTCTCGACGACGGCAAAACGACTCTTCTGTTTTGGCGGTCAGAATCCGACAAGAAGCACATTGAAGAGATAATTTCCGCCTGCTTGAGCCGCCGGGTCAGGTGGGGGCTTCGGTTTACTTCCAGGGGGGTGGGTTTCGGATTCGCCACCAAGAAGGCGGGAGAAGCCATCGCCTCCCAGTTCGGCTACAGCTTGATTGATCTCGCCGTATTCCGCCGTCGGCGTGACATTCCGCCTTTCAGACCATTCGGCGGTAGAAAGGGACCTCGCCCCTCTGATGGCCTGCCTGGGGCCAGTCCGGCACGTCGGACGAAGGTTCTGACCTGACGGCGTTTGCTGATGTAACGGGCGTGCCCGGACGGAAGGGTTGATACTTTCAGCCCTTCCGCTGCTCGATGATGGCTGGCGGATTCGCGATGCTCCAGCCAATGTCCACGTGCGACCACGCCCACGTGCCAGCGGCTAGAACCAGGGCGGACAGGACGCCGGCCACCCACTTGATGACCGCCTTCTTGGCGTCTCGCATTTCCTCTTCGAATTCCTCGCGAACCCGTTCCAGGGTGGTCACGCGGTCAACCAGCCGGGCGTGCTCGGCTTTCGTGACGACCTCCTCCCGGAGGGATTCGAGCAACTGCATCAACGAGTTGATCTGGCTCTCCATGCGGCCGAGCATCAGGTACAACTCGCGGTTGGATTGGGCCGCCATACCAGTATTGTCCATCCCTACCTCCACTTGCCCGACGGGCAACGAGGCCCGGTACGACACCGGGGGTATTTACTCGCCGCGGCTGCCCCATAAACCCCAATGCACAACCGTGAAAGATGGTTGTCCGCATTATCTCCAGCTAAACAATGCTCAGGACCTTCGCGGACGTGACGCCGTCGTCCGACGTGTAGACGGCGAGGACGCGGTTGGCGTCGATCCGGTGACTCTCCAGGCCGAACGATCCGATGGATGGCTCAATCTGAACCGGGCCGTTGACCTGGGCCAGGGTGTTGGTCGCCGGATTGTAGTCGAGCACGTGGACGTAGACCTTGTCGCCTGCCACCTTGGCGTCGGAGCAGATGGCGATCACCTGGGTCGAGGTCATCCACAGCGGATTGAACCGGTAATCGGTCGAAGACCCCGTCAGCATCGTGGACGTTCCGATCAGCGGACTGCCGCCGTTGTTTTTGATCGGAAACGCCCGCATACCGGTGGTGGATTCGCCCACGCCGTAGACGCCGGCACCCGGCGTGATGGTCGTGTCGTTGGAAACGAAGTTGTCGCCCCAGGTGCCGTTGGTTTGCCCAAAGGTGGACACGCTCGTGGTGCTGAGGCTGGTGCCGTTGTACGTCAACACCGCCGCCGCCAGACCGAACGGTGTGCCGGTTTTGGTGCCCACCAGGATGGCCTGGGTGCCGGACATTTTGAACAGCCGGCTACCGTTTTCCATGGTGAGGTGTGCGGCCGTGTAGGTCGTCGATGGAATCGTGTCCACTTTCCCCGCGGCCGAGTTCCAGGTCAGGGCATAGGCCCGCACACGGTACGACGTGGAATCCGAGCGGCCCACCAGCAGGATGCGGGAAGCATCGAGCATGATGGCGTGGGAGTGATCCATGCGGGTGCCCGACAGCACGGACGAGATGTTGGTCGGCCCGTTGGTGACTGCCACAGTCAGGTCGCTGGCGACGGTCACGGTCGTCGCGTAGATCGGGTACGGTGACGCAGCCCCGTTGTGGAACACCACCGCTTTGCCAGCTTCGACCTTCAGCACCGACAGCGACGCGGCCCACGTCAGATAGCCGGATGTGGTGATCACGGTCGGGGAACCGACGCTGATCGTTTTGTCCTCGTTGACCCGGATCGCGAACGCGTAGATGCCGGCCGTGCCGGGGCTGGTCCCGCTGGCGTACCGGAAGTGGACGAACAGGAACACCCCATCACCCATCGAGGTCGAACGGGCGAACGATTCGCCGTCCCACGCCGCGTCGTTAGTCCAGAGTTGCGTACGCTGGCCATCTTTCGATCCATCGTACGTCGCCCAGGTCATCGGAGCGGCCATGGACGCTCCGCCCATGTAGGGGAACCCACGCCCAAGCAGCATCAGCGGAAATCCTTCGCGAGCGAGCAGTTCCAGGTGGCCCCGCCGTCCACCGTTAGGGCGAACAGGATGTCGCGGGCGTTGGCCGTACTGGACACGGTCGGAGCCATGCCGCCCTGCCACTTGAAACTCGTCGGCCACGCCACGGTACGGCCGCCGGTCGCGTCCTGGGTGAACTGGACGGCGATTTCGACCAGCCGGCCGGACGCTGGCACGTTCTGGAGCGAGATCGAGGTCACGTTGGCGGTCAGAGAGACCTGGAACGCGTTGGCGTTGTCCAGGTTCAGCGAGACCGTCCCGGCAATGATCGTTGGGGTGTCGGTCGCCACCGCGTAGGACTGCAACCGGGGTTTCTTGACGAAATTGTCGGCGAACGTCAGGTTATCGCCGACGGTGATGTCGGCGAGCCCAGTCTTGCTCAGCTTCGTATTCGCGTTGTCGATGACAAGGGCCATGGGGCTACTCCTTAGAACGCGTCAACCACGGCCGACCACTCGACGGTCTTGCCCGAGGCTCCGGTCACGGTGATCACGACGTTGCTGCCGCTGACGCCGATGTCAGCGTCCCAGGCGGCGTCATCTTCTTGGATGATCGTTTTCATCACCGGGCCGAGGGACAGGGTGCCGGCGGTGTTCTTGACCACCGCCGACAGGCGGTACTTGGCCAGTTCGCCGAACGAATCGGTGCGAACGCCCTTGACGACGACCTCGACGCTCTTCGCGGTGCTGGCCCCGAGCGTGATGGTGGTACCGGTCAGGTTGACCGGCGTCGAAGACGTGGTGGAACCCGACATCGGGATCTTCTCGGCGGTCACCGAGCCGGCCACCACGGCGACCTTGCCGCGGACCTCGGCCGAACCATCAACCACCACGACGCCGGTGCCGGTCGGCCGCAGGGTCAGGTCGGCGTTGATGCCGTCCACGGTCACAGCCGAGCCGGACGACAGGTACAAGTCGCCCAGGACCTCGACGATGCTGGTGCCGCCTCCGCCGATCAGGACCGCCGCGGAGTCGCCCTGGATCGACAGATTGTTGCCCGGTGTCCCGGTCAGCACGCCGCCGACCTGCACATTGAACCCGTTGGGCTCAAGGGCCAGCCCCTCCAGGCCGAGGATCGTGAGACGCCCGGCGTCGCCCTTCTGGATGGTCAGAGGCAGCCCGGCGTTCTCGACGGCGATCACGGGAGCGTCGATCATCACACCGGACGCACCAACGACTTTCTTGCCGTTCACGTCCAGGTCGCCGCCAAGCTGCGGCGTCAGGTCCTCGACGAGGTTCTGGAGGGCGGAATCGGCTTTGGTACCCTGGGCGGCGGTCGCGAACGCGGTACTGTCCTGGGCCGCTGCGGTACCGAGCGTCGGCCGCGAGGTCAGGTCGGTGTAGGACCCGCTCGTGGCGACCGTTGCCAACACCGGCCGGCCGGACAGGTCACCGTACAGGCCGGAGGTGGCCACCGCCGCCAGCGACGCCGGCTGCACCGCCGTATCGGCTTTGGCACCCTGGCCGGCCGTCGCGAACGCCGTGCTGTCCATGGCCGCGGCCGTTCCGAGCGTCGGGCGGCCGGTCAGGTCAGCGTAAGCCCCGGAGGTCGCCACAGCGGCCAGGGACGGCCGCCCGACGAGGTCTGAGTAGGCTCCGGAGGTCGCGACCAGAGAGAGAGCCGGACGACCCGAGAGGTCACTGTAGGCCCCGGAAGTCGCCACAGCGGCCAGGGCGGTCGAAGACACCGCGGTCAGCCGGCCGTACTGGTCCACCGTCAGGTTGGCGGCCGTGTAGCTGCCGGCCGTGACGCCAGACGTGGCCAGCGAGATCGTGCCGGTCGAGGTGATCGGACCGCCCGTCAGCCCGGCCCCGGTGTTGATTTCGGTGACACTGCCCGAACCGCCGCCGCCCGTGCCGTTCGACGCGGCAATGACGCGGCCGTACTGGTCGATGGTGATGTTGGCGTTGGTGTAGCTGCCGGCTTCGACGCCGGTGGTCGCCAGCGAGATTGTGCCGGTCGAGGTGATCGTGCCGCCGGTCAGGCCGGGACCGGCCGTGACGCTGGTAACGTGGACCGGGCGGTCCAGGAGATCGTTGTAGCTGCCCGAGGTCGCGACTGCGGAGAGCGTCGGCAGGCCCGTCAGGTCGCCATACGCTCCGGTGGTCGCCACGGCCGCCAGGACCGGCAGACCGGTCAGGTCACCGTAGGCCCCTGAAATCGCCACCGGGGCCAGCGTCGGCCGCCCGGCGAGATCCGTGTAGCCGCCCAGGACGTAGCCGTCCACGCCGTTGCTGACCAGGATCTGGCCGGCCGAACCATAGCCATCCGGCACGTCGGTCATGGTCGTGATGGCCCCGCCGGCACCACCACCGGCCGGCCCCTGGGTGCCCACGGAGACGACGGTCACCTTGTCGGGGGCGGCGATCTTGACGG
This sequence comes from Azospirillum baldaniorum, assembly GCF_003119195.2. Taxonomy (NCBI): domain Bacteria; kingdom Pseudomonadati; phylum Pseudomonadota; class Alphaproteobacteria; order Rhodospirillales; family Azospirillaceae; genus Azospirillum; species Azospirillum baldaniorum. The sequence goes on along the minus strand of NZ_CP022260.1, from coordinate 439,972 downwards.
TGTTGCTCATCGGGTGACCTCGGCGTTGATCGTAAAGGTCCCCTGAAGCAGCCGCTCCACGACGCCAGTCCCGGACTGGAGTTCGAGATCGTAGACGTACTCGCCGTCTTTGAGGGACGCGGTTTCAGTCGCGGTCAGCATCAGCTTGATCTTCCCCAGAGCGGGGGTCAGGCTGATACGGCCGTTTCCGGTGGAGAGGTCGGCAACCACGATGGGCGACTTCGCCGTCTTCCTGACCTGCATCCGGGCGGTGTAGCCGGTCAGGTCAACAGGAGTCGTGTTGTCGGACTGGAGCCACTCGATCTCACGGGTGAATGTGGCCCCCTGTTCGATGTAGATGTCGTACTGCCCGGCGGCCATCGGTCACCTCCGAAATGAATCGGAGGTATTTATGAATGCCGTTCTGCCAGATTTACCTGACCGTATTCACGCAGGGTGGCGAGTTCCTCTTCCGTCACGATGTCGCCGAACGTCATCTTCATGACCTTGAAGGCGTCCGTGCGGAAGATCTTGTTCAACCGCTCGGCGAGGTTGAAGGCGTGGCCACTGTTGACGAACACCGACCGCTTGTACTTGGGACCGGGGTAGTCCAGCAGGACGTTGACGGTGCGGATTCCGACGGGTTTGCCGTCGAGGACGACGGCAAACACCCCTTCGGCCTCTAGTACTTGCTCCGAGCGGTAAGATCGGTCCGTGTATTCGTGCAAGATGGTCGGTTTTGGCCGGCTCATGGCTCTCCTTTTATGCGGACACCAGCACGTTCTGCTCGATGGCGGCGTACTTGTTCGGGTCGTAAGCTTGGGCCACCACGTCGTAGCCGAACTCCCGGTGCTCCGTTACCTTCAGCACTCGGAACAACCGCGGGGCAAACGGACCCGTCGCGGCCGTGCCGGTGATGTTGTAGACTGCCCGGTTGACCGGCACGGCCGGCAGAGCCGAGGCGAGATTGCAGCCGTAAGCCACGCCGCTGCCGACAGTAGCTCCCGCGGAGTCCCGCCAGGACGCGATCTGCCGGGTCGCGATGGTGCCGTCCGGTATCATGACGTGGATGCTCCAGGTCCCGCTGGCCGGGATCGTGATCGGGGCATCGAACGTCACGTGGGTGGTGACCGTGCTGGTCACGCGGCCGGACCGCGGCGACAGGGTGATGTCGCTGTCCTCGATCATGACCACGTCGCCAGGGATGACCTGGGAGTGGTCCAGACCGGCCCGATACGTGACCAGCAGCGGGTTGGCCTTCTCGGTCGCCAGCAGCCAATTACCCTTTCTCACGGCCTGCCCGGCCGAGGTGCAGCCGAACGCCACCTCCTCGATGATCTTCTCGCCATACCGTAGGACCGACGGCCGGTCCTCAGATCGGGTAAAGTCCAGGGCGTAGAACTTCGCCGGGTTGTTCCATTTCACCATGGCGACGTTGTACAGGTTGCGGATCGAACCGCCCGAGTAGCTGAACCCGTCCTTGTGCACGTTGGTCTGGTTCACCAGGAGCTTGGTGCTGGTCGGCATGTCCGCGAAGACCCGCACGCCGAACCCACCGACGACCATCTGGCCGTTGAACACGCTGGCAATAGCCTGGAGAATCTCGATTTTGCTCATACCGCCAGTCAGGACGGTGTTGCAGGTGTACCGGGGTTCCATGACCACGGCCCCGTTTTCCCGCCGGCCGGAATCCACTGCTTGGTTGCCGTACTGGCTGATCCGGTACAGGTCCTGATCCAGCGTCCGCTGCTGGGCCGGAGTCAGGGGAAGGTCATTGCCGCAGCCGTACCGCTTGTTCGTCAGGTAGTCGCGGAAAATCCAGCAGGGGTCGTCGGTCACGGCGTCCTTGAACGTCACGCCGTCCCAACCGCCGCCGTAGCTGTGGGTGTTCGCGTCGTAAGTGTTCGGGACCTTGAGGACCATGCCCTCGACCAAGAAGCTGATGCGGATCTCACTCTCGGTTTCGAAGAGTTCCGACGGCAACTTGATCTGAACATCAGACTCGTTGGGCAGGATGTGGCTGAACAGCAGCCCGGTCGCGAACGTGCCCGCGGCCTGCCCCAGCAGGTTCTGGAGGTCTTTCTCCAGGAAGTCGTCGAACCATTCGGACAGCGAGGTCGGGCCGCCGTCCGTGCCGCCTTCGAATTTGTTGCCGCAGTTGCTGTCCAGGGCCATCGAGCCCGTTGTCTGAGCCGTGACCGACATGCCGTTGAAGCCGCTCGTGGCCACGCCGACCGTCAGCACCATGGTCAGGGCCGACGAGTTCACCGAGGCCGTGATCGGCGGAGTCGCGGAGGTGTTGCCGTTGATCGACGACGCCAGCGACTGCAACGTCGCCAGAATCGAACCCGCGTACTGCACCGGGTCCGGGTGCAGGGCGTTGCCGTTCAGGAACAGCCGGATCGAACCGCCGCTGCCCTTGATGCAGACGGTAGCCTTGGGCTTGTTCGGCGTCTTCGACGCGGTCGAACTGATCAGCGTGATCCCGTTGGCGGCATTGCACATGCTGCCGACCTGATTGTCGCCGTCCTTGACCCGGACGCTGATCTCGACGCTGCCGGTCGCCTCGTTCGCCGGGCTGACGTACGCGACGGAATGGAGCGTCGGGTTCACCCCGGCTTGCGGCCCGGTCACCTTCAGGGTTTTGGTGCCGCTGCCGGTGACCGTCGCCCCGCTGGACGCGGTCGCGGTCAGGTTGCCCTCGCCGGTGGTCACCGCATAGGTGACCTCCAGCGGGTCCTTGGCGGCGTTGATGTCCACCTGCGGGAGCGTCGTCGTCTGACCGGGCGTGTAGAGCTTGGTCGGGCTGCCGGTGACCGCAATGTTCGGACAGGGTTTGGGATCGGGAATATGCAGAGTCATGAGGTCACGCCATGATGATGAAGCGAGTGCCGTCGAACGCGATGCCTTTGGCGTAATAATTCAGCCCGCCCGCACCGATGGGAACCATCTGGGCGGCACTCCAAGCCCCGATCCCGTCGCGGTAGTAGTACCGGTTGTTGGTCACGTCGATGCCGACCGTTCGGTCCGCCGCTTCGCTGATTGCGTAATTGTTGCCGACACCGGCCGGAGCCGCTGGCACTGCGGTCCACACCAGACTGCCGTTCAGGTAGTGTTGCGGCAGCGGGTTCCACCCGGACGCCTGCATCACCAGTGTACCGCTCCGCGACACCATCCGCCCGGTTGGTGGCAGGGTGGCGTAGTAGGATTCTGGAGGTGGGTCGCAGTACGGCGTGCGGACCCAGTATTCAGTCGGCTGTTTCAGCACGTTGAGGTCGCTGAACCGGTAGATTTTGGGCACCGTCAGCGTGCTGCCGTCGCTCTGGCTCCAGGACATCACATAGTAGTATCCGTTGTGGTAGCAGAAATACGCGAAGTAGTTCCACCCATTCCACTGGGCCTCCCACGTGCTGGTGGAGTTGGTGCTGCGGTACCGTTTGTCGAAGTTGGCACTAATCCAGATCGCACCTCCTGGATTGACCACGGACTGGCTTTCGCAGTCGAGCCCTGCCGTCCACTGCTGGTGACTCGCGGTCAGCACAGACACGGTGCCGTCGGCCAGGACACGGTACGTCCGGGCGACGCCTGTGTTGTTGTTGCTCGGGTCATAGTTGCATTCGAACGTGATCGAACCGTCCTTCTGGGGAAACAATTGAATGCCCCGGACCGTGCCTTGGTAGTCGTAGGTCCCCGCGTTCAGATCGTGGATCGTCACGTTGTCCGCCGCATCCAGCTTCCACAGCCCAACGGTGGACCCGCTTCCGGATTTACCCGTCAGCACTTTCCCCTTGATGTCCGACCAGTTGAGGCCGCTGGTGTTACCGAGCGTGGTCGGGGCGTTCGTCATGGCGGCCCCGGCGATGGATTGCACACCGATGCTGCCGCCAACCGCGAGCAGGCGGCTGTTGGTGCTGTCCCACCAGATGCCAGTGCCTCCGTTGTACGCGGTGCCGCTGCCGTAGGTGCAGAGTTCAAATGTCCCCGCGAGCGAGGTTGATTTGTATAGCCTGTGGACGTTGCCGCCAGTGTGGGCCGAAATTATCCAATAGGTGCCGTTCCAGGCGATGTCGCGGATAGCGTCCAGCGTCGTTGGGCCAGAGTTGCTTGCCCACGAGATCAAGTCGGTCGAGTACCAAACCTTGGCCGGCACCGACGTTCCGGTGTCGGTCTTCCGCTGGCCAATGGGGTAACCGGCGTGGCTGTTGTCGTAGTACCCCTGCCAGCCGTCCGTGGTGATCACCCAGGTGCCGTTCATGTGGTAGAATCGGAGCACCGACAGCACGTCGAAAGGCAGGGTGACGGGCGTCTGCCATGTGGTGCCGCTGTCGTTCGAGTAGTACAGCTTGCCATCCTGGGCAACAAACGCCACCGCTCCCGTGCCGTTTGATGCATATCGCAGATGAGCGGACATTAGCGGGTATGCCTCATGGATGGGCAACTGCGTCCACGAACCCCCGGCGTTCGTCGAATACCACATCCGACCTCGATTTGCCCCATCGAACACAGACGAGAATTTATGATCGGACACCCACCATTTGGTTCCGTCGTTGAACAGGTGGCTGACATTGGTCGTCGGAGAGGCGATCTGAGACCAGTTCAAGCTGTCGGTAGAACGGAACATGGTCCCGTCAGTGCGGGCGTAAATCGTGGTGGGCATCAAGCACTCGCAATCGCTGCAACGTTGTAGTTATTCCCCGTGAACGCGTGAGGACTGGCCTGCCAAGACGCCCCGCTGTCGGTCGAGCGGTACCAAGAGTTTGCAGTTCCACGGGCGTACATCGTGTTCCCGACGTTGTGGACCTCGTTGTATGCGTACTGGGTATTTACCGCCGTCGCCGGTGCAGCGAACGGGACGTTGACCCCGCCGTCGGTGCTGACCACGGTGCGGCTCTTTGGAGTCGCCGCAGGCGGCGAACAGGGGTCACAGTCGCCGCTGATCTGCTCGTATTTTCCCGAGATTGGGTTCATCTGTTCGATGGTGATCGGGAGGGCGGGACAGTCTCCGTAGGTGTAGCCGGAGCAGCGGTCGCCCAGGACCTTGCGGTCGGCCATGAGGGCGTTGCCCCGCGGGCTCGGCACGGTCTTGTACTGGGTCGTCTCGAACGACATGTTGGTGTAAGTGCCGGTATAACCGGCAGTCCGGCCGACGCCGTCGATCCAGCGGTACTGGTAGGTGTCGCCCTGGTTACCGAACACTTTGCCGGGATCAGTGCAGACACCGACGGAGCACTGTTCCGGGTACGGCGACGGGGCGTTGGGCTCCGCACTGATCACGATGGTATCGGCGTTCTCCGTGATGGTCACGCCCGTGCCGGCGACCAGCGTGCGGAGCTTGGCCACGCCGTTCTCGGTGACCTTGTAGACCCGCTTGCCGCCTCCGACGTTTTCCAGGGCCGCACCGCCGTCCGCGGTCATGCCGCTGTCGAGGAGGGCCTGATTGAAGTGCTTGGCAACCCATTTGCACTCGCCGTCGCTGATCAGGACCATGTCCTTGCAGTTGCCCGACGACACCACGTCCTTGAGGTCCACCAGCTTCATGCCGGTGGGGTTCGGGTCTTTCAGGACGGAATTGATCGGCAGGCCGGTGACTGGGTCCTTGTCGCCGATGATCGCTTCGGCGATCTCGTTGAAGATGTACGGAATCGCCGCACCGGCAACCGACGCCAGGGCGATGTCGCTAATGTTCGGGGTCCCGTCGTCGTTCACGACCGGGTTGCAGTTGATGAAGGTGTTCTTCAACTGGTCTTCCGGCGTGTCGCCGATGATGCCGCCGACGGGACCTTCGCCCAGGCGGATCTTGAAAACCTTCTGGATGCGGCTCGGATCGACGTTGGACCGGATGTCGCCACCGTCCACGGTCTGGCCCGCAACCAGCATTTTCTTACCGTAGATCAACGGCACGGTGCCGGCTTCGATGGAGGCCCCGAATTCGGGGCCGTCGTAGAAATACTCGGCGATGTTGGACGTGGTGGTGTACCGCTGGGTCAGCAGCCCGGACGACCCGAAGATGCCGACCCGCTGGGCGATCACACTCTCGGGACTCTCAGAGGCCGCTGCCCGGTTGATGTCGGCGAGGATTTCGTTCAGGTCGGCCATCAGATGCAGTCTCCGGTCCGGGCGGACTTGATACGCGGGGTGGACTGGTGTGGAATCGGGACGTTGCCGGTCGCCTGCGGGTCAAACCGCTTGATGCAGGCCCCCCAGGTCTTCGGGCAGTAGTCCTGCTTCCAGTCCGAGACCTGCGTGTTGGTCGCGTCGTAGTAGGGCGTGCCAGTCGTATTTAGGGCACCCCAGGGCATAACCTGCCCCCACGGGCACCCGCCCTCAGGGTAGGGTTTGTATTTGAACTGACCGGCAGTGGCAGGGTCGGGCTCGCGGTAAATCTGCGAGCACAGGTTGGTGCTGACCGACCGGTTCCCCGACGAGTCCATGCGGTCCACGCCCTGGCTGACCGCTAGGACGAACGACACCTCGACCTTGCTGAACTTGTCCAGCCGGTCCACGTACCACTCGTCCCGCAGGCAATCAGACGTGGACGGCGTCGCCCCGGTGTCGAGGTACCGCTGGTGGACCCGGATGCGGGTCACACGGGCCGCCCGGAAGTCGCTGGAGTACAGCGAGAACGCGGTCCGGAAGTCGGCGTCGGGCGAGTAGATCGAGAAATGCGGCTCGGGCATCCGGCCGCCCAGTTCAGCGTAGACGCCGCTCAGGTCTACCGACACATACTTGTAGGTGTTGCCGCCGAACCGGATCTCCTGGGACCCGTTCTTGTAAGCGGTCATCCGCAGGATGGCGGGGCCGCCCAGGGCAGCACTGTAGGTCGCCATCCCGGTGAAGTCGATTTCGAACAGGGTGACGATGGGGTCCTGGGACAATTCCTGGAGTCGCTGGGTGACCGGGGTCAGGGGGATGTTGCCGGCGACGGTTTCGAAATTCGCCGCTCCGTTGCCGACCATGACGGTGGAAAACCGGTATTCGCCGTCGCTACCGACGTTGTGCCGCACGGCCAGGGTTTGGCCGGGCGAGATCATTCCGCCGTTCGCGGTCCAGGCCCCACCGCCGATGCTGACCTCGGGACTACCCGAGCCGGCCACGAAGACCATGACCGGCACGTTGATGCCCGTGACCGTGACGGTGTTCGAGGTCGCGAGCGTGTTGGCGGTTGTGCCTCTCACGAACGAGAAGGAAAACGGGTCCGGCGTCTCGTCCCGCACCGTCGTGGTGGTCGAGGTGAAGCTGGCCGACACGCTGCCGACGCTGACGGTGGACGTGACCTGCGTCGCCGCCTGCCAGGACGTGGTGTGCCGGACCTTCAGGGTCTGGCCGTTCTGGACCGTGCCGGAGGTCACCCAGGGGCCGCCCGCGATGCTGATCTGCGGGTTGCCGTCGCCGCTCACCGTGACGTTGACGGTGGTGTTGATGCCGGTGATCGTGACCGGCATGGATTCCACAAGGATGCTGACCGGCTGGCCGGTCGGGGCGGAGAAGCTGAACGGATCGCAGACCGAGTCCTCGGCCAGCGTCGTGGCCGTGAAGGTCGCGGAGACGCCGCCCACCGTGACGGTCGCCGAGGTCGAGGTGGAGAACGACGACGACGTGGTCACCTGGACCCTGAAAGACTCACCGGGGTTGATCGTCGTGGACGTGACCCAACTGCCGCGGTTGACGTAGACGGTGCCACCGGTAACCGAGATCGCCACTGCGTCGTTGAATCCGGTCGGGGTGACCGACGCCGATTCCACGACGGTGCTGCGGGCCTGACCGGTCTTGGCCGGGATCGTGAATGCGTCGGGCGTGGCGTCGCGGGCCAGCGTGGTGACCGAGTAGGTCGCCGACGTGCCGTCAATGGTGACGGTCGCGACGTTGGCCGTGCTGAACGATGCGGACGAGGTCAGGCGAACCCGGAAGCTTTCGCCAGGGTAGATCGTGCCGGAGGTGGCCCAGGTCCGCCCGGCGACACTGACCTGCGGGCTGCCGGAGCCGGTCACGCTGATCGTGGCGTAGCGGGTGTACCCGGTCGGGGTCACCGGGTCCGATTCTGTCAGGGTCCCGCGGGCAACGTTGGTCTTGGCCGGGATCGTGAAGGCGGCCGGGTAGTGGTCCGCCTCGGTCGTCACCGTCCAGGTCGAGGACCCGGTCGGACCATAGGTCAGCGTGGCCGTCTGGGTGGTCTCGTACGAGCCCGCCGACAGCATCCGCAGGGTGAGGCTCCCACCGGGGTTGACCGTCCCAGAGGTCACCCACGGGCCGCCAGCGATGGACATTTCCGGGGTGCCGTCGCCGGTGATCGCCACCGAGGCCGGGGAGTTGAACCCGGTCAGGCCGACGGTCTTGGTCACGTGGGTCGAGAGGGCGACGTTGGATGAACCGATGATCGTCACGGTGTCGGGCTGGTCGTCGGCCGCTGCGGTCGTCGTTGTGAAGGTGTCGGCCAGGGTGTCGTTGACCAGGACGTTGGTCTGGACAGTGGTGCCGTATCCGGCCGCCGAGGTGTGGCGGATCTGCACGGTATCGCCGTTGTAGATCCAGACCGGGCCGGTGCCCCAGGTCCCGCCGTTGACCGCCATCTGCGACGACGGATCGGACGTGCCAGCGTCCACGGCGAGCTTGGCCAACGCGTTCAGGCCGGTCACGGTGGCCGCGGCGGAGGTCGTCAGGGTGCTGCGGGCGACGTTGGTCTGATCGGTAAAAACCAGCCCGTCCGGCGATGCGTCGAACCCGGTCATCTCCGGCGTCGGAGCGACCGTGTAGACGCCATTGGTCGAGGTCAGGTGACGTGCGGCAGCGACGCGGTTGGTCAGGAATTCCGAGCCGGCACCGTGATAATAGACATAGGGGGTCACGCCGGTGAGGGAGCCGTTGACGCCCAGGTCAACGCGAGTACCGCCGGCCCCAACGAATTTCCGGCGGTTCGCGACCACCGACAGGTCGGTGTAGGACAGAGACAGGAAGACCTGATCCAGGTCCATGTTGTTGGCGGAACCGCCGTCGTACCCGCCGAGCGTCAGCCGGTTGGTCGTCTGGCTGTTGCTGATCGCCCCACCGGTTACCGTCACGGGCGACGTGGACGAGGTGAACGCCGTATCGTTCAGATAGCAGTGGAATGCCCCCGTCGAGAGCTTCCAGGACATCAGGACGTGTACCCAGGTCCCGAGCCCGACGGTTACGCCGGTCGCCGACACCTCGCGGTGCAGCGTCCGGGTGTTCGAGGCGTTGTACCCGTCGATGATGAAGGAGTTGGTCGCGTTCTGGATCGTGAACTCGCCAACCGCCGCGGTCTTGCCCAGGTACAGGAGGTACCCACCGTTGCCCGTGGTATGCCGCCGGAACCACGCGGAGAACGTGCCCTCCGAGAGGGCGAGGTTGAGGTTCGCCGGGGTATTGAGGGCGTTCCCCAAGCCGCTGGAGATGCGAATGGCCATCAGTGGGTCTCGATCAGTTTGACCTGGAACTGGAAGCTGGTGTTGCCGTCAAACTGCTCGGACCACTCCCGGAGGAGCCAGTTCCTCGTGATGTTGTCGCCGACGGTCGGACAGGTGACCACCTGTCCGTAATTAGCCGTCAGGAAGGCTCGCAGCGTGCCGGCGACGACGGAATCCAGGTACTCGTGGACCAGGGTCATCTCCCGGTCCAAAGCGTTGATGCCGTCGCGGGCGACCTGCTGGTACCCGTCGCCGTATTCGAGGAATTTGAGCCTGGGGGCAGCGGAGACAGTGCTCCGCGGGGTCGCCGGGATGTTGGGGTAGGGATTAGGCAAGAGCCCCTCCATAACGCTGCTCGTCGATCAGCATTCGACGGAAAATGTTCATCTGACCGGCCATCGCGGACTTCAGGAGTTCCACTGTGGCGTACTCGTTCGAGCCCGGAGCGGCGTTGACCGTGATGCTTGGGGCGAAAGTCGCCGACATGGACCCGCCGCCGGCCGACACCAACCGGTTGTTCGGCGTGATGAAACCGGACGACATCGGGGTGAAGATCTCCGGCCCCTGCTCGCCGACCACGTACGAGGAACCGGCCATGACGTTGCCGCCGCCGGCCCGCAGGCCGCGGATCGCACCGGTCGCCAGACCACCGAGGAATCCGCCGTTTCCACCGGCGATGGCCGACCGGGCAATGACCTGGGTGGCGATGAGCCGGATGAATTCGGCGATCAGGGTCCGAAGGCTGAATTTGCCCTTCTCGACCATGTCCGCAATGGTGTCGCCAACCCGCTGGAGCGACTGGCGAAGCTGCTCCTCCGCTCGGATCTGGAGTTCCACCGACCGCTCGATCTCAAGCTGCCGCTGCCGCTCGGCCTCGGAGGACTGACGGGTCAGTTCCTGTGCCCGCTGCTCCCGACGCTCGTTCTCGATGGCGGCTTCCTGTTTCAGCACGGACGCCCGACGGATGTCGTCGATCTCCGCCTGGGTCAGAGCCCGGCCGCCGGCCTTGGCAATGTTCTCGGCCTCGCGGAGGTTGCGGGCGACCTCCCGCTCCTGGTTGCCCATCCGGAGCAGGCTGGCTTCGGTCTTCAGGTTGTCGATGTAGGACGCGATGGACTTGTTGGTCTCCATCGCCATCTTCTCTTCCTGAAGGGCGGTGATCTTGTTCCGCAGTTCCGCGGTGACCTCGCTGATTCCGAGCTTCTGGGCCTGCTGGGCAAGCTTGTATGCCTCCTGGGCGACCATGCTCTGGCCGAAGGTCGCGACCTCGGCCTGGAGCGTCGCCACCTGTTCCTGGAGCGATTCCTTGAAGCCCTTGACCCGCTGCTCGGCCTGCTTCTTCTCCTCGCTCAGCTTCTTCTGCTGGTCGATGGCCGCCTGCATCTGGCTGTTGTTCAGGGCCAGGGCGGTGGCTTCCTCGACGAGGGCGGAGTTCACCCCGTAGACCGACTGGGCGGCCAGGGCCTTGGCCTGCCGGTACGCGTCGGTGACCTGTACCCCCTCGACCGTGGCCTCGTACTCCAGCAGCAGGGCCGCGTGGGTCTCCTTGGCCTTGGTCAGCCACTCAGTCATCGCCGCGACGTTCTGTTCGCGGAGGATCTTGTCCTGGTCCGACGACTGATTGGCCTGATCCTGGGCGGCCTTCTGCTGCTTAATCTGTTCGGTCACCTGGGCGATGACCTGCTTCCACGCCTCGTAGTTCGCTGTCACCTCGGCGAGCCGCCGTTCGGTGTCACCGTCGGAATCGAAGGGGTTCAGCTTGTCGAGCCAGGACCGGTCGTTCAGCGTGTTCTGGAGCTTGATGATGTCCTGCTGGAACAGGTCCGCCTGCTGCCGGGCGTTGGCAAGCTGGTCATCCAGGGGGATGTTGGCAGCCCCCATGCTCTTCATGATGGCTTCCGACCGCTTCAACGCCTCGGTCGTGGTGTCGATGTTGTCGCCCATCAACTGGTAGCCGGCCGCGACCAGACCGGCTGTCATGGCCAGCATGACCAGCGGGTTCTTGCTGACCAGAGCGTTCAGGGTGGTGAAACCGGCGATCAGGTTCCGGACCTGGATGACGATACCGCCCAGGGCCGCCGCGACCCCGGCCGCGACCAGCGACTTGAGGCCAACCACGACGAGGTCGATGTTGTTGGCGAAAATCTTGAACAGGTCCGCGGCCGTGCGGGTCGCCGACGCCAGGGACGAGCCGATCTCGCGGGCAAGGTTCTTGTTGTCCCCAAGGAACTTCGAGAGGTCACGGGCAACGTCGTTCAGGGCCTGACGGAATCCCGCCTCGCCGATCTCGTAGGCCAGCAGTTTGAAGGAATCGGCGACGTTGGAGAACGCACCGCTGACCGTGGCCGCTTGGTTCTCGATGCCCGAGGCGAATTTCGTCTTGCCCAGGCCCTCCAGGTACGACCGGATCGAGGTCGCCGACGCGAAGATCTTCTGCGTCACGCCGTCGAAGGTGACGGTGACCTCGTTCCCCTGCTTGCCCATCAGGATGCCGAATTCCTTCAGGCGTTCGAACTCACCCGTGGTCGCATCGGCCACCGCCTCGGCGAACTGGGTGAAGTCCTTGCCGAACGACGCGGCGACGTTGCCGAGGTTCTTCAGCGTCGATTCCGTGGGGTCGATGCCGACCGTCTTCAGCCGGGCAAACGCCTTGGTCACGTCTTCCAGTTCAAACGGCGTGGAGGCCGTGAACTGAGTGATCATCTTGAAGGCGTCGGCACCCTTCTCGGCCGAGCCCGTGAGGGTGTTCAACTGGCCCCGGAGGTCCTCGAACGACCGGATCGTGCCGACGACGTTGGAGATCAACGAGCCAAACCCGATGCCGGCGACGAGGCCGGCCAGGGCCGTCTTCATGCCGCCGAACGCCGAGCCCGCGGACGTACCGAGGTCGTCAACGGCCCCGTCGGCCTTCTCGGTTTCGGTCTTGAGCTTGCCGACATCGGCGACGACGCGGCTCAGGGCAGTCCGGAACGAGGCGTCGTCCAACCGAAGAGTAAGGGTAGAAAGATCAGCCACGGACCGCTCCTCTTTGCTGCTGCTTTAGCTGCCGCTGTATCCGTGCGTTCACCTCGCCCACGTACGCCGCATCGACCTCTAGGATGACCTCCTCAAAGAAGTCGCGGTCGTCGATGTACTGGGCGTTGACTTCGCAGTACCGGTAGATCGCAGACAGCGGGATGCACCCGATCCCTTGGCCTGTATTTACCCTGTCTCGGTCGAGCAAATAGAATGCGTGAACGAGTCCCAACACCACAGGCTCCGCTGCCGGCTTTTCTGCCAGTAGCGGAGCCTCGTATTTGGACTTCTTTTGTTTGAGTTGGTGCCGCAGGGCCTTCTCGTGCTTACCCGCGGCGGACCCCTGCCAGAGGACGATACCCTTTACTTTTTTTTGATGTCCTCGGCGGCGGCCTTGCCGGCCGCGAAGAGTTCCTGGGACTTCCGCTCGACGAAGTTCCGCACGTCACCCTCCAGGCGGAGGAGTTCGGTGGCGTTCTCCACGGAGTACAGGATCTCGTTCCCGTCCTCGTCCTCCAGGCCCTTCCAGTCCACCAGGATGGCCTTGGCCATCAGGTGGGCGACCACCGCGTGGGCTTCGGCGGTGGTCTTATCCCGGAATACGCCGGCCAGCAGGTCCTGCTCACCCGACACCTGGGCCAACTGCTCGAACTTGATCTGGTTGAACAGTTCGAGCATCCAGTGGTTGTTGTTCGCGGGGGCCACGAGCAACTCGAAGCCCTCCGCGTACTCAAACCATTTCGCCTGACCCTTTGGTGACCGAACGAACTTGAAAGCCATTGCATACTCTACGGTGACTGTGGAAGAAATTCTGTCGGTCTATTTAGTCGGCGACCGATCAGAACTTGAACACAGCCATCGTGTACCCGAAGTCCGACTTCAGAGCCTGGACATCGCACTGGCTGATCACGTCGTTGCCGAGCCCTTCCAGGTTGGTCGGGTTCGAGGTGACCTTGACCTTGGGCAACTCGAAAACGTAGGTGCTGCCCAGCGACGGATCGGCGGTGCCGTCGGCGGCGACGCCCTCGGTGACGTAGAAAGTCACGGACATCGGGGTGCGGGTCTTGAACTTCGAGTAGATGGTGTTGTCGGCGAAGTAGAACTCCATCTGGCCGCTGACGTTGACGCGGTCGCGGCCGACGCCGACCGGGTACAAGCTGCCGATGGACTCCTGGGCACGCAAGCCGTTGGAAACGTTCAGGGTCATCGACAGGATGCCGTTCTGGTACGGAGCACCGTCGATGGCGAACGGACCGGTGTTGGCCACCGGCGACAGGACCGGGGCGGTCGAGGACCCGATGTGGGCACCCGTGCCGAAAGTCGTCGTCCCAGCGTCGGACGACATACCGATGAAGCCGAACTGCGTGGTCAGGACCTCACCGACGTTGAAGGTCAGGGCCATCGTATCGACCTCCATCCCGCGAAAGACGCGGAACTGGCCGATGTCGCTGAATTCTTTTTCGATGGAGTAGAAGTGGCGGGTGCGGGCGTTGGTCAGCTTCTGCATCCGGATGCTCACGGACGCACCGGCGGCCTCGTCCACCAGGGCCAGAGTGCCTTCCAGAGCCCGGTCGAACCCCAGGGTGTTGGCGGTGGCCGAGGCGACGTGGAAGATGCCGTTGTTGGCGGCGGTGGCGAACCCGGAGAGCTTCACCCAATCGCCCGCGGCGATGCCCGAGAAGCTGGTCGAACCGGCGGTCAGGGTCTTGGACGACGCGGTGATCGACAGGTCGGTGCCCGTGCGGTTGATCGCCGCGGACCAGTCACCCTGGAGGGCCGATTCCATGAAGTCGTCGTAGGTGCCAATCGAGAGTTCACCCTCGACGGAACCCTGCGACCCCGCCCGGACCGGGATGGTGTCGATGATGTTGCCGTCGGCGGAAATTTCCTGGCTGACGACGGTTTCATAACCCTCGTCCAGGCTTTCCTGCGTCAGGCGGAGATTCTTGAAGGCCACTGCCGGCGTGACGCCGCGGGTGACTTCCTCGGCGTAGCGAAGCTGGCCGGATGCGGCGTCAGCGATAGTAACCATGTGGCGTGCTCCCTAATTGAACGCCACGTATTTATTCGGCTGTTCTGGGAGCAATTCGCCGACTACAAAACTCACACCTTCTGTGTACTATGCCGTTGCTGTCTCGTACGCCGAGTACGGAAAGACAATACCGATTCCGTAGAACCCGTCGATTTCGCCGAGGTCGTTGACCTCCTCGTGACTGACCAGGATTCCGTCGAAACGCTTCCGGGCGTAGATGGCGGTCACGAGATCGGCAATCTCCCAGGCCCGCATCACGCCCGTGTCGGCCCGGACCCAGACGTTGGCCGAGATGATCCCGTCGGTTTTCTTCCAATAGACCGCGTTGAGGTCCATCTGCCGGGTGATGTTCGGGACCACGCGGAACTCGACCCACTCCGGCAGAGACGAGGGGTCGGCAAGGGTGGCGGCACCGTTGGTGACCGTCTCGAAATTCGAGTACTTGACCGGAACGCCGGAAAAATTCGCGGTGAACCGGTTCAGGATTGACGTGACTTGCGACTTCAAACCCATGGCTCACCTCATGACGGAACGGACGATCTGGTCGAAGCGGGCCATCACCCGCTGCACGGCCCGCGTCAGCATCAGGCGGGCGGCCATCTTGGGCGTCCCAAACTCGACGTGGACCGCGTATTCGACCGGGTTGCTGATCTCCCAGCGGCCGTCCAGACGGTCGTCGTGGTCGAACTTCCAGCCGGCCCGCAGCCGGCCGGTGTCCACCGGGGTCATCTTCGTGGCCTCGGCCAGGATGTCGAAGCCGAGCTTCTTCTTGACCGCGATTCCGCCCTTCTCGATGTTCGCGGCAAAATCCTCCAGGCCCTTCCACTCGACGGTCACGACTTCCTCACCTGGATGCTGTAGTGGGCCTGCACCGGGTCGGTCTCGTAGGCGATCACCGTGTATCGGCCTCCGCCACGGACCACGTTGTCCTGGGCCTGCGGTTGGAACCCCAGTTCACCGGCCGGCACGACCATGCGGATGTCGCCGGCCTTGATGTCGCCGACGGCGACCCGCTGCTCGGAGAAGGTCAGGAACACGGCCCGGACCTGCTTCGAGGTCACCGTGACAGTCTGCCCGGTCACCGGGTCCACCGGCCCCTTGGTCTCCCGCTCGTAGGTCACCTTCTCGGCGACGTTCCCGAGGGCGTCGAAGATGCGGCCGGGGATGCTGCGGAGGTCTTCCTTCAGGCCCATCGGTTACCCCCGAACCACACGGCCCATGGCCTTGGAACCCAGGACCGGGGCGAGGATCATCTCGATTTCGTTGAAGGTCTTACCGACCGCCTTCACCCCGCTGCCGGTGTATTCGGTCTCGATTTCGAGGTCGCCGACCTTCTGCCGCTGCTTCTTCACGGCGGTGGCGGACGCGTCGGAATCGGGGATGGTCTCGCCGTCGATGGCCTTCTGGACCAGGAGGCACAGGGCTTTCTTGACCTCGGGCGGCACCATGGTCTTCGGCCGCAGCAGACCCTCGTTGTCGTAGAGGTCGGCCCGCGGGAACTCCAGGGCCTGATCAACCTTCACCCGGCGACCACGCAACCACGACCCATACAGGGCGTGGAAGAGGTCCATTGCCTGGATGACCAGGAGTTCGACGGAATCGGCGGCCATGGTGCCGAACGACGGATTGCCCCGCTGGCTCCAGAACGCGTCAAGGTCGGCCTGCGAGATGTAGCTGTTGGCAGCCGCGACGCCGGTGCCGTCCTCGACGATCAGAGCCATTTACTTCACCTTGCGGCTGGAGGTCTCGGTCAGGGCGGTGACGA
The DNA here is from genome assembly GCF_003119195.2 of Azospirillum baldaniorum. Taxonomy (NCBI): domain Bacteria; kingdom Pseudomonadati; phylum Pseudomonadota; class Alphaproteobacteria; order Rhodospirillales; family Azospirillaceae; genus Azospirillum; species Azospirillum baldaniorum. The sequence goes on along the minus strand of NZ_CP022260.1, from coordinate 423,759 downwards.
TCCGGCGGAGGTCGGCGACCTCGGCCCGGAGGTCCGCGATCTCGTTTTCCATGGCCCGGTACGCCTGCTTCGCTCGTGCGGCCTGCTCGGCGTTCAGGGATTTCTGGAAGGATTCGTAGTTGATCATTGGGTATCCCAGAGAAACAGGGAGGCCCCGGAGGGCCTCCCTTTGGCTGGTTAGCCGTTGGTGACCAGCTTCACGACGCGGATGTACTTGGGATCGTAGACGCGAGCCCAGTTCCCGGCCGTGGCCAGTTCCGCCGAGGTCGGGGTCAGACCGGCCGGCGAGCCGGTCCACTTCACACCGCGGACGTGGATGATGAACTTCCGGCGGGAAACCATCGTGGTGACGCCGCCGCCGTTGCCCTGAAGGGCTTCACGGACGAACTCGACCGCCGGGCTCTTGGCCGGAGCAGCCTGACCCAGGGCCAGTGCACCCGCACCGAACAGGTAGCTGGTGTACTTGAAGCCGCTGGTGCTGCCAGCGACCTTCGGCAGACCGTCATCCACGACCACCCGCATGCCGAGGTAGGTCGGGATGTTGACCTCACCCCGAGCATCCGGGATGTAGTCGATCAGGTTCTGCTTCTGGAGCGTCCGGTACACGTCCGAGTGCAGGCTGATGGCGGTCAGGCCGTCGGCACGGTCGCCCAGGAGGCCGGCCGCGTCGAGCACCGCGTTGGCGGAAATCTTGACGGCGGACCCGCCCAGGCCATCCTCGACAGCCAGATTGGCGACGTGGGTACCGGCCAAGGCCGAGCCGAACACACCGTCCAGGGTCTTCAGGGCGATCCGCTGGAAGTTGGTCGCCCAACGCTTGGCGTCGCCGCTGATCGCGACCTGCATCGGGTCCGAGCCGGCCACGTCGGTTACAACGTCGGCGTCGGACAGGGCCAGGGCACGCATCTGGATGGCGGCGATGTCCTGGCCGGTGGACAGCTTCGCCGGCACCAGCACGTCCGACGGATCGTCGTTGGTCGGCTCGGCGTCAACGTCGATGTCGTTCCAGAACGGCAGGTTGTGGGTCAGGCCAGCCGAGGCCGCCATCGCGTCGAACGCGGGGTCCGAGGCCATGATGCCGCTGGCGACGAAACGGTTGAGAGCAGTGGTCGCCTGGATCGAGTACCGGGCGAAATCGCTGGGGACGATGATGTCCGCGATCTGAGTCAGACTCATGGTGGTTCTCCACATGAATTCAGGGGTTTGGATTCACGCGGAGTCCGCTGGCCCTCCACGTCGTCGCCCGCTGGGCGACTAGGCGTTCACTTGTGCCTTCAGGGCTGATGCTTGCTCCGGATTGGACTTCATCAGCCTGAACTGCTCCGTGACATTCCAGTTTTCCTTCGACCAGGGATTCTTGATCCCGTCGAGGGCACCGGTGCTTACCGTTCGGCTGCCGGAGCCGCCCGCCATCGGGCTCTCGAAACAGCGGCCGTAAATCTCGTTGGCCTTGAAGGACTTCACGAGGTCCCCAAGTCCTGCCGGCTTCCCGTCCTGGCCGTACATCCGCTGGCCGTCCTCGCCGATCACCTCGGTGATGAACTGGCCCTCGACCTCGGTGACCTTCACCCGGTTTTTCAGAAGCGGGAGCAGGATCTGCGGGATGCCCTTCTCGGCCGAAATGGCCGCGGTCAGTTCCGCGTCAACCAGCTTCTGTTCCAGGTTCCGGTACAGGGTGGCGATCCGCTCGTCCTTGACTTTCACCTGGGCCTGGAAGTCGTCCTGAAGACGCTTCTTGATGGCCTCGAAATCGCCGGACTTCTTGAGCTTTTCTTCCTCAGCCTGCCGAAGCCGTTCCTGGGCTTCCGCCGCTTCCTGACGGAGGCGTACGTACTCATCCAGGTCGATGTCCTTGAACTTCTCCTTGAGGGACTTGTTCTCGTGGAGCAGTTCGTTCCGCTTCTCCTCGATGGCCTTGTTGGCTTCGAGGATTTTCTGATCCAAGAGGGCTTTAACCTCAGGATCGTTGAAGTCAATCGTCATGTTGCCTTTTGTCCGCTGGCCCAAAAGTGGGGACCCGCGGGGTCCCTCTGCGGTTTATTTATTCACGAGTACCGCTGTTTAAGTTCGGCGAGAGTAAGCTCCCGCCCCTGCTCGTCCAGGAGGTCGGCCATCGAGAGTTTTCCTCGCCGCCACAGGTCAGCTTTGCCGACGCCCAGGAGGTCGTCCTGGAAGGACTTGTCCTTCGACTTCAGCCAGTCGTCGAATGACAGGTCGGCCGGCACGTCGCCGTCCATGGATGCCCGGACACCCGGCTCCAGTTCGTCTGCGTCGATTCCGAGTTCGCGGAATGACTTCGTGATCGGGGTGGTGGTGCTGCGGCAGTTGAAGTGCCGAGGTGGGCCGCCGTTCCACGGCAGCTTGGTTGGCGGGATCGGGTTGAAGTCGAGGTCCCACGTGGCGTTGCTGTAGGCGGCACAGGTCACTGTGGTGCGGCCGTCCAGCGTCGAAAGCTGCATGATGCCCTTGATGATGTCCCGGTTGGCCCGGAAGCTCTCGATCCTGGCGTCATTGGCGACCTTCTGCACCGCGGTGCGGACCAGGGCCTCGGCGTTCCGCCTGGACATCTCCCCGAGCTTACGGGTGTCCTTGACGAGGTCGTCGATCTTGCGGCCGGCGGGGACGCCCTGCACGATCAGGTCAGCGAACCGGGCTCGGAAATCGCCGGCCTGCTTGGCCCACCACGCCTCCGCGGGGGACCCGTCGATGGCCACCTGGGTCGCCAGGATGTCGAGCGTCGCCGCGGGCACATCCCTGCTGGCAATCTCGGTCCTGGCGGTGCGATTCAGCGTCGATTTTGCGAATGCTGCCTCGATCTCGGCCAACTCCCGCAACTGCGACTTCGACCACGTCCGGATGCCGGCATAGGTCTCGCGGATCAACTCCGTGGCGTTGACCAACAAGGCGTCGATCCGGGCCTGCTGAAGGTCCGGCCGGGTGCCGAAGTCGGCCTTGGCCAATTCACCCAGAAGGTTCTGCTGAAGGCTGCGGAGCCGACCGATGATCTCTTTCCGCTGTCCGGCGTCCACCCGAAGGAGCCGGAGCGTCCGGACCCTCAGGGTGTCGGCCAGGAGTTCGTTGAAGGTGGCCATGGCTTACTGGCCCCGCTCCTGACCGAGGTCCAGCGGTTCGCCCAGAAGTTGGCCGACGCCTCCGCCCAGACGGGCCGCCTCATACTCGTCGGACGGCACCACGTCGTCGTTCAGCAGCCCGCGACGCTTGGCCTCGGCCAGCAGAGTCGGACCGGTGATGACGCCCCGCTCGTACAGGAGGATGAGGTTCTGGACCTCCAGCGGGTCACCCTTGACGCCGAAATCCAGATTGACTTGGAGGGTGCCGCCGTTCTCGACCGGCTGGCCGGCCAGATCGGCCATGTAAGCCAGGGCGAGTTCCAGAGCATCCTTGAGCCCGATCACCATCGCTCGCAGGCTGGTGTGGGTATTGGCGTTGTTGATGCTGGCTTCCGTCGCCGTGCGGTCGCCGGCCGACAGGGCCAGTGGCTGCATGCCAAGGATGCGGCACTGCATCTCCAGCCGTTCCAGGTCACGATAACCTGCTTCGATTCCACCCGAATCCATCACGACGTATTTCAGTTCGGCACCGACTGGCAGGCGGACGAACGAGTTCGGCGAGATCACGATCTCGTCCGTGTCGGTGAGGCCCGATCCTTGGATGATCGGCACCCGGCAGATATGGAGGATATGGTTCTGATCGCTGGCGGAGACCCAGTGGCGTTGGTTCAGGTAGCCCAGGTTCTCCAGCGGCGGCACCGCGGTCATGAACCCCACCCGGCGGCTGTAGTGGGTCACCAGGGGGATGTAGGGCAGTCCGGTCTCACCGGCGTTGATCAGAGTGTCGCCCTCCCAGACCTCCCAGGTACCAGGCTCCAGCACACGAATTCGCTCGACCTTACGGGTTGCCCAGCGGCCGTCGGGTACGTCAACGACCTCCTTGTATCGGAGGTGGGTCAGGGTGTCCTTCCCTCCGATCACCTCGGATCTCCAGGCGATCAGATTCCGAGCCGGAATGTGGGTGAGGTACGGGCGGCGACCCTGCTGGCGGTCGTCGGCCAGCGTCACCGGAACGTCACCCCGCCGCGGCGGAAGGTCCACGAGGATGTGGGTCAAGCCGTAGGCGAGACTGTCGTCGAAAGCCGAGCGGGCGAACTGCTCCAGGTGGTTGCCGGCGAGGTCGATGTCCTCGATCCAGGCGTCGGGAAGCCGGGAGTCCACCGTCCAGGGCTGACTGAAGGCTCGGCCCACCAGGGTGTTGATGGTGTCGTCGAGGTACGGCACGAGGTAGCTGTTCTGAAGCCGGATCTCGTAGTCGGCCTCGGTCTCTTTGGGGTGCTTCGGGAGGTAAACCTCGCGTTTGGCCCGCATCCCAGCCGTACCGGCCCGGAGGGCCGAAATAAGCTGCCACCGGAGAGCCATCGCGGTGTAATCGGTGGACGGAGTAGCGGGTGAACTCATAGCCTGAACCCCTCGACTGTTGCCCGCCGCTTCGCCACGTACGGGGACATGAATGTGATCAAGTACCGAAGGGCGTCGGTCATGTGGTCGTACCCCTGCGTCTTATCGACGATGGACGATCCCGGCTTGAACCGCAGTCGATCCATGCACTGCACCAAGTTCTTGCACTTCGCCGAGATCAGGATCTTCGGCTCGCCGCCTTGAACCGGCCGCAGCATCATGTTGACGGTCTTGATCGACTCCAGAACCGGTGGGTTTCCCGACCGGTTCTCGTACACGTAGAACCCGGTACGACGCAGGATCGTGAAATCCGTCTCACCGACCGCCGAAGTCCTACCGGAACGACCACTCTGGTCAGGGTAGATCTGGATTCGACGCCCTCGGTATTTATTGGCGATTTCTTCGGCCATATCTCCGGTGTGGGAGTTCGGCAGGACGATCTCGTCGATAATGTGGAGTTGGTCACCCCGTTGGATCGCGACGACGGCGGACATCGGGTTGATGTTGAAGTCCATGCCGACCAAAACGGGTAGCCGGTCGTCATCGGGGAGGTCGGTCGGCGGCCGGACGTGAACGGCCGGGTCGAACTGGTTGAACACGACCTCGTTCGATGACTTCACGAACGAGCAGAGGAACTCCTGCTTGAAGGTGTCGTCGTCCTGCTCCAGGCGGATCGCCTCGACCTCCTCCTCGGAGAACACCTTCGTGGAGTGGACATCGTAAGTGAATTGAGACCACTCCTTCATGGCCGGGTTGTTGCCGTTGTCGTACGCCCAGTACAGGAGGTTATCCTTGCCGTTCGGCGTCCCGAGGATGATCGCCCAACCTTTCTGGTTGTTCAGGGTCGGCCGGAGAATTTCTTGCCACAAAGTGACCGGCAGCTTCTGGGCCTCGTCCACCACGAGCCCGTGGGGGTGCACGCCGCGGATGTTGTCACCGCCGTCGTCGCAACTGACCATCCAGATCTTCGACGAGATTCCGTTGCCGGGATCGTAAGCCCAGTACTTGTCCTGCTTGTTCGACGACCACCCCGGAATCCCGTGGGTGAACTTCACCATGTTCTCCCAAAACGACCGCATGCCCATGGCGAAGGTCGGGACCACGTAGACGTACTGGGAACCGTGGATTTCGATGGCCTGCCGCATCAAGTAGTTGGTGACCAGAATGGTCTTGCCGGCACCACGGTGGACGTTCAGGCAGACGAAGCGGGTGAACTGTGACAAAGCCTCGCGTTGCCACCGCCGCCGTTTGAATTCGACCACGTGGACGTTGAGGTAGTTCTTGTCGGCAAGTGGGGAGTTCATGAGTTCCCTTCGGTAATACTCGCCGTATTTACCGAATGGGGATCGGGAGGACGCCTTGAGCAGCCGTCATGGGCACAAAGGAGTGCAAGAGGAGGAGGCATCCTCCCGACGAGGAGCAGCCCGCCGGTCAAGAACAGCAGCCCGCCAGTACTTATATCTGGAAGGGAAGTGCCAGCCTGTGCACCTTGTAACCCATGACCAAACCGAGCTTTCGCTCACTCCACCGCGGCTTGGGCAGGAACACTTCGAGGATCGGCCGGCGGAACCCTGGGGACGCGGCGGTGGATGGTTCGTGGGGTATTTACCCAGAAAGAGACCCACGGGCCGGGAGACCCGTGGGTTCAGTTCGCACACGCAGGTCTACCGTGAGGAGTCGAGGGCGGAGGCGGAATCGGGCACCCGCCCTTGGGGGTATTTAACCCGCGACGTTGATCTTGGAGGCCCGGATCGCCTGGATGTTCGCCAACCCGGCGTTGAACGCCTGCTTGATGGTTTCCTCCAGCTTGGCCGGCCGCAGGCGGGAGAGGAACTCGTCGATCCGCGGGGCGGTCTCGGCCCAGGGCCGGTACGGCACGGTCAGGACGGCCGGATAGCCCATCACGCTGACCTCCATGCTGCCCTCGATGTCCCGGATGATGATGTCGCCGTGGGTGAGCCCGTAGGTGTCAGCCATCCGGTTGAAGAAGTACTCGGCGGTCTGGAGCACTTCCTCGTACTGGACCTGAATACTCCACTCCTGGGCCTCGCGGGCCGCCCGCTGGCGGCTCTTGCGGTCGTCGGCCTCCTGCTCCTCCCGCCGGTGGGATTCGGCCGCACTGGCGGCCTTCTGGCGGACGGCTTCGAGCAGCTTCAGGGTGATGCGATTGTCGATGGTGTTGTCGGTCATGTTGATCCGTCGATGGTGAGATGCCGGGGGGTAAGGGCATCCTGACCGGGGGCGAAGGCGAAAAGCAAAATTCCAGATCCGAAGGTCTGGCCGATAGCCCAAGCTGCGGCGAGCAGGTCCGGAACTCAAAAGTGTGATCGTGGTGGACGGCACAACCGCCTTTCCCGCGTCGTCCGAAAGTGGCAATGTCGGATGGTGACGAAAGGGGTGCCTATGGAACAGGTCATCGTCCTGAAGTACGACGGATTGAGTGCCAAATTCGGCGAGATGGACGCCCATGAGGCTGCGGAATCCATCCGGGGCTTCGCCGACTTCACCCGCCGCTTGGCGGAGGCGGTCTACGGTGGGAAAGAAGCCCAGGTGCAGAGTGCCGTGCGGGGCATCCACCACGGCAGCGTCGAATTTGAGTTCGTCTTCAAGTTCCTGGTCGAGGGGGCCGGGATGTTGGCCTCCGTCTGGCCTCCCTCCGTATCGCCCATGGACCTCATCAAGGTCTTGACCGAGTGCATCAAACTGCTGAAGCACCTCGGCGGTCAGCCGCCCGCGAGTATCAAGAAAGCCGATCACGGCAGCGTATACGTTGAGAACAATACGGGTCAGGTGATCAACATTGGCCAGTTGACCGTCAACTTGGTCCTTGAGAACAAGGAAGTCAGTCGGGCTGCCCAGAAATTTGTGAAGCGACCTCTTGAGCGGTCAGCCGATGAGGTCAAGATCATGGTGGACAGCCAAGAGGTCGCAAACATCAATCGGGAGGAGGCCCAGAGCTTCGTGCCCATTGATGCCTCGAATATCCTGATCGAAAACACCGCCGAGGTCTACTTGTCCGTCGGCACCGCGGTGTTGCAAGGCAAAACCCGGTGGAGGTTCACGGACGGACGGAACCACTTCTCCGCCCAAATTGAGGACTTGGACTTCCTCGGCCGGGTCGAGCGGGGTGAGGAACGGTTCGGACGCGGCGATGTCATGCTGGTCAAACTCCGGACCACGCAAAAGCAGGCCGGCGGCAAACTGCGGGCCGAGTACACGATTGAAGAAGTCCTCGACCACACCCCGGCCCAGCAGACCCAGGGACGGCTCTTTTGAAACTGACGGGGCCGCCGCTCAGGCGGTCCCCGCCACCACGTCCGACAGGAGGTCGAAATCCTGGGCCAGGGCGGCCTCCAGGTCAGCGACGAGGCCACTCTGCGGGGTGAACACCAGGATGATCTCGCCGGCCGACCCGACGCGGAATCCCATCGTCCACGGCCGGTCGGCCGCGATCTCCCGGAGGAACGCGATGGCGGCGGAGTGCGGCATCGGCAGGCCGGTCTTGTTCAGCGTGATCGGCATGTCGAAATCAGGATCGGCGTAGGTGTCGTCCAGGAACTCGACCAGCGGCCCGAGGGCCTCGCGGTGTTCGGTGGTGATGTTGGTCATGATGATACCCAGGATGTTGATGGTGGTGCGGTCCAGGCTGACCTTGGCCCTACCATTGGAACCCCTCGGGAGGGACCGGCGGAGGCTCCGGGAGATCAGCTTGGGAAGGACGGGACCGCTCGCCCCGACATGGTGCGTCCGCCGGCTTCGAGGTCAGGATGCGGGGGCGGCATCGGCAGAGTCAAAATTCCGGCGGCGGAATTCTTCGACGAATGCCCGGACCATCTCCTTCCGGCCGCGAGCCGAGCGGGACATCTTGTCCAGGGTGACGTGGGCGTCCGGGTCGGTGCTGCCGTCCAGGACCTTGCGGGCGGCGTCGGTGGGGGTGCTGCGGTAGGCGGCGGTCATTCGGCGTCCTTCTGGTCTCTGCGTCGCTGCCGGCGGACCCGGCCAAGGCGGGCATTGTTGCCAGACAGGCGGTTGTGGTCGCGGACGCAAAACTTGCACCAGGAACCGCGGCCGTCGCGGGTGTGGTTGAGCCGGGGGAACTCAAGAAGAGCCCTCTGGGTCTTGCAGCGGGAGCAGGTCTTGCCGGAATCTTGCATGGTGGCTCCATGGCGGTTCCGGTATTTAGTCTGGGTTCGAAATTTGTTGCCTCGCTGCAAGCTCGGATACAGCGTGGCGGTCCTTGTCAGGGAAAAACGGAGTGGCGGACCTAGAAGCTGCCCTCCTTGTTTTCCTCGTTGAGTGCATCTAGCGTCTGGTAGACAACGTCAAGGATGCATGCCGGCATCGTGGGGGCGAAACCTCGCTGGTGGGAAATGTATGCGTTCTCAAAAACGTAAGAGTAGCTTCGACTTCTCCACCCACCCCCTTCGCCACTTTTCGCGATTACTTTGTTCCCGTACTTCTTCTCCAGGGACGACAAGATCACTCGCGATCCGGTGTCGCATTCGGTTTCGGAAGTGCCCGGACCGACTAACATGTCTCGAAGGCGGATGGTATCGACTCTCTTGTTCCTCAGCCGCGATGTAATAAAGGCCCGGAACGGAACGCCGTTGATCGTCAGGTCATAGACAATTTCATGGTGTCCTTCGGTGGTAAACTTGGCGGACGAGCCAAGTTTCTGTACGGCCTCTTCTAGGGGCATGCCAAAGATTACAGTTCCCCACCCCGCGAGGAATGGCCTGTCTTCGGCCTTGGCCTCATTCACCAAAATCAAGGCGATCCCCAGGCCCAGCAGCTTTCTGATCTTCATGACTGCCCCCGATCCCGCCCCAGATACACGAACAACCCAAACCCGATGAGCAGCACCGGGCCGATCACACCGGCTACGATGGCGTGGTCAAACGCGGTGCGAGCCCAAACCCCGAAAACCGGTTCAACGTCATTCGAGGGCTTCAACTCAAAGGTGGGGCTCGCCACCCAGTCTTTCGGAATCATCCCGATCCCCACGGGACTGAGAGGGAATGGCACATCCGAGTCCCACCCCCATTGCCAGTAGGCGATGTGAAGCAGAAGAGCCACCACTCCGCAGACGCTCAGGACCACCACCCGCTGTCCACTGTTCATGGCCCCTCCCCCATGCTATTCGGGTTGATAATGCGTCCACGACCATGCCCCCGTTTTCCGGATTGTGTCAACACAACCCACAACCCAAAGTAAGAACAGCCCCCCTGTTTCAGAATTCGGTCTTTGCCCCGCGGAGACACCCCTCCCCTCGGCCGGCCGGCCCAAGGGGGCTGTGGGGGTGGGCTCGCGACCGAGGTCATAGGCCGAAGGGTAGGGCGGACGCCCATTTGACATTGGCAAACGGAGGTTTACAATTGTCAAGTCAATGGAGGCAGCCATGGCCAACGGAAAATTCGTTGCGTACTACAGGGTGAGCACGCAACAACAGGGCAGCAGCGGTCTAGGACTGGAAGCACAACGCAACGCAGTTGCTCAGTATCTGAACGGTGGCAACTGGTCTTTGATTGGCGAGTTCACCGAGATCGAGTCGGGCACGGGCAAACGTGCTCGCCCGAAGCTGGCCGAAGCACTGACCATGTGCAAGAAACAGAAGGCGGTTCTGTTGATCGCCAAGCTGGACAGGCTCGCACGCAACGTGGCTTTCGTCGCGAACCTGTTGGAGGCCGGGGTCCGCTTCATCTGCGTCGATCAGCCGGACGCCGACCGAGCCTTCCTCCAGATGGGGGCGGTGTTCGGCGAGTGGGAAGCCCGGAAAATCAGCGAGCGGACCAAAGCCGCGTTGCAGGCCGCCAAAGCCCGCGGGACTAGGCTGGGCAACCCGGTGAACCTGAGCGAGGCTGGAGAGCTTGGACGAGCCCAGGCCGCATCCAGGGCCGCTCAGCGGGCCGGCAACGTGCTACCGATTATCCGGCAGGTCCAGGCCGGCGGCGTCACCACGCTGGAGGGCATCGCCAACGCTCTCAACCTCAGGGGCATCAAGGCCGCTCGCGGCGGTGAATGGTCGGCCACCCAGGTCCGGCGACTCCTGGTACATGCTGACCGGAATGTATGACCTGACCTTGTTGCAGAACGCACAGGTGGTCGGCCTGTTCAGGGCACGGCGGAGCGGACGCGGGAACCTCATGACTTGGTCTCCTCGGGTTGCTCCGTGAATTCGACGTCGATCACGTGACCAGCCTCTTCCAGGGCAGCCTGGGCCATCTCGATGGCCGCGTCGAATTCGTCTCTCCACATGATGACTGGAGCGGCCGTGTTGGTCGTCACCTCGGCCTCTACCTTCGAGTACGTTGGGAGGGTGTGGCGGGCGACCAGTTCCAGGATCTTCCGCTTGTCGCCGACGGTGGTGGCCGCCTTGTAGGTGGTGACGATCTCGTGGGCGATGTCGAAGTCGAGGTCGGCGAGTCGCTGCCGGAGGTCGAACATCAGCGACAGCTTGTCCTTGCCCCGTTTGCCCCGCACGGCCGGTTGATTGGTGGAGGAAAAATACGTCGCCGCCTTGCCCTTGCGTTCGGGTTCGGCCGGTACGGCGGCGGTCGGCTCGCCGGTGGTCGCGGTGGTCTTGGGGTCGTCGGTCATCCGAGGTCGGTCCGTTTTTTGCGGTCTCGGGTTGTATTTAGGCCCAGCCGCCGAACGTTGACGCGGGTGTCATCTCGGGTCACTCCGCCCCTTTCCACAGGGCGGCCAGGGCTCGTTCCTTCATGGCCGTGCCCCGTGGGTCGTCGGTCCCGTAAACCCGGCGGCGGAACCCTTGGTTCATGGCCCGCTCGTTGTGGTCCCGCACAGCCTCGGCCCAAGCCGACAGTCGGGCCTGGAAGGCGGCCTCGGCCTCGCCCCGCTGCCGCGTTGGGGCCGGGCCTGGATCGAACCCGTGCCGCCCCTGGGAGAAACGTGGGTGGGGCCGGAGGCTGTCCGCGTCGTTTTCGTCCATCACGTCGCTCCGTTCCGATCCCACGCTGTCCGGCGTTTGTCCGGATTGTTGACCATTTCCGGGAAACCCCATAATACAAGCCAAAACGTCTTTTCTACACCCATAGGAAAATTCCTCCTTCTTTCTTTATTAGGTTTACAGAAATAGAGAAAAGCCGGACAAACTCCGGACAAGCCGAGGATTCCCAAAGGGTTGGGCTGTCCGGATTTCGTTGCCAAAACCCGGACAAGTACTCCAAAAGCCGGACAGACGCCCCTCCTCTTCAGAGGAATTCGACGAAACAATTGGTCACCGACCCGTTCGGCAGACGGTCCACGTACGTCCGGTCATTCCCCTCCAGCCGGGTTCCGGACAGCCGGTGGACAAACGCCATCTTGGACGACTTGTCGATCTTCACCTCCCGGTATTCGATTTCCGGCCGGTGTTTCCGGAGGAAGTCCAGGCCGGCCTCGCGGATCGTCCCGATTTTCTTCAGCGTGCCGCCGGGATTGTGCTTGCGGGCCTGCCATTTGTAGACCTCGTAGAGGGTGTCTAGGGTGATGTGGCTGAACTCGGGAACCAGGAACACGTGCTCGAACACCACCTGATCCTCGGTCTTCTGGGTGTTCCACAACTCAACCTTGTCGGTGTTGTCGAGGGCCGGGATCACGCTCTCCTCCTGGTGCTTGTCGATCAGGTACCCCAGCCACTTCGCGACCTCGACGGGGTCCCGGCAGAGCCGCGTCGCGTTGTTGTCGTCGATCCACTTCTTCGCCAGGGCGGCGTAGGACGGGCACCCCTCCAGGTCCATCTCCATGGCCTCCATGAACTCGGCCAGGATGGTCACGAGCGACCGGGTGACCCGGATGATGCTCCACCGGCGGTCGCTCTCGTCGCCGCCCAGCTTGATCGCACCGGCGACGCCGTTGCCGCCGCAGATGTAGAGGGGCGTGTTCCCGCATTGGAATCGCGGCAGGAACTTCTCGTTCACGGTCATGTACGGCGAGTGGATCAGGTTCTTGAACGCCTCCATGTCCACCCGCTCGGCCACCGCCTCGTTCAGCAGAACCACCGTCTTGCCCTTGACGCCGTCGTTGAAGTCGCCCAAGACCTCCTGTGGCCGGCAGGATTTCACCTGGATCGCCCCGAAGACGGTCGGGAAGATCAACTCGGCCAGCAGGCTCTTGCCGACGCCGCCCTGGCCGTAGATCACCAGACAGGGTAGCCGGTACTCCTCGGGGTGCCGGTACTTGAACGACAGCACCTTCTCCAGGTGCTCGACGTTCTCCGCCTTTTCTCCCCCCAGGGCGATGGCCAGGACATGGAAGAACCAGTGGGGCTCCTGGCCACGGATCGGCTGGAGCCAATGGTCCCGCCGCATCAGGTTGAGGGTGTCGGAATCGACGCGGTCGAACGTGTAGGTCAGCCGCTTGAATTTCCGGCCCATGTCCCACATGACCATGTCGAGGGCGGCCATGTTTTTCGCCGCCTTGAACTGGTGGTAGTAGCCCTTGAACTCCCGCTCCTGGTAGATCGTCCAGTCCTTACTGACCGGGTTGTACTCGATGAACAGGTTGCCGGTGGCGACGTAGTAGACCTCATGCTGCTCCAGGAAAGCCCGCGTCTCATTCAGGAGGGCCTGGAGGTCCAGTTCCAGGCTGTCCTCGGCGGTCAGGATCTCGCCCTCGCTGACGGGCGAGCCCATCATGTTCTCGATTTGCTCCTGGAGCTTCCGCCGCTTCGTCTGGGCGGCGACGAGTTCCTTCTGTTTGGTCACCGACCGGGCATCCTCCGGGATGGCCTCCAGTTTGGCGATCATGGTGCACAGGCCGTTGATCTCCGATTCCAGAGCCGCGACCTTAGGGTTCATCATGGCGGTCATTTCGTTGCCCACTTTTTCTGGTGCCGCAGACGGTCCTTCAGGGCGGCCATGTGCCTCTGCTGTTCAGGTGTCGGTGTCGTGACGTAGGTGCCGGGGACGGCGGCGGGGTTTCGCCCGCCCTTCTTGAACCCGGACTCGATCAGGTCCACGACCTCGTAGCGGCGGCCGGGACCGACCTTCCGGAGGGCCTCGTACTCCAGCATCTGCCGGGCGTGGCCCTCGTCCAGGACCCCGGCCGCGATCAGGCTGCCGGCTCGCAGGCAGGCCCCGGCGATGTTGTGGTGCCGGCTCCCCTCGGCCGAGTCGCGAATCCGCTGGAGAACTCGGTCGAACTCCTTCCGACCCCACAGGCGGGCCGGCCCCTCGGGGAGTGGCATCGCCGGGATCGGCGGCGGGACGTAGGGTTTCTCGGCCTTGAAGGTGGTCCAGTCCAGCCAGGGGCCGTCGCCCGACCACGTCTCCGCGAATTGTGCCCGGCGGGGGTGGACCTGGGGGAGGTAGAACCCGCGGCTCACCGCGACCGTGCTGGGATCGTCGGTCTCGCTAAACCGCAGGAACGCTTTCTTCCGCAACTCGAACTCCTGCACTGGGCAGGGTGTCGCGAACGGCAGGATGAGGCGGAACTTGTTCACCCGCCCGTCCTTCATGTGGCTGTAGGACGTGTACCCGCAGTGTGCGTAACGGCCGAACCGCTCCTTCGCCCACGGGATGTTCCGGATGCCGTCGTAGTCCAGCATCAAGGCCGAATAACCCAGGAGGTTCGCCGCACTCCGCCTGACGTAGTGTTTGCCGGTGTCCGGGTTGATCGGCGTGATGATCTCCTTAACCATGGGCAGCCCCTGGCCGTCCAGGATGCGGTTGCCCTCGGGGTCCCGCAGGAACACCTTCTGGGTCGCTGGCTCGTAGTCGCCCCAAGTCTCGTCCTTGTACAGGGCGAGCGTGAACATCCATCGGTCCTTGTCGGCCTCTGTGTCGAGTTCGCCGTCCGTGAGGATGTGGGTACTCAAGTCCTGGACGATTTGGCTCCAGGGGAGGATCGCCGTCGCGTCTTTGGTTACGCGGTTGTCGCCGGCCGACTTGAAAAGGGCCAAAGCCAGCAGGTCGTTGGTGTCAGTATCGGTCATGTCGTGGCCCCGGCGTATTTACGCAGGGCACGCAGACGGTCTTCTGGTGTAGTTGTTCGATCATGTTGATGCCGTGCCCACTGTTTCAACGTGGACAGGATGCACAGCCGAATACCCGGAGTCGAAATTAAAAAGGCCCCCGCGGCGTGGGCTTCCGCGGGGGCCTTCTTGGGTACCGACATCAACACGTAGACAATACCTTGATTTGCTCACCTTTTGGAAATTATTTCTTTGCACAGATGATCACGCACTGCTTGTGCTCAGTACAGTCAGGGGCGACAGTCCCTCTTGCTGCTTGACATGAGCCTTGGGTAGAATGTTGCCATGAATCCACCTCTAAAAATGCTCTTGCGATCCCGAGGTCGTTCGATCCGGAGTCAAAGCGTGGACCACAGTGTCAATTCACGCGAGTTGAACCGAGTGCGTGGGTCGTGTAGGCCGATCAAACCTCTGCTGGTTACACCAAAGGCGATTCAGTGATGACCGACCAGGATTTCCGCGGGCTCCAGTTCAACGACCTGCTGCTCAAGCGTGGCTACGATCTCAAGGACGTGCTGATCATCCGGCACACCCCAACCGAGCCGAAGCTTCGGCGTGCCCTACCCTGGCTGGTCGCGGAGCACCGCGAGGTGTTCGAAGCCTACCAGAGCACCCAGGAACCAGATCCTGAGAAGCGGATGAAGAATCGGCCCTATTTGGCGTCCTTCATCGGGCCGGATTCGGGAGGCCCGTGCGTTTTCGTGGGACTCTACCGCCAGAATCCGGGGCACGAAATCACGGTAGACGAATTCTGGGACGCCCCCGGTGCCGAGCAACTGAAAGAGTTCGGGGTCAAAGCGTTCGACCCTACGAACAGATCGACAATTTACCGCTTCAACTACGAACTCGTGACCGACTTCTTCCCAGAACTGATCGGAAGGTTGGAGTGCCCGATCCCCCACCGGAACGGTCTCCGGAAAGCCGAGTCCAACGTCTTCATGATCACGGCGATCCACCCGAGCAGCGTTCTGGTCTTGGCGATACCGCCATGGAATGAACTCGTTCTCACATGGGAGGAACTGAAGGTCATTCCAGAAACCTGGAAGGCGAAGCTCCAAGAGTGGCGGGGCGTCTACTACATCTTCGACACCGAGATCCAGCAGGGTTACGTGGGCTCAGCCGCCGGCAGGGACAACCTCCTGGGCCGTTGGCTCAACTACAAGGACACCGGCCACGGCGGAAACAAGAAGTTCCTCGACCGGAACCCCGCGAACTTCCGCTTCTCCATCCTGGAGCGGGTATCACCTGACATGGACGCTGCCGAAGTCTGCGAGGTCGAAACCCGTTGGAAGATCCGGCTCCATACTCGCGAGCACGGGCTGAACAAAAATTGAGGACGAGGCGTCAGCCCTTGATGTTGTAGGCCCGGTGCTCGACCCAGGCGTTGGACCTACCGACCAGGACCGGCTGGACCCAGCGGGGTTCGCCCCAACGGGTGCTGACGTGACCCCGCCGCCAGTGCACCCGCGGCGACCGCCGGACGGTGCCCTCGGCGTGGTCGTCGTCCGCGGAGCGATCCCGGATTTGGCCATCGCCGACCGGCCGCAGGGTCACCACCGTGTAGCCGGGAATCGCCGATTTGCCCCGTTTCTCACGAGCCCGGTTGAGCTTGGCCGGCGGCTCGACCTTGTCGATGCCAATCCCGCGGCAGTTGATCATGACCAGCCAGCACATGACCACGCGGGCCGATTCCATGATGGTCTGGTCCAATTCCCCCTGCGGGATCGGGTCGGCGTCGTAGCCGATGTCGAACTGGCCGCCGAGCCCGAGTTCGTGCGGGGGGCCGTCCACCAGCGTCGGATGGATCAGCGTGGTGTACCCGAACAGCCGACTCTCGTCGTCTTTGCGGGTCGCCGCCTGGACATAGAAGCCGACGCTGCCGTCATCCATGATCTGTTCGGCGATGATCCAGATCGTAAGAGCGATCTGGACGACGCAGACCGGGTACGGAGCCCGGAGGATGCCCGCACGGAGCATCGCCTCGGCGGAATCCATGACCGGCACGAGGTCCTCCAGCGGCCACTCCAGAACCTCGTCGGGGAGCACGAAGGTCTCGGCTTTCCCGAGGGTGCCCCGGAGAGCGTTCAGCCAGCGGGTGACCGTGGCGTTGTTCTTCGCAGTCGCGTGCGGGGTCGGGACCACCCTGGAGCTACTGCTCCGCAAGTCGTCCAGAATGTGATGCGTGATGACGTGTACGTTGCCCATGACCAACTGGGGTACCATGCCGTGGTAGCCCAAGTCGAAATTCCGGTCAGCCTTGCGGACCGCGGTCCTTGGCCTTTCCGAATACCAAGGCGAGCAGTTCGACAGCCCGGTAAACTTTGCCGAGAGCGGTGTTCGGATCGGGCGTCGGGGTGCCGCTGGTGATCAGGGACGCGGCGATCACCACCGCCCCGACGGCGGTCAGGATGGTGTCGGCATGGGTTAGGATATTGTCGAACATGATGGTGACCTCCGGGGGTATTTACCCCGCGGGGACCCGTGCTATCCATGTGCCCAGATCATAACGAGCGGTTGACTCAGGAGCACAGCCATGCTGACCAACGGAAGCGTACCCGACGTTCATCGCGTCTTGCGGGAACGGAATGCACTGGTAGTTCATTTTTCGGGAACGCCTAAAGGGATCGGCTTCACCATTGGGTTCCCTGATGACCTCCGGGAATCCATCGCCAACGCGGCGACGTATGCGTTGGCTTGCTCGGTTGTAAAGCCCGGCGATTGCTTTATCGACTTCCCGCCGCCCCACCGACGCCACGCCACCGGGTCGATAGGCATCATCCTGGACCTGATGAAGCCGCAATCGCTCATGGCGGTGTGCGAGACGGACGCTGGTAGCAACGCCGCACGACAACATCGGCCGCTCACGATTCAGGACTGCGTCGATAGTATCGACAAGCGGTCCGACAGCAACACCTTCGCCTACAACGAATGGAATGTGACCGATTACGTTGTCCGGGGGTTGTTTGTGGCGGACCCAATTCAGTACTACGGTTTCATGACGCCCACTCTTCCGAACGGCTCCCCGGTCCCGTATTCTGGTCCAACACCGGCCCCAATAGACTCAACCGTCAACGATCTCCACCAAATCTTCCCCCAGCAGAGGATCTATGGGTTTGAAGGTGACGGGATCGTAGAGTACCACCCACGAGGCGTAACGGTCCCGGTCTCGCATTCGGAGATCTACCGGTAGTACGGGCGACCCGCTCAATGCAACAGCGGCGGGCGGGTCTCGAATTGGACGTTGAACGGGCCGACGTAGAGCCCGCAGTCATCGGCGGTCAAGTGCCAGCCCAGCACCCAAAAGCTGGCGTCAAGGCAAGCGTAGACGTGCCAGCCGGCCCAGCGACCGACGTGGTGCTTGACCGCGGGGTCCGGCGGTACCCAGCGGGCCGGGATCTCGACCGCGGCCGGTCCCAGGTGGACCTGGATGGTGGAATCCTGGCCGTCTGGAACCCAAGACAGCCCGAAGGTGATGTCAGCCCACCAAGGCTCCGCGGTGACTAGCTTCACCCCATTCATCCCTCCAGCACCAGGGCTTCGGGGGTCCGCTTGCCACTGATTCGGTTGTGGGTACACAGCGAGTGGCCCATCGGTTTCGTCAGCAGGTCACCGGATATAGGCGTTTATGCACAGAAAATCGCCTCGTCCACATGGAGTAGACGAGTCAGGCCGCTTGCCCAGCGGCAACGGACAAGTTAGCGTCGGTCGTTACGGCTATGCCCGTGGTGGGCACGGCCGGAGGAGAATTCTGCTGATGTAGAATCGAGCGAGGCCCCCGGCCGGACTGCAATCCGACCGGGAAGACCCCCACAAGTGAATAGGCTGGAAAAGGTTTGGCGACCTCAGCCTATTCACCGCCACACCTGCGGTCAACCTTCCTTTCGGAGGGTGACAACAGGAGGGTTTTGCCTCGCTCCCAGCCGAGGGAGCGAATAGGAATGCCACGTTTTGCAGTTGCCCACGGCGACTGGTTCGGCCCCAATGCGGACGCGAACGAAATCGCTGTGCTGACCTCCTTGGCCCTGATGGCCAACCCCGATGGAGTCTGCTGGCCTCGCCAGTCCAAACTGGCCGCGATGCTCGGCCGGTCCCGAAAGTGGGTCAACAGCGTGATCGGCGGGCTGAAGCTCAAGGGGCTAGTCGAGGTGATCAAGAACGAGGGCCGGGGGCTGACCTACCGGCTGGTTGGCCATGCCGCTCTGGTGAAGGAACGACGTGACACCAACAGTGACAGCAGGTGTAACCGGCCAAGGACAGCAGGTGTCACTGCTGGTAACACAGAACAGAACCAGGAATCAGAACCACTGAACAGCGAGCCGGAGGTCAAGGAGGAGCCGGTGGAACCCGAGATTCAGGAGGCCGCCGTGGCGGCTTACAAGTCCCTCACCCTGGCGAGCGTGACCGACCGCATGCACGTCCAGCAGGCGGCCCAGCGAGTGCTGGGCGTCCGTCCCGTCCCGTGGGACGCCCGCCGACAGATCGTCCAGCACCTCGCCGGGCTGATCCAGCGGGGCGTCGTGATGATCAACGAGTTCGGCGGAGTGGAACTCTGCCCTGGATGACCCCAGGGCGACCGACGCTAACCTCACGATGTCCATGATCCGGCGGTACTGACCCCCGGTCCGCTCGACGCGGCCCCGGTGGCGTTCCACGGCCCGGCACCCCAAAGCTTGGGGTGCCGCATCCCAGGCGTGCGTCCGCACCTCTGGAATTCCCCAAGACAATAGCGATATGGTGCGTGCCCGGCAAGACCGACGAGGCCACTCTTCTGAGTATTCGGGGACCCCAGAAGGCCGATTATTTTGGGGAAAGCGTGGGGAAAGCGGCTCTGTCCGCAGGAGAGCCCAGGACCGTGACGCGAGACAGCGAGAGATAAGATACTGATGAACAAGGAGTTTCTGTCGCCGCAAGCCGCCACCATCGCCGAGCGGGTCGCCAAGACCGGCATCGACGAGGCGATGATCGAAGCCCTCGTCCGCACCTTCTACGGCAAGATCCGCGACGACGCCCTGCTCGGCCCGGTGTTCGGCGCGGCGATCACCGACTGGGAGCCGCATCTTCTGAAGATGATCGACTTCTGGTCCTCGGTCGCCCTGCTGACCCACCGCTACGATGGGCGCCCCCTGCCCGCCCATGTCCGCTTCGACATCGGGGCGGCGCATTTCGAGCGCTGGCTGGAGCTGTTCCGCGAGACGACGGCCGAGGTCTGCACACCCGAGGCCGCCGCCTTCTTCGAGGACCGCGCCGCCAACATCGGGCGCAGCATCCAGATGGGGGTGGATTTCTTCCGCAAGCAGGCCGCCGCCGACGCCAGCGTTGCCCGCTGATCAGGCCCCGCGCACCGGCTTGCCCTTCACACCCCAGCTGTCCGTGAAGTCGCGCACGCCGGGGATGGTCATCATGTGGGCGTCCTTGACGTAGACGAACTGCTTGGGGCCAAGCTCGTACTCCGTCATGGTGATGCCCTTGGCCCGGCAGCGCTTCTGCTCCTCGGCCCCGATGCGGCGGTCGGAGACCACCATGTCGGGATGCTCCAGTCCCACCCCGGCGCAGAAGCTGCGGAATCCGCTGTTGGCGCCCTCGGCGACGAGGCGCGGCTGGGTGTCGGGCGTGCTGTTGAAGCGGCTGGCCGCGGTGCCGACCGCCCCCCGCATGGACGGGCTGCCGACGATCCAGATCCCGCGCTCCTCGGGCGGCGGCTTCGGCACGGTCGGGGGCGGCAGGGTGGCCGTCTGCTGCGGCGACGGAAAGCCGGGAAACTGGCACCCGGCGAGCGCCGCCGCGACGGCGACCATGGCAAGGCCTTTCGACAGGGATGGCACTCTGTTGTCTCCTCCATAACCTTCGCACGGCGCGGCGCCATCGGCGCCGCTGGTGATAGCAACGCTCAAGCCGGCCCGATGGCTCCAAGATGGCGGACCAGCGCGGCTTCGAGAAGGCGCGGCGTCACCGGCTTGTGCATCAAGCCGAGACCGTGCCGCGCGGCGTCGCGCTGCGGTTCCGGCCCGATCTCCCCGGTGACGATGAGGCCCGGAACGTCGGCGCCGAACAGGTCGCGGATGCGCAGAATGGCCTCGGTGCCGACCCGGCCCTGGCGCAGCCGGTAGTCGGCCAGCACGATGTCGGGCCGCCGCCCGCCGCCGCGCAAGCGCTCCAGCGCTTCGCCGGTGCTCCCGGCGGTCAGCACCTCGAATCCCCATTCGCCGAGCATCACCGCTAGCCCCATCAGAACGATGGCGTCGTCCTCCACAACCACGGCCAGCCGCCCGTCCCCGGTCGCCGTCATGGCGTCGGTCCGCGCCATCCGGGTGGCGGCTGGCGGAAGACGCGGCGCGTCTTGGCGGACCAGCGGCACGCTGACCGAGAAGATCGAGCCACGCTCCGGACGGGACACCAGATCCACCGGATGGTCGAGCAGACGCGACAGCCGGCGCACGATGGCGAGGCCGAGGCCGAGACCCTGGTCGCGGTCGCGCTCCGGATTGCCGATCTGGTGGAACTCCTCGAAGATGCGCTCCCGCTGGTCGGGCGGGATGCCCAGGCCGGTGTCGTGCACCTCGACGCACAGGCGCGTTCCCTGGGGCCGGCAATCGACCATCACACGGCCCCGGTCGGTGTAGCGGATGGCGTTGTCGACCAGATTGCGCAGCATCCGCCCCAGAAGAACCCGGTCGCTGCGCACCGTGCCGGTGCAGGGCACGACCCGCCAGTCCAACCCCTTGGCCTCGGCCAGCGGGGCATAGGCGGCGGACAGCGGGCCGAGCAGGTCGGCGACCGGAAACTCTTCGATCTGCGGCGCCACCACCCCGGCGTCGAGACGGGACACGTCGAGCAGGCTGTCCAGAAGATCCTTCAGCGTGTCCAGCCCCTGCTGGAGCCGGTCCAGCGCCCGCTGCCCGGCGTCGCCAGCGACATGGGGGCCCAGCGCCCCGGCGAACAGCAGGATCGATTGCATGGGCTGGCGCAGGTCGTGGCTGGCCGCCGCCAGGAAGCGGCCCTTCGAGCGGTCGGCCTCCTCCGCCGCCTGTTGGGCGCGCC
Source organism: Azospirillum baldaniorum (assembly GCF_003119195.2). NCBI lineage: Bacteria > Pseudomonadati > Pseudomonadota > Alphaproteobacteria > Rhodospirillales > Azospirillaceae > Azospirillum > Azospirillum baldaniorum. The sequence goes on along the minus strand of NZ_CP022260.1, from coordinate 402,276 downwards.
GGATGTCGTGGATGTCCACCGCGGTGCCGATCCAGGAAACAATGGCGCCCCTTTCCCGCACCGGCACCACGCGGCACTGGTGCCAACGCCATGCCCCGTCGGCGCGCCGCATCCGGATGTTGCTCTGGTAGGGCGTGCCCGCGGCGATCGAGCGCGTCCTCAGTTCCAGATAGGCGGAGCGGTCGTCCGGATGGAACCCCTGCCAGGCGGACATGGTGTCCGGGTCCTGGCCGGTGTAGGCGCGCAATTCCTCGTTGTAGTATTCGGGGGTGCCGTCCGAGCGGTTGATCCACATGAGCAGCGGCGTGTTGTCCACCAGCGTGCGGAACCGTGCCTCGCTCGACCGCAGCGCCTCCTCCGCCCGCTTGCGGGCGGTTATGTCGCGGGCCACCCCGACGACGCCAATGGCCGCCCCCCAGGCGTCGCGCAGGGGCATCACGCTGATCATCAGGACGCGTTTGCCCTCCTCCGTCGGGAAGGGCAATTCCTCCTCGACCGTCTCTTCCCGCCCGGTGGCGATCACCCGCCCGCACAGGTCGTCGAGCCGTGCGGCGTCCTCCGGCGGGAACAGGTCCTCGTCGGTCAGGCCCGCCAACTCCTCCCGGGTCCGTCCCAACAGGCGCGCGGTCGCGGAGTTGACCAGGGTGAAGCGTCGCTCGCGGTCCTTGGCGAAGATCGGGTCGGTGACGCTCTCCAGAAGGCTTTCCAGCAGGGCGTTCTTGTCCCGCAGCAGCGCCTCGGCCGCCTGGGCGGCGCGGTGGGCGGCCTGGGATTCCATCTCGTGCATGGCGAGACGGGCGAACTCCTCCAAGTCCCGCTCGTCCTCGGCGCTGAACTCCGGATGGGGCTTGTGATCGAGCAGGGAGAAGGTTCCGATGCGCAGCCCGTCCGGCGTGATCAGCGGCGCCCCGGCGTAGAAGCGCAGGTGCGGCGGCCCGGCCACCAGCTCATGGTCGGCGAAGCGCTCGTCCTCCCGCGTGTCGCGCACGACCAGCACCGCGTCGTCGAGGATGGTGTGGGCGCAGAAGGACAGCCGGCGCTCAACGACCATCGTATCCAGCCCATAGCCGGCCTTGGACCATTGCCGTGTCTCGTCCACCAGATTGACCATCACGATGGGCATGCGGAAATGGCGGGCGCCCAGCCGGGCCAACCGGTCGAAGGACGCCTCCGGCGGCGTGTCCAGCACGCCATAACTCTTCAGCCGGTCGAGCCGGGCGCGCTCATCCGATGGCCATGGCGGCTCGATGCTGCTCAACGTCACCCCTTAAGAACAGACGCGGATAAGACGCTGAAGGTCGGGCGCAGACGCGCCTGAACCATGATGTGGGCAGGGCCAAGGCTTATGGAAAGACGCGCAACCGCTTTCCCTTCCGCCTCCCTCCGGTCTGCGGCACAATTGCTTCGAATGCAAACCCTTTGAGTCCGGGCAATGGACCGCCCGGGCCCCCACATGACCAGAAGCCGTTCCCCGTCCCCACCCGGAGCACAGCATGAAGGACAGCAGGCCGAACCACGAATCCGCCGCCTACCGCATCGCCTTCGAGGACCGCGATTTCCTGTTGAGCGAGCCGATGCGCGGGGTGCGTTTCATGCTCGAATACGCCAAGCCGGAATCGGAGCTGAAGGCCTGGGGCATCCGCTCCACCATTGTGGTCTACGGCAGCGCGCGGGTGCCCTCTCCCGAGCGGGCGGAGCAGCTTCTCCGCGACGCCCGGACGCCGGAGGAGCGGCAACTGGCCGAGCGGCGGGCCAAGCAGGCGGCCTGGTACGAGGAGGCGCGGGCCTTCGGGCGCATCGTGTCGGAGCGCGGCGGCGCCCTGGCGCCCACCGAGGACGGGCAGCGGGACAACGTGATCGCCACCGGCGGCGGCCCCGGCCTGATGGAAGCCGCCAACCGCGGCGCGCAGGAGGCCGGGGCGCCGAGCATCGGCTTCAACATCAGCCTGCCGCAGGAGCCGCACCCCAACCCCTACAGCACGCCGGAGCTGACCTTCCGCTTCCATTATTTCGCCATCCGGAAAATGCATCTGGCGATGCGCGCCAACGGGCTGGCGATCTTCCCCGGCGGCTTCGGCACCTTCGACGAGGCGTTCGAGATCCTGAACCTGCGCAACACCAACAAGGCGTCCCGCCTGCCCATCGTCTTCGTTGGACGCGACTACTGGAACGAGGTGGTGAACTTCCGGGCGCTGGCCGACCACGGCATGATCAGCGCCGGCGATCTGGAACTGTTCGACATCGCCGACACGGCGGAGGAGGCGTGGGACTGCATGACCCGGCTCGGCCTCAAGCGCGGCAACCCGCCGCTCGGCCCCGCCGGCACCGGCATGTCGGCGTCCGAGGACAGCTGAGGCTCAACCGGGCGGCGGACTGTCGGCGGCCGGAGCCGTCGGCGCGGGAGCGCTCAGCGCCACCCGCCCGACGCCCGGGATCTTGACCGCGAGATCGAAGGGATCGACCCCGAAGGTCATGCCCAGCAGGTTCACCTCGAACCCCTCCTCCCTGGCCAGGAGGAGGCCGGCGAGGCCGAACAGGCTGACCTGCCAGCCGGTGCCGCTGGGCGCCCGCGCGATCAGGCCGGTGCCCAGATAGTCCTTGCCGAGCGCCGTGGAGGGAAGGTCGAGCCGCAGCTCCGGCACCGCCCGCCCCACCCAAGCGGCGAAGGTGTTGCTGTTGGGGCCGGGCCAGATGCGGTATTCCCCGGCGTAGGGGTAGCTCTGGGCCGCCTCGGCGATCTTGGGGATGGCGGCCTCGGCGGCGGGGCCGCGCAACTCGGCCAGCACGGCGGGGGCGGAGCCGAACCAGCGCCCGTCCGGATCGCGGTTGCTGACCGCCACCGCCGGCAGACCGCGGTAGACCCGCCAGCCGATCACCTCATAGACGGTGTAGGCCGACGCCCCCGCCGGCTTCACCGCGAACCACGGGTGCGTGCCGAAGGCGCCGCGCCAGGACAGGGCGCGGGCGGCGTAGACCTGCACCACCGCCTCTTGCGTCGTGGCGGGATCGGGGGCGAGGCCGACGGACGCGCGGTCCGCCCGGCTCCAGTCCACCCCCAGCGTCGCCGTTCCCGACGCGATCACGAAGGCCGGACCGGCCAGCAGCAGGACCAGCGTCATCAAAATCACCAGGATGGTGGCCGTCATTCTTTTCCGCACCGCTCCCTCTCGCCTGATGGGCCGTTTCCCAGATAGGCTGTCATCGCCCTGCCCGCCACCGATGTTGTACGTTGAGGACCATCCAATCGGTTCATCGCCGGATGGTTATCCAAGGAGCGCACCGATGCCCGCCGCTGACCTGACCGACCTTCTGGACCGCATCACCCGGCAGGCGCCGACCCGCGCCGCGACGATGGAGGTCGCCCGCGCGCTCGGCTGGACCACCGGGCCGAGCCGCAAGGGATGGAAGGTGGTCCAGCCCACCGGCTATGTCGGCGGCATGGTTGTCCCGCCCAGCGCCGACACCGCCGCCGCCGAGGCGTGGTTCGATCCCGAGGGGACGGAGCGCGGCCTCGCCGGCCCCAACGCCGAGTTCCCGCCCTATCTGACCAGCCTGGACACCGCCCTGTCCGCCGTCCCCGCGGCGGAGCGGGCGGCCACCCTGCGGACCGCGCTGGACCGTCACCGGGCGTGGCAGGAGGAGACCGGCCGGGACGACGCGGCGCTCGGCCGCCTGCCCGCCTTCGTCATCGCGGTATGGCTGTCGGTTAAGGCGGCGGCGTGACGGGAGTCACTCCGCGGCTCCGCTCTCCTTGCCGGTGCCGTTCATGGCCTGGGCGGCGGCGAAGCCGATGATTCGGTTGGCGGCGTCCGGATCGTCCACCCGCACCACCACGCCGCGCCCGACCAGATGGATGCCATGGTCCTGGAAGGCGCGGATCAGGCGATGGTACGCCTCGCGCCGGATGACGAACTGCTCGTTGGGCTTGGTGATGAACTTGACGCCGATGATCGCCGCGTCGTCCTCCACCCGCCGCACGCCCTGGGACTTCAACGGTTCGATGAAGCTTGGCCCCATCTCCGGGTCGGCGGAAAGCTCCTTGCCGACGTCCTTCACCAGCTTCTTGACCAGCCCCATGTCGGTCTCCGGCGGGACACGGAACTCCAGGCGCATCAGCGCCCAGTCGCGGCTGTAGTTGGTCAGCGCCTTGATCTGGCCGAAGGGCAGCGTGTGCACCGCGCCGCGGTGGTGGCGCAGCTTCAAGGAGCGCAGGGATATGCCTTCCACCGTGCCGCGCAGGTTGCCGACCTCCACATAGTCGCCCATGTGGAACGCGTCCTCCAGCAGGAAGAAGACGCCGGCCAGGATATCGGCAATGGTCGATTGCGCGCCCAACCCGATGGCGATGCCGACCACCCCCGCCCCGGCGAGCAGCGGCCCGATCTCGATGCCCAGCGAGGACAGAGCGATCATGACCACGATGACGACCAGGACGACCTGAAGGAACTTCCGCAGCAGCGGCAGCAGGGTCGCCAAGCGCTGGCCGCGCGACGACACCCCGTCGTTCCGGGCCTCCTCCAGCGTCCGGTCGATCGCCCGCACCACCATCGTCCAGGCGACGTAGCCCAGCAAAAGCACGACCGTCACGTTGAACAGCAGCCGCAGGGCGATGCCGGTCGCCCCGCTGGCCTTCTCCACCCGGAACCCCCAGATGGCCGCGGTGGCGAAGACGCCGACGACGAACAGGGCCGACCACAGCGCCCGCATCACCCGCGCCACCGCGGCCTTCCCCGCCTCCGTCTCCTCCCCCCGGTAGAAGCGCGCGAGCGGGCGCTGGGCCATCAGCGCGACGGCCGGCACGGCCAACGCCACCAACAGGCTGGCGAGCATCCGCGGCCCCGTCGCCGGCTCCAGCCGCACCGCCGCTGCCGCGACGACCAGCCACAAGGCGACGAGATAGACCGACGCCGCCACCGCCCACAGTCCCAGCGTGGGGTGGTCCTTCACCTCGACGCCCAAAGGGCGGGCGATGGCCCGCGCCACCGGAGCACGCCCGCGCCACACGCGGTAAAGCAGATACAGGAAGGGCACGGTGCTCAGCGGCAGGCCGATCGCGACGATGGCGTTTCCGCCGACCCCCAGTGCCAGCAGAAGATCGATCAGCCCGAGCACCGTTGCGGCCAACGTCACGGTGACCACGCCCGTGCGGTGCAGAGCGCGCGCGTCGGCGTCCTCCAGCGGGATCAGGCGCAGCCTGGGGCGCCTCGGCGCGCAGAGGAAGCGGATCAGACGGTCGGTCACCAGAACGGTCAGCGCCGCCTGGAGCACCGCCAGAAGGACGGCCGGGGCCGCGGGATGCGGCGGGCGCACGATTGCATAGACGACCAGCACGCCGAGCGCGAAGGCACCCACCGGCACCAGCCCCAGCACGAAGCGCAGCGCGCCGGTCAACAGCGGCGCCCCATCGTCCAACTCCAGCTTGCGGACCGGCCCCGCCAGGACCCGGCGCGTCAGCAGCAACGCCGCCGTCCCCGCCGCGAAGAGGATCAGCAGCCCGCGCAGCAGGCGCAGCGGGTGCACCGCCGCCTCCCGCCCGTTGGGGCGGGCGAAGGCGTCCGACAGGATGGTGGGAAGCTGTGGATAGGTGGCGGCGACCGCCTCCAGGCGCGCGGCATACACCTCCAGCGCCGTCGCCGGTGCCCCGGCCGCGGGCGCATGGGCATCGGGCGTCTGCGCCACGGCCCATCCGGACGGCCAAGCCGCAAACAGCAGGGCGGCAAGCAAGGCAAGGGCCGGCCACCGGGCCAACCTGCGGTGCGTCCCCGAATCTTCGTTCATAGGGGCCATCCTGCCGGAGAGCGACGGAGCGGTGCCCATCGGGCGGAAAAGTCCGCGCCGATGACGTGGACCGACAATGGGAAACGCTCGTCTATCCCTCGATGAGGAAGCCAGTACGTTACCGTTGCCTATCGGACGGTCCCGCGGCGGAACGCGCACCGTGATCCTGACTTTGGAAGATCGCGGAGCATGGCCGGAGCATGGAACGGAGCATGAAAACGGCCGGAGGCCGCCGCCCGCCGATGGGTGGAGCGTATGTTACCGTAACAGCCCGGTTCGTGACCTGCCTTCACATGCGGTCATCATAAATCGTTCCTAAAATGCCCGGATTCGAAAACGGTCATAAGGAGTCGCCGCATGCGCTTGTTACCCATCCCGTCCTTTGCCTTCGGGCTTTACGCCGCCGCGCTGGTCGCGACGCTGGATGTCGCCGCCCCGGCGCAGGCGCAGTTCGGCCTTTTCCTCGGCGGACGCGGCGGGGTGGATTTGACGGACGAGGATTGGGACCTGTTCCGCAAGGCGCTCAGCGACGCCCTGACCCCGATGGAAGCGGGTCGGCGCACCGAATGGAACAACCCGAAGACCGGGGTGCGCGGCGATGTGGTCGTGGAGAAGATCCACGAGCGCGACGGTGCCCCCTGCGGGGACGTTCAGGCCAATTTCATTCGGCGGACCGTCCAGCCCTACAGACTGACCTTTTGCAAAATGGCCAACGGGCGGTGGGCAATCGCTCCCTGACGGGCAATCTTCCCGTCAGAACCCGGTTTCGCGGATCAGCACGGCCAGCGCGGTGCGCCAGAAGCGGTCGGCCAGACTGCGCGCCTCGCCGTCCACGCGGGCCACGCCGCGCATCTGGTGGGCGGGGCCCGCCTGAGTCCGGTCCAGCGGCGCCAGGGTCACCCGGTAGACGGCCTCCACCGGCTTCAGGTTTGAGCGCGCCGCCTCGGCGTTCGTGCGTCCCATCGACGGGCCGGTCTGGCTCTCAACCGCGATCGGACCGCCGTGGATCGAGGCCAGGGCGGGAACATCCAACCCTTTCACACTCACCCGATCCACCGCCGCCACCCGCGCCGCCATGCGGGGGCGCAGCGGGTCGTCGGCGTGGAACACCGCATCGGCCCCCACCGTGACGCGGGTGAGGTCGTTCTCGGCCACATAGCCGACCAGTTCCCCGCCGCCGTCGGCCACGATCTGACCCAGCGCCAGCGATGGTCCCACCCAGCGGCCGGGGCGCAGCGCGTCGGCGATGTCCACCACCGTTCCGGCGATGGGCGCGCGGATTTCCAGACGCGCCAGACCGTCCAGCAGACCCTGGCGGTCGGCCAAGCCGGCGGCCAGATCCTCCTCCATCACGCGCACCCGGTCCAGCCCGTCGCGGGCGGCCAGCATGCGGTCGATGCGGTCCTGGGCCAGCGCGATGCGCAGTTCCGACTGCTGCAGCTTGCTGGTCAGTTCCGGCGCCTCCAGGCGGAACAGCAGGTCGCCCGCCGCCACGCGCTGGCCGGGCTGGACCAGCACCTCCGCGATGCGCGACGGCACCGGGGCGAACAGGGTCGAGAAGCCCTCCGCCCGCCACACCGATGGTACGGCGATGGTGCCGGTGACCGGGACAAAGGCCAGCCAGACCAGAGCGGTAAGGACGCCCAAAGTCATCAGGAGGTTCCGGTTGGGCCGCAGGCTGCCCCGCCGCTCCCACCATTCCATCACCTCGTTGACCAAGGGGCGCAGGATGAACCAGCCGACTTCCACCGCGAACAGCACGATTCCCAGCACCTTGATGAAGACGTGATAGACCAGCACCGCGATGCCGATGAACAGCACCAGCCGGTAGACCCAGGTGGCAAAGGCGTAGGCCAGCATCACCCGGTGCATCCACGGATCGAACCGCTCCGGCACCTCGTCGCCCAGCCCGAACAGCCATTCCCTCAGCCGCCAGCGGGCCAGCGCGAAGGCGCGGTCCTGCAGGTTCGGCACGTCCAGCGCGTCGGCCAGCAGGTAGTAGCCGTCGAAGCGCATGAAGGGACTGAGGTTGATCGTCAGGGTCGTCACCCAGCTCACCGTCGCCACGAAGAAGGCGGCGCTGCGCAACGGCCCGTCGGGCAGGAAGCTCCAGGCCAGCGTGGCGAAGGCGGCCAGCGCCAGCTCGGTCAGCATGCCCGCCGCGGCGATGTGCAGCCGGGCGCGGCGCGAGACGAGCCGCCACGCGTCGCTGGTGTCGGTGTAGAGCACCGGCCACATCACCAGGAAGGCCGCCCCCATGGTCGGCACCCGGCAGCCGAAGCGTTTCGCGGTGTAGGCGTGCCCCAACTCGTGCAGGGTCTTCGTCACCAGCAGGGTCAGGCCGTAAAGCGCCATGCCCTCCAGCGTGAAGAAGTGCAGGAAGGTGTGGGCAAAGCTGTCCCACTGGCGCATCGCCAGGATGAGGCCCAGAATTCCCGCACCGATCACCGTCCACAACCAGGCGCGGCTGTAGAAGGGCGCGACGTAGCGCACCGTGGCGTTCAGGAAGGCGTCGGGGCGGACCAGCGGGATGCGGAAGAACAGGTAGTTGTGCAGCAGCCACATCCACCAGGAGGTGCGCCGCGCCGCCGTCTGCTTCGCCAGGAAATCGACGTCGGCGCCCTGGGTCAGGTTGCTGCCGGCCAGGAATTTGTAGAGGCCGACCACATCCTCCGCCTCCGGCTGCAGGACCGTTTCCGCGGCCACCGCGGCGGCGATGGCGCGGGGCGACCCGTGATGCCAGCGGGCGATGACCTCGAAGGCGCCATGGCCAATGCGGAAATAGCGGTTGCGCACCGGATCGTGGATCGTCCAGCAGGGCGAGCCGTCCACGGCCGGTGGGGCCGGCAGCAGCTGAAGCTCCTCGCGCAGCGGCGGCAGCCGCACGCTGTCCAGCGGATCCACCGGCGTGACCACCGCCGGCCCCGTCGTCATGCCGATGGCGGCGGCGCCCATGGCTCAGAGCCCCACGGTCTGGCGCAGCGCCGCCAGCGGACGGCGGAACAGGTAGAAGGCCAGCGGCACCCGCTCGCCCTGGATCTTGGCGGTGCCACGCAGCCCGATGCGCGGGGTCGGCTGGTCCGGCGCCAGATCGGCGCGGACGCGGTAGGCCAGGACACCGCCGGGGGTGAGTCCCGGTTCATAGCTGGCGTGGGACACCGTCGCGCGCAGCGGACGCAGAGGATCGACGTTCAGATAGAGGCTGACCTCGGCCCCCTCCTGAAGCACGATCGCGTCGTTGACCGGGACATGCACATCGACCTCGGCAACCTGCGGATCGGCCAGGGTCAGGATGCGCTCGCCGACCGCCACCGGTTTGCCCAGCCAGTCGTTGGCGTCGGTGAAGACGGCGATGCCCGTCCGCTCCGCCTTCACGGTGACGCGGTCCATCAGGTCGCGGGCGAAGTCCATTTCCGCCCGGCGCAGCTCCACCTGAGTCTTCAGCTGGGCGATGCGGGCCTTGCTTTGCGGATCGGTGAAAGCCCCCTGGGAGGCGGTCAGCAACTCCGCCTCCGCCGAAGCCAGCGCCTTGCGCGCGACTTCCAGACGACTCTTCAGAACCGTTGCTTCGAACGTGAACAGAGGCTGACCGGAGGTCACCGGCTCGTTCGGCTGGACGTGGAAGCGTTCGATGACGCCCTCCAGCGGCGCGCTGACGATCAGCGGGTCGCGCGGCGCTACCTCCGCCGGAGCCAGCGTCGATTGCGGAACCGGGATGGCCAGAACCGCCCCCAGGATCGCCACCACCGCCAGCGCCCAAATTCCTTTGCGCGCCCGCACTCCGGAACGGCGCCCGGCCCGAGTCAACGCCCACCAGGCGTGCCCATAGCCGCCGGAAAGCTGCCCGAGCAGCACCTTTTCCCCTTCCGTCCAAGCATCGTCGCGGGCGAGCCACAACACCGCCGTCAAGGTGCCGTCCGGACCCGGCAGAGGCACCCACAGCGCCTGCGCCGGTCCCCACTGCCCCCAGTCGCGGGCCAGCGCGGGCGGCACCTCCGTGGGGGCGATGCCGTGCAGGTTGCGCGCCTCCGCTCCCGCGGCGATGGCCGAAGCCGCGGCCTCCAGCCAGCGGGTGAAGGGGGCATCGCGCTCTGGAACGGCGACGTTGGACACGGCCTCAAGCCGCGCCTTGCCCGACGGCGCGACGGCCAGGAAGACCGCCTGCTGGTAGGCGATCATCCGCCGCGTCTGGTTGACCATGAGGAAGCGCAGCGCTTCCGGATTCTGGGCCTGCCGGGCCTCCTGCTGCAAGTTCAGGAGGAGCAGGAGGCTGTTCAGCGGGTTGGCCGCTTCCATCCGGACGGATGTGACGTCATCGGGCACCTTTGGCCTCCTCCGCCGGGTTGAAGCGGGCGGTTCCGCTCATGCCTGCGACCAGATTCGGGGCACTGCCCTGCTTGTCCGCCAGCAGCTTGCCCGTAACCTTCAACGACTGGCTGACCGGGTCGACGCGGGCGCCGATCAGAGTGACCTCGCCGTCCAGAGCCTCACCCGTCTCGTCGATGCGCAGCTCGAACCGCTGTCCGGGCTTCAGCCAGATCAGCCAGGAGGACGGGACGATCAGTTCGACGCGCAGATCGCGGTCGGACAGCACTTCGAGCAGGGCCGTGCCGGCGGGCACCGACTCATGCTCGCGGATCCGCTGCTCCACCACCTTGCCGTCGAAGGGCGCCTTCACGTCGCAGCGGCGGACCTCGATCTCCGCCTTGCGCAGATCGGCGCGGGCGGCCTCGGCCTTGACCTCGGCCATCTCGACCTCGGCCCCGCCGATGGATTTCAGCTGCTCCAGGCGGCGGCTCTGCCGCACCGTGACGTCGGCGGCGCGCAGGTTGGCGCGGGCCGCGTCGACCGCCGCCTGATAATGGCTGCAGTCGAAGGCGATGAGCGTCTGCCCCGCCTTGAAGGACTGGCCCGCCTCCACGGTGATCCGCCCGATGCGCCCGGCGATCTCGCTGGAAAGGACGGCGTGCTGCCGCGCCTCGATCAACGCGCGGACCCCACCTTCGGGGGCCGGTGCCGGATCCGCGGCGGCAAGCGGCAGGGGAAGCAGCGCGATAGACAGCGCGGCGAGGAAGCGTGAGGGGCGAAAGCGGCACATCATGGCAGAGATTTTCTGCACCCTTTGCTCCGGAAGCGCAACGATCCAGGATCGGCAAGCAGTCCTGTACGCTTATTTGTTTCAGCACCAGTGCACCGGCACAGCCGCAAGGGGGCGGCGCCGGTGCGCCACCCCGTCGGCATCAACGCGCGGAGGCACGCCCCATCGGGGCCAGCGCGCTCAACGGCACCGAATAGACCTTCGCCGGCTCTGACCGGGATGACGGGCTGTAGGACACTGTCATCGGCGCGGACATGGAGGCGGCCTGCGGCAGTTCGGCCACCGTCACGCGTTCCGGCACCGCAGCCTTGCGCTCCGCCGGCTCGTCGTTGCGAGCAGCGAGCGGGGCGGCCTTCGGTTCGGTCTGCGGCTCGGCGGCCTTCTCAACCGGAGCCTTCTCTGCCGGAGCCTTCTCTGCCGGAGCCTTTTCGGAGGTCGTGGCGGCGGGAACCAGCAGATCCTGGAGCCGTGCCGTACCGCCGGCCTTCTGCTGCCAAGCGCCCAACCCGTCGGACACGGCCTGACGCAGCGTCGTCAGATCCTGGGACGGGACGGCCTCCGGCATCGGATCGACGCCCGCCGACACCATGACGCGGGCGTAGGCGTTCTGCAGGTCGGCGTAGACGAGATCGCGCCGCAGATCGGAGACGAGTTCCGACACCTCGGCCTGGATGACGCTCATGTCGCCCTGCTGGCCGACCGTGCTGCTGTTGACATACTGCTGGCGGATGCGGCGGTCGATCGACGCCTGGTCGGCGTTGAGCGAGAACTCCTGCGACAGCTCGCGGAACTGAACCATCGCCACCCGCACCTGGCTCAGCACCGCCACGCTCAGCGCCTGACGGCGGAAGGCGACCAGTTCCTCCTGCGCCTTGGAGAAGGCGTGGGTGTCCGGGGCCGAGGCCAGGGACAGGATGTTCCACGACACCCGCGCCCCGTAATCGGCCCAGCGCTGGTTCAGCAGGAAGCTGTTGCTGTCGTAATGCAGGCCGGCGTTCAGGTCGATGCCCGGCAGCAGCTTCAGCAGGGCGCGGTGCGTCTCGTCGGCGGTGATGCGGGCGTTGTAGGACTCCTCCAGCAACTCCGGACGGTTGAGGAGCGCGTAGGTTTCCAGGGATTCGACCGACGCTGTGATCGCCGGCACGTCCTTGCCGGTGACGTCCGGCGGCATCTGAAGGGTGAAGTTCTCGCCCGGCGGCAGGCCCATCAGCGCGCCGAGCTGCGACTTGGAGGCCACCAGCTCGCGCCGCAGGGTCTGGAGCTGGCGCAGCGTGTCGACCAGCGCGCGCTGGTAGGACAGGGTCTGCAACGGAGCCTGGACGCGCTGGGCCTCCAGGTCGTTCGCGTTCTTGCGCGCCGCCTCGATGCGCTTCTCCAGCGGCTCGATCCGCTTCAGCAACCGCTCCGCGGCGACGGCGCGCCAGTAGGAGGTGCGCACGTCTTGGAGGATGCCCTGGACGACGCGGCGGCGGCGCTCGTCGGCGATCAGGACGAGGTTGGAGTTCTGGCGGGCGCGCAGGTAGCTGACGCCGAAATCGAGAATGTTCCAGGTGAAGCCCAGGTCGGCGGTCCGGCGATACCGGTCCGTGGCGGTGGTGCTTTCGCCGGTGCGGCGGCCGGTGGCGAGATTGAGGCTTTCCGACCCGGATTCGTTGTTGCGCCCGGTGTAGCCGGCCCCCGCCACGAGACGCGGCAGCATGTCGAACCGCGACAGGTCGAGCTGCTGGTTGGCGACCGCCATCTCCATCAGCTTCACGCGTTCGTCGAGGTTGTACTTGATGGCCCGCGCCATCGCCTCGTGCATCGACACCGGGCCGGCGATCGGCTCCTGCGGCGCCATGATAACCGACATGTCCTCGCGCAGACGGGACACATTCTCATCATCGGTCAGAGGCTTCGGGCTGATCGAACATCCGCTGGCGAGCAGCGCGGCGGCGGCCAGGGCGAAGGACGCGCGGACCGTGTGGCCCCGCGGCCGGAGGGAGGAAGCGAACCGGGTCATTCTCGTCGGCAATCCATTTGAAAAGAAAAGCTTAGGCGGGGATGAAGGCGGTGGGAGGGGCGGGCGGCGCTAAGCCGCCCGACTTCCCGGCGGGACATGCGAGGTGAGTGCGGCGAGCAGTGCCGCGGTCTGGGCGTCGGCGGCGCCATGGATTTGAGCCACCTGGCGGGAGAAGGTCGGCCGGGCCGGCGATGCCCCGTCGAGGTCGGCGCGCGGGCCGGGGGCCTGCCCCGGGCCGTCCGGAGCGGCCGGAGCGTTGCTCGGATCGCCACCCGCCGGCGCGTCTCCGGCCGGCGGCTGCCCCTGCCCCGGGGACCGGCCCTGCGCTCCCCCCTGGCCAGCCGGCCGGTTGGTCGGTGCGTTCTCGATCGTCGAACCGGGCCCCGTCGCGCCGCCGGGCCGGTTGCCCGGTGCGCCACCAAGCCCGCCGCCGGCGGTGCCGGCGCCTCCAGGGGCCGTGCCTCCCGGCGTGCCACCGGACGCCGTGCCGGGCGCGCCGACCGGGCCGCTAACGCCACCATTCAGGCCGCCATTGCCCGCTCCGGCGCCTGTCGTCGGTCCACCGGTGGCCTGCCCACCCGTCGCCGGTCCGCCCATCGCTGGTCCTCCGGCGCCGAGGCCAGCGCCTGGACCGCCACCGATACCAATACCGGCTCCGGCACCTGCGGCACCCAACCCGGCGCCGATTCCGCCCGAAGCGGAGCCGCCCAAGCCGGAACCGCCGCCGACCCCGCCACCGAGACCACCCCCACCAAGGCCGCCGTTGCCCAGACCGTTGCCGCCGCTGACGACGCCGCTCAACCCGGAGCCACTGGACCCGCCGGTACCGCCGCCCAGAACCCCGCTCGACGAGCTGGCCGTGCCGCCGCCGGACGGCACGCCGCCCATGGCGGAGATCGTGATCGAGCGCCCGGCGTCGCTGCTGGTCGAGTTGCCGATGTTGCCGATGGTGATCGAGCGCCCGGCATCCGTGCTGCTGTTCCCGTTGCCCGCGCCGCTCCCGTTGCCGATCGACGAGCTGGTGATGACACGACCCGCGTCGCTGCTCGTTTGCAGGCCGGGCAAGGTCGGCGCTGTGCCCAGCGTCGGCCCGGTCGTCTGCGTTGTCCCGATCCCGGTGGCCGTCGCGACCGCCGAGTTGGACGAGGACGCCACCGTCGTCGTGTTCCCTGTGGAGGCCGCCGCCATCACGGCCGGCGGCGGGGGCGGCGGAGCCACCGAGTAGGTGGTCGTGCCGGCGTTGCCGGTGTTGCCCACGGCATCGCTCGCCTTTGCCGCGATCACATAGCTGCCGACGCTCAGGTCAGCGGCCAGGGCCAATTGCCAAGCGCCGGACGCACTGGCGCGCGCCGTGCCGACGGTTTGCCCATTGATCGTCACGGTGACCAGACTGTTCGCCTCGGCGGTGCCCTGCACGACCGGCGTGTTGCCGGCGGTGGTGTTCAGCGTCACCGTCGGGGCGAGCGGCGGCGTGGTGTCGATGGTCAGGGTGGTAACCGCCGACAGGCTGCTGACGTTGCCGGCCCTGTCGGTGGCCTGCACCTGGACGCTGTGGGTGCCGTCGGCCAGCGCCGCCGTGAACTGGAAGGTCCAGGCGCCGTTGGCGTCGGCGACCGCCGTTCCGGCGACCTTGCCATCGACCAGCACATTCACCGTGCTGCCGGCCTCCGTCGTCCCGGCGAGGGACGGCATGGCGATCCCGGAGATCCGCTCGCCTCCCGCCGCACCGGCGACGGTGGCGCTGGTCACCGACGGTGCCGGCGCCACCGGCACCGCGGTGTCGATCACCACGGCCAACGCGTCGGACGGATCGCTGACGATGCCGAACCGGTTGGTGGCCGTGGTCGTGATGCTGTGCGTCCCGTCGGTCAGCGCCGTCTGGAGGCGATGGACCCAGAAGCCGTTCTCGTCGGCCACGGTGGTCCCCACCGCCTTGCCGTCCACCAGCACGGTCACGGTGGCGTTCGCCTCCGCGGTGCCGGACAGCGTCGGCCTCGTCACGTTGGTCAGCCGGTCCGTCGCCGACACGCCGGAGTCGGACAAGCCACTCAGCGCCGTTCCCACCGGCTTCGCCGGGATCGGTGTGTCGATGCGCACCTGGCTGGTGTCGCCGACGCCCTTCAGGGTCGTCACCAGCGGTCCCTGGGCCGCGTCCGTCACGATCGAGCCGTTCAGCGCCAGCCCCAGGACCGCGATGCCCTGCGGCGCGCGGTCGCCGACCGGGACGACATAGTCGAACCGCAGCAACGTGCCGGTGCTGCCCGCCGCGTTGTAGACGGCGTTCCGGATCTCGCTTCCAACCGCCAGTTCCAGAACCGGATTGCCGCCGTTGATGATGGACGCTTCGCTGAGCTGCACGAAGAAGCTGACCGTCTCGCCCGGCAGATACGTCCGCGCCGGGGGAGGCGTGACGCTGACCACCGACGGCGGCGTGCGGTCCACCGACACGTTCCGGGTCGCCTGGGTGGGATTGCCCGCCGCGTCGGTGAGGCTGGCGGTGACGGTGTAGCTGGTGCCGTCGGTCAGTTCCAGCAGGTCGGTGGAGGGGACCGTCAGGCTCCAGCGGTTGTTGGTCACCGTCGTGCTGTAGGTCTTGCCGTTCAGCGTCACCGTGATCGTCTGGCCGTCCTCGACACCGTTGGTGACGCCCGACACCGTCTGTCCCACCGCGCTGTCCGCGGCGTTCAGCACGTTGTCGCCCGCCACCGTGGCGATGGCGAGGGTCGGCGGGGTGCGGTCGACCGAGACGCCGCGCGTCGCCTGGACCGCCGCGTTGCCCGCCACATCCGTCAGGTCGGCCGTGATGGTATAATGGCCCCCATCCGTCAGCCCCTGCAGATCGGCGGGGGGAATGGACAGGCTCCAGGCGTTGTTGGTCACCGTCGCGCTGTAGGTCTTGCCGTTCAGCGTCACCGTGACCGTCTGGCCGTCCTCGACCCCCGTGGTGGTTCCGGCCACCGTCTGGGCCACGGCGCTTTCCGCCGCGTTCAGCACATTGTCGCCCGTCACCGTGGTGATCGCGACCGTTGGCGCCGTGCGGTCGAAGGTGACGGTCCGGACAGCGGAGTCGGCGCTCTCCATACCGGCGATGACCTGACGGACGGTGAAGTCGACCGCACCGGTGAGGCTGGACACATCCACGTCGGCGAAGCTGTAGGCGCCCGACGCGTCGGCCGTGGTCGTCGCCACGAGTGAGCCGTTGGCGTAGAGCCGCACCGTCGTGTTGGCGTTGGCGTTGGCGCCGCTGCCGTTGAAGGTGACGCTGCTCGCCTTGGTGATGTTGTCCGTGTTGCTGTTGCCTGTGTCCGACGCGGGCGCGAGGGACACGGCACTCCCCAGGACAGCCGGGGTGATCGAGAGGCTGGCGGTGTCCGTTGCCGCGGAGAAGGCGGAAATCCCGCCGCCGCCCGCGGTCGCCACCTTGGTCCCCGCGGTGCCGCTGGTCTGATCCCAGGCACGGAAGGTGATCGCGGCGCTGAGGATGCCGGCGTTGGCCCCCGTCGGCTGGTAGTAGAGCCGGTCCGTGGTGCGCAGCAGCAGCGCGTTTCCGCTGTCGTTCACCGTGCCGACCGCGGTCCAGCTGGTGCCGCCGTCGGTGCTGTAGTACCAGGTGCCCCCTTCCGAGGTGTCGACGCCGACCAGCGCGATGCCGGTGACGGCGCCGCTGTCCACGTCGGACACGTTGGTGCCGAGCGCCACCAGGGACGAGACGGCAGCGCCGACGGCACCGCTGGGCGCACCCGCGGCCTGGGCGACGCTGGGCAGGGTGAGGGCGGCGTCGGTCAGCACCGGAGCGTCATTGACCGCGGTCACGGCGATGTCCGCCGTCGCGCTGGCGGCGCTGAACTGGCCGCCGGCGCCCAGCCCTCCGTTCGCGGTGGTGTCATTGCCGACCGTCGTGCCAGCCGTGCCGGAGGTCTGATCCCACGCCTTGAAGGTGATGCCGTTGACGACCGATCCGTTGTAGTCGGCGTTCGGGACGAAGCGCACACGGTCGGTGCCGGCGAGCAACAGGGCCGACGCACTCGAGACCCCGGAGATGGTGGTCCAGGTCCCCGCCCCGGTCTTGTACTGCCATGTGCCGTTGCTGCTGTCGATCGCGGTGATCGCAATGCCCAGCGCGTTGCCGTCAACATCGGTGGCCGTGCCGGCAGAGGCCAGGATGGTCGCCACGGTGTCGCCGTTGTTGCCTGTGGCGTCTTCGTTGATGGCGGTCAGGCTGCGCGCGTCCGTGCTCAGCACCGGCGCGCTGTTGAGGATCGCCGTGTAGGTCGAGGTGGCCGTCTGCGTGCCGCCCTTGCCGTCGTCGGCGGTCACCACGACGCGCAGGTACTTGTGCGCGTCCGAGGTGGTCAGCGTGTAGCTGGAGCCCGTCGCCCCGCTGATCGAGGCGGCGTTGGTGCCGTTGGGATCGTCGGCCCGGTACCACTGGTAGGTGAAGCTCCGGCCGTCGCCGTCCGGATCGCTCCAGGTGCCGTTCGTCGTGCTGAGAGCGTTGCCCACCGTCGCCGTGCCGCTCACGCTAGGCACCGCGCTGTTCACCGGCGCGCTGTTGAGGATCGCCGTGTAGCCCGAGGTGGCCGTCTGCGTGCCGCCCTTGCCGTCGTCGGCGGTCACCACGACGCGCAGGTACTTGTGCGCGTCCGACGTGGTCAGCGTGTAGTTCGAACTCGTCGCCCCGCTGATCGAGGCGGCGTTGGTGCCGTTGGGATCGTCGGCCCGGTACCACTGGTAGGTGAAGCTCCGGCCGTCGCCGTCCGGATCGCTCCAGGTGCCGTTCGTCGTCGACAGCGCGTTGCCCACCGTCGCCGTGCCCGTCACGTTCGGCACCGCGCTGTTCACCGGCGCGCTGTTGAGGATCGCCGTGTAGCCCGAGCTCGCCGTCTGCGTGCCGCCCTTGCCGTCGTTGGCCGTCACCACCACCCGCAGGTACTTATGGGCGTCGGAGGTGGTCAACGTGTAGTTCGAACTCGTCGCTCCGCTGATCGAGGCGCCGTTGGTGCCGTTGCTGTCGTCCGCCCGGTACCATTGGTAGCTGAAGCTCCGGCCGTCGCCGTCCGGATCGCTCCAGGTGCCGTTCGTCGTCGACAGCGCGTTGCCCACCGTCGCCGTGCCCGTCACGTTCGGCACCGCGCTGTTCACCGGCGCGCTGTTGAGGATCGCCGTGTAGCCCGAGCTCGCCGTCTGCGTGCCGCCCTTGCCGTCGTCGGCGGTCACCACGACGCGCAGGTACTTGTGCGCGTCCGAGGTGGTCAGCGTGTAGTTCGAACTCGTCGCCCCGCTGATCGAGGCGGCGTTGGTGCCGTTGGGATCGTCGGCCCGGTACCACTGGTAGGTGAAGCTCCGGCCGTCGCCGTCCGGATCGCTCCAGGTGCCGTTCGTCGTCGACAGCGCGTTGCCCACCGTCGCCGTGCCCGTCACGTTCGGCACCGCGCTGTTCACCGGCGCGCTGTTGAGGATCGCCGTGTAGCCCGAGCTCGCCGTCTGCGTGCCGCCCTTGCCGTCGTTGGCCGTCACCACCACCCGCAGGTACTTATGGGCGTCGGAGGTGGTCAACGTGTAGTTCGAACTCGTCGCTCCGCTGATCGAGGCGCCGTTGGTGCCGTTGCTGTCGTCCGCCCGGTACCATTGGTAGCTGAAGCTCCGGCCGTCGCCGTCCGGATCGCTCCAGGTGCCGTTCGTCGTCGACAGCGCGTTGCCCACCGTCGCCGTGCCCGTCACGTTCGGCACCGCGCTGTTCACCGGCGCGCTGTTGAGGATCGCCGTGTAGCCCGAGCTCGCCGTCTGCGTGCCGCCCTTGCCGTCGTTGGCCGTCACCACCACCCGCAGGTACTTATGGGCGTCGGAGGTGGTCAACGTGTAGTTCGAACTCGTCGCTCCGCTGATCGAGGCGCCGTTGGTGCCGTTGCTGTCGTCCGCCCGGTACCATTGGTAGCTGAAGCTCCGGCCGTCGCCGTCCGGATCGCTCCAGGTGCCGTTCGTCGTCGACAGCGCGTTGCCCACCGTCGCCGTGCCCGTCACGTTCGGCACCGCGCTGTTCACCGGCGCGCTGTTGAGGATCGCCGTGTAGCCCGAGCTCGCCGTCTGCGTGCCGCCCTTGCCGTCGTCGGCGGTCACCACGACGCGCAGGTACTTGTGCGCGTCCGAGGTGGTCAGCGTGTAGTTCGAACTCGTCGCCCCGCTGATCGAGGCGGCGTTGGTGCCGTTGGGATCGTCGGCCCGGTACCACTGGTAGGTGAAGCTCCGGCCGTCGCCGTCCGGATCGCTCCAGGTGCCGTTCGTCGTCGACAGCGCGTTGCCCACCGTCGCCGTGCCCGTCACGTTCGGCACCGCGCTGTTCACCGGCGCGCTGTTGAGGATCGCCGTGTAGCCCGAGCTCGCCGTCTGCGTGCCGCCCTTGCCG
Organism: Azospirillum baldaniorum; assembly: GCF_003119195.2. Lineage (NCBI taxonomy): Bacteria > Pseudomonadati > Pseudomonadota > Alphaproteobacteria > Rhodospirillales > Azospirillaceae > Azospirillum > Azospirillum baldaniorum. Next base: position 382,995 of record NZ_CP022260.1, on the reverse strand, counting down.
TCGTTGGCCGTCACCACCACCCGCAGGTACTTATGGGCGTCGGAGGTGGTCAACGTGTAGTTCGAACTCGTCGCTCCGCTGATCGAGGCGCCGTTGGTGCCGTTGCTGTCGTCCGCCCGGTACCATTGGTAGCTGAAGCTCCGGCCGTCGCCGTCCGGATCGCTCCAGGTGCCGTTCGTCGTCGACAGCGCGTTGCCCACCGTCGCCGTGCCCGTCACGTTCGGCACCGCGCTGTTCACCGGCGCGCTGTTGAGGATCGCCGTGTAGCCCGAGCTCGCCGTCTGCGTACCGCCCTTGCCGTCGTTGGCCGTCACCACCACCCGCAGGTACTTATGGGCGTCGGAGGTGGTCAACGTGTAGTTCGAACTCGTCGCTCCGCTGATCGAGGCGCCGTTGGTGCCGTTGCTGTCGTCCGCCCGGTACCATTGGTAGCTGAAGCTCCGGCCGTCGCCGTCCGGATCGCTCCAGGTGCCGTTCGTCGTCGACAGCGCGTTGCCCACCGTCGCCGTGCCCGTCACGTTCGGCACCGCGCTGTTCACCGGCGCGCTGTTGAGGATCGCCGTGTAGCCCGAGCTCGCCGTCTGCGTGCCGCCCTTGCCGTCGTCGGCGGTCACCACGACGCGCAGGTACTTGTGCGCGTCCGAGGTGGTCAGCGTGTAGTTCGAACTCGTCGCCCCGCTGATCGAGGCGGCGTTGGTGCCGTTGGGATCGTCGGCCCGGTACCACTGGTAGGTGAAGCTCCGGCCGTCGCCGTCCGGATCGCTCCAGGTGCCGTTCGTCGTCGACAGCGCGTTGCCCACCGTCGCCGTGCCCGTCACGTTCGGCACCGCGCTGTTCACCGGCGCGCTGTTGAGGATCGCCGTGTAGCCCGAGCTCGCCGTCTGCGTGCCGCCCTTGCCGTCGTTGGCCGTCACCACCACCCGCAGGTACTTATGGGCGTCGGAGGTGGTCAACGTGTAGTTCGAACTCGTCGCTCCGCTGATCGAGGCGCCGTTGGTGCCGTTGCTGTCGTCCGCCCGGTACCATTGGTAGCTGAAGCTCCGGCCGTCGCCGTCCGGATCGCTCCAGGTGCCGTTCGTCGTCGACAGCGCGTTGCCCACCGTCGCCGTGCCGCTCACGCTGGGCACCGCGCTGTTCACCGGCGCGCTGTTGAGGATCTCGGTGTAGGTGGAATAGGCGGTCGTCGTGTTGGAGTTGCCGTCGTTGGCGATCACCGCCACCCGCAGGTACTTGTGCGCGTCCGACGTGGTCAGCGTGTAGTTGGCGCTCGTCGCCCCGGCGATCGAAGCGGCGTTGGTGCCGTTGGGATCGTCGGCCCGGTACCATTGATAGCTGTAGCTCAGCGGGTCGCCGTCGGGATCGCTCCAGGTCCCCGTCGCCCCGCTCAGCGCGTTGCCAACCGTCGCCGTCCCCGCCACCGTGGGAACCGCACTGTTCACCGGCGCCCCGTTGCCCGCCGCCGCCACCTGCGACGAATAGGTCGAGGTCGCCGTCTGCGTGCCCCCCTTCCCGTCGTTGGCCGTCACCACCACCCGCACATACTTGCTCAGGTCGCCGGCCGCCAGCGTGTAGCTGGAGTTCGTCGCCCCGCTGATCGAGGCGCCGTTGGTCCCGTTGCTGTCGTCCGCCCGGTACCACTGATAGGTGTAGGTCCGGTTGTCGCCGTCCGCGTCGCTCCAGATGCCGTTGGTCGTCGACAGCGCGTTGCCCACCGTCGCCGTGCCGCTCACGCTGGGCACCGCGCTGTTCACCGGCAGGCTGTTGGTGATCTCGGTGTAAGTGGAATAGGCGGTCGTCGTGTTGGAGTTGCCGTCGTTGGCGATCACCGCCACCCGCAGGTACTTGTGCGCGTCCGACGTGGTCAGCGTGTAGTTGGCGCTCGTCGCCCCGGCGATCGAAGCGGCGTTGGTGCCGTTGCTGTCGTCCGCCCGGTACCACTGATAGCTGTAGCTCAGCGGGTCGCCGTCGGGATCGCTCCAGGTCCCCGTCGCCCCGCTCAGCGCGTTGCCAACCGTCGCCGTCCCCGCCACCGTGGGAACCGCACTGTTCACCGGCGCCCCGTTGCCCGCCGCCGCCACCTGCGACGAATAGGTCGAGGTCGCCGTCTGCGTGCCCCCCTTCCCGTCGTTGGCCGTCACCACCACCCGCACATACTTGTTCAGGTCGCCGGCCGCCAGCGTGTAGCTGGAGTTCGTCGCCCCGCTGATCGAGGTGGCGTTGGTCCCGTTGCTGTCGTCGGCCCGGTACCACTGATAGGTGTAGGTCCGGTTGTCGCCGTCCGCGTCGCTCCAGATGCCGTTGGTCGTCGACAGCGCGTTGCCCACCGTCGCCGTGCCGCTCACGCTGGGCACCGCGCTGTTCACCGGCAGGCTGTTGGTGATCTCGGTGTAGGTGGAATAGGCGGTCGTCGTGTTGGAGTTGCCGTCGTTGGCGATCACCGCCACCCGCAGGTACTTGTGCGCGTCCGACGTGGTCAGCGTGTAGTTGGCGCTCGTCGCCCCGGCGATCGAAGCGGCGTTGGTCCCGTTGCTGTCGTCCGCCCGGTACCACTGATAGCTGTAGCTCAGCGGGTCGCCGTCGGGATCGCTCCAGGTCCCCGTCGCCCCGCTCAGCGCGTTGCCAACCGTCGCCGTCCCCGTCACCGTGGGAACCGCACTGTTCACCGGCGCCCCGTTGCCCGCCGCCGCCACCTGCGACGAATAGGTCGAGGTCGCCGTCTGCGTGCCCCCCTTCCCGTCGTTGGCCGTCACCACCACCCGCACATACTTGCTCAGGTCGCCGGCCGCCAGCGTGTAGCTGGAGTTCGTCGCCCCGCTGATCGAGGTGGCGTTGGTCCCGTTGCTGTCGTCGGCCCGGTACCACTGATAGGTGTAGGTCCGGTTGTCGCCGTCCGCGTCGCTCCAGATGCCGTTGGTCGTCGACAGCGCACTGCCCACCGTCGCCGTGCCGCTCACGCTGGGCACCGCGCTGTTCACCGGCAGGCTGTTGGTGATCTCGGTGTAGGTGGAATAGGCGGTCGTCGTGTTGGAGTTGCCGTCGTTGGCGATCACCGCCACCCGCAGGTACTTGTGCGCGTCCGACGTGGTCAGCGTGTAGTTGGCGCTCGTCGCCCCGGCGATCGAAGCGGCGTTGGTCCCGTTGCTGTCGTCCGCCCGGTACCACTGATAGCTGTAGCTCAGCGGGTCGCCGTCGGGATCGCTCCAGGTCCCCGTCGCCCCGCTCAGCGCGTTGCCAACCGTCGCCGTCCCCGTCACCGTGGGAACCGCACTGTTCACCGGCGCCCCGTTGGAGGGGGAGCCCCCCCCAAGGGTGATGGAACTGGTCCGCGCGGTGCTGGTCGTTTCGCCGTCGTTGACGGTGACCGTCGCGGTGCGGGTGCCCGCCGTGGCGCTGCCGGCGGTGTTCTTGTACTGGATGAGTTGGATCACCGCCTGATAGCCCGCCACGCTGGCCGCGCCCCGCAGGGTGATCGTCGACGTGTCGTTGCCGGTGACGCTGATGCCGTAGGTCTTGGCCGTCGCCACGGAGGCCGCCAGCATGCTCAGCACTTCCGCCGCGCCGTCCGACGTGCCGGACAGGGCGATGGTGGCGCCGAGCAGGCGGGTGTCGCTGTCCGTCTGGGTCAGAACGGCGTTGGGAGCGATCAGCACACCGGAGGCGGGGGTGGAGGTGTTGACGGACTCCCCGGTGCCCGCGCCCGCGCCGTTCAGATCGACGGACGGCTCGCCCGCGTTCCAATGCACCTCGTAGGCGCCGAGGTCGAGGGCACCGTCACGGATGCGGTCGATGCCGCGGATGTCGTAGCTACCGCCGTAGCGGTTCGCGTTGCTGCTGTCGCCGGCGTTGATGAAGGTCGTCGCGATCGAGGCCGGACGATAATCGCGCAGGCTCTTAGTGGCGTTGGTGGAGTCGACGAAGGTCGCGTTGCCGGTTATGGCGCCCTGATAATTGTTGCTTTGATTGAAGTTTACGCCGCTAGAGTTGTAAATGATGGCGTTCGGATCGGCAAAACTCGTCCCGGCAAGGTTGCCGGAGTTCCCCGCAATGATCGTGTTGTAAACATTCAGCGTCGCCGCGCCCGCCGGTCCACCGGAATAGACGCCGATGCCCGCCGTCTTGACACTGGCGGCGCCGGCATCATTGTTGATGTAGCTGTTGTTAACAATAGTGACGTTGCGTATGTTTACCGTGAAGGCAGCCGTGTTGCTGTTGTTGTATTGCACAATGGTGGAGCCTGGAAAGAGAACCGAAGCCGAGCCCATGTTCATGACATAGTTGTTGTCCGCAAACAGACTGTTCTCGATCGTCAGCGTTCCGGTCACCTGCGATTTAACGACCGCGAAGCCCGCCGCAGCGCTCACCACAGCGACGTTGTCACGAAAAACCGAGTTCCTGATCGTCAGGGATGTCGTCGTGGCGTACGTGGCGATGGGGTTGTTCAGATTGTCCCTGAAGGTGACGCCATCCACTTCGAGCGACCCGAGTTGCACCGTCAAGGCGCCCTGCACGGCGTTTGCCGAATAAAAGCGCTCCATGATCACATTCTTGACCGTCAGCGTCTTGCCGGACGCATTGAAGACGATGCCCCGGTAGTCCGCCGATGTGGTCGTGCTGTCGCCGTTGTCGCCGGAAATCGTGATGTCGGCGATACCGTCGCCGTTCACGTCGCCGTTGATCGTGAAGTTCTGAGTCGCCGCCGTCAGGATGGTTGTCGTGACGCCCAGGGAAATCTTGCTGGACGTTAGCGCCGAGTCGAACTCGATCACGTCCCCGTCAGCCGCGTTCACGATCGCGTGGTTCAACGATCCCGCCGCCGTTCCGGTCGCCGAGGTGACGACGACGGTTCCCAGCCGACCGCTAAAGGTCTGCATGGACGCGCGTGCGAAGGGAATCGCCGCCTCGATGGCCCCGCTTTGCACCTCCAGCGTCCAGTTCTGGCCGGCGGCGTTGCCGGTCTCGTCGCTGGACACCGCCACGTCGGCCCCGGTGAGCCGATGGATCGTCTGAACGAACTCCTGTCCCGCCTGTCCGGCGCCGACGTTGCAGGCGTAGAAAAGAATGTCGCCGCCGGGCTTCAGCGCGGCGCCGATCGCCTGGAGATCCTGCGCGCGATTCGCCAGCCCGTCCGCCCAATAGGCGCGGCCGGCGATGTAGAGATGGCCTTCGTTGCCGTGGCTGACGATCTGGACGGAATCCAGGCCGGACATCCCGGACAGCGCCTTCGCCATCTGGCCGAGCGCCTCCTGCTGGGAGTCGAGCAGGACGACCTTGGCGTCGGGGGCGATGTCCTTGAGCAGCGTCTGGTAGTCGGACACGCTGGTGTCGACGAACACCACCGACCGGACCGCCCCCTGGATTTCGGCGAGCCGCGCCGTCACCGCCGCAGGTTCGGTGGGTGATGGAGTGGAGGCGGCCGGGGACGACGCCGCGGCGGGAACGGTCGACTCCTTGATGGCCCAATCGACGAGTTTGTCAGCGTCGGCGGCCTTGGCGGCGCCCTTGTCCCCCGGCGCGGGCTGATCGGGTTGATGATGAACCTCGGCAACCGTGACGGCGCCCGCGGCGTCGAACATGAAGCGCGGTTCGAGAGCCATCGCGAACATCGATGAGGACGGCTTGTGCGTCTTGCCGGACCGCCCAGTCACACCGTTGCCGTTCGAACCACGCTTGCGCGCCATCATCCGTCTCCCGCCATACGCGACACCGCCCGACCCTACGTCCAAAGCGGTCACCAAAGAGTGAATAGCTTGCGGAAGAGTACCACCTTTTCGCAGTGGTTGACAGCGCATGCGTCTATAAAGACAGCAAAAGAGGCGCCCGATTTGCGTCGATTCGCATCGTCGAGGAGAGCGGAGCGTCATAATTTGACGCATTTGTTTCTGCGCTGCGCTCTCTATTTCATGAATGAAATGAACTCATATATTGGTATGCTTTTCACGCCTCCATTTTGCCCCTGGCGAGCGCACGACGTGGCAGGATCAAACATTTGCGTGCGAAACACCGCGCACCGATGTCACAGGTTGGGAAAGCCGTGACCGTGCCGGTACCCGCCTCGGAGGAAGTGGAACGCCCGGTCGCGTCCCCGAGAAACCAGCGTCAGGACGCGCCGCCCTGCTGCATCTGGGCCGGCAGAATCTGCGGCGGCAAGTGCTGAATTCCCGGATGACCCGGCGGCAGCCAGATCAGCTCAAGGGACGGCGACGTCTTCGCCAGAAGATCGAAGCCCAACCGGTGATAGAACCAATGAACGCGCGTATCCACCTCGGCCACCGACAAGGTGATCGGGATGCGCATCTGCGCCGCGGTCCCCTGGAAGCTGCGCAGGAGATCGGTGCCGATGCCCTTGCCGCGGGCCAGACGATGGATCTCCACCTCCGACACGCGCCAGTCATAGCGCCCCAGATCCATGACGATCCGCCCCACCGGCTGGCCCGTCTTCTCGACGACGAAATCCAGGTGTTCCGGATACCGGCTCTCCTGCCCCATCCGCCGCGCGCCGTACTGCTGTTCGTAGAGCGTCCGGATGAAGTCGCGGTCGTGATGCGCCTTGGCCAGCCAGGGGCGCGCGTCCATGAACAGGCCCATCAGGAAGTCGTCGTCCGATGGGCGGGGAAACCGCACCGTCAACCCGCCGAGCAGCGGCAGCGACCCATTCAGAACGGCCATCGGCCACACCCCTTCCGGTAGCACAAGCGTGCGCCCTGAATAGCCGAAGATGCGGACCCGACGCAAGAATCGCCGCTGCGAACCATGCATGGCGGCGGGTGCCGTTCGAGTCGTCCACTTCTGCGCGGCTCCGGTGCGGGGCGGCCATAACTGCGGACGACCCGACACCGCCGGCGACCGAGCGGACGCATCGCCCACGATCCGGCTGCGGCCGGGCACATACACAAATATGCAACCACAAGATTGTAATGCAAAGACAACAATCGAAAAAAGTAACTTTTTGTATCGTCTGTTGCTCAGGCACTAGCCGTTCAGGAGAATATACCGGTATGCTTTCTATCACATTCGGCGGAGTGGCGCGTCCTTAGGGGGACGCTGGCCACAGGCCGCCGCAACCGGTTTCATACACAGGAGGTTTCACCATGGAAGTTTACCTCGGTCTGGTCATTCCGTTCGCCGGCGCCTACGCTCCGCAGTTCACCGCCCAGTGTTTGGGCCAGCAGATGCAGGTCAGCCAGAACCAGGCCCTGTTCGCCATCACGGGGGCGATGTACGGCGGAAACGGCACCACCAACTTCAATCTGCCGGATCTGCGCGGCCGCGTCATGGTCGGTTCGGGCACCAGCCCCTACCTGAACAATCAGACGCTCAATCCGGGGAACAACGGCGGCGCCGCAAACAATCTCATCACCGCCCAGAACCTGCCCCTGCACACCCACGCCGCATCCTTCACGCCGTCGGGCAGCAGCACCAACGCGACCGTCACCGCCGCCGCGGCCATCCCCGTGAGCACCAGCGTCGGCTCCAGCGCCACCCCGGCGGGCGGCAACAACTATCTCGGCGCGTTCCAGCTCAACGATCCCGGCATCGGCATCACCATGGACGGCCCCTACAGCTCCGGCACCGCCTCGAGCGGCTCGGCGCTGATCGGTTCGGCCTCCGGCACCGTCACGATGGGCGGGCTGACGGGCACGGTGAGCGTTTCGGCCGGTGGCGGCGTCTCCAGCCCGACGGCGCTGAACAACATGCAGCCTTATCTGGCGCTGACCATGCTGATCGTCACCAGCGGCATCTACCCGATGCGCGACTGATCAAGGCCCCTTTGATCGTCGAACAGCGGATGGACGGATGCGGCGCGTCGGCTTCCTATGCCCGAAACGACAGCCGGATCTTCAGAACTTGAGCCCGGACCTTTGAGATGACCATCGACATCGCCACCCTGTCCCACGAGATGTTCGCCCCGCATCTCGGCCAGACGTTCCGTTTCCTGGCCCCGGAAGACGGGTCCGTGATCACGGACGTCGAGTTGACGAAGCTGACGGCGCGTCCGGAATGCACGCCGCGCTGGGCGAAGCGCACGTCCTTCTCGGCTCTGTTCGAAACTTACGGCCCCAGCCAGCTGTGGAACGGCAATTACCAGATCGACCATCCGACGATGGGACTGATGGGTCCGTTCTACATCGTGCGCGTCATCCCTCGCGCCCACGACCGGGGCTGTTTCGAACTGATCCTGAACTGAGTCCGGCCGCCACGCTCCCTTTCGCGGCATCACCGCACACCGTCCGCCCCAGCGCATCGAATCCACCGGAGATCTCGCCATGGACTTCTACATTGGCACCATCTTTCCATTCGCCGGCAACTTCGCCCCGGTGAACACCCAGCAATGTCTGGGACAGACCGTCAATTCCCAGCAGTACCAAGCCTTGTGGGCGGTCACGGCCGGCGCCTTCGGCGGCACGCCGGGCGCCTCGACGTTCGTCCTGCCCGACCTGCGCGGCCGCGTGATGGTGGGGCCGGGGATCAGCCCCTACACCAGCAGCACGCTCAACCCCGGCAATTCGGGTGGCACGCAGTACACGACGGTCAGCGGCGCCAACCTGCCGGTGCACACCCACAGCGCGGCCTTCCAGGGCGGCAGCGTGGGCGGCAGCGTGCCGTTCAACGCGACGGTCTCGGTCCCGCTGAACCCTGCCGTCGGCAACAGCAACAGCCCGTCCGGCAACCCGGTGGTGCTGGGCGGACAGTTCATCGATCCGAGCACCGACGTGACCCTCAACGGGCCCTACATCCCAGCCTCGAGCCTGCCGACGCCGCCCAGCGGAAGCTCGCTGACCGGCGCGCTCTCCACCCAGGGCACGGTCAGCGGGGGTCCCACGGGCGCCAGCATCGCCGTGAGCGCGGGGGGCGGCGTCGCCGGCCCGACCCCCTTCAACAACCTGCAGCCTTACCAGTCGCTGTTCTTCTTTATCTTCATGCTGGGCTATTTCCCGTCGCGTGATTGACGCGGAGAGCCCCGGTCCCTTCCGGTGGGCCGGGGCCCTTCCCGCGCACGGTGCCCGTCGCTCCTGTGCCGATGCGGTCCAGCAGGTCATCCAGCAGATCGGCGAAGCGCTCCCGCGCGGCGCGCTCCATCAGGCTGTGATCGGCCCCGGCGAGGCGCTCCATCCACAGCCCGCCCATCCGGCGCAGCCGCCCGCCGTCCGTTCCGGCCTGCGCCTCCAGTTCCCCCAGGGTCACGTCCCCCGCGCTGTGCACCATCAGCGTGCGGACGCCACGCTCGGACAGCGCCTGGAAGGCGTGGAGCACGTCGTCCCGCGCGTAGCCCCGCCCCGTCAGCCCGGCGCGCAGCCGCCCGGCCCCGATGCGCAGGCGGCGGGCCGCGCGCTCCGACAGGCCGCGCGCGACGCGCGACGCTTTGCGGTCCTGGCGAAGGATGGCCCGCCACACCGCCGGCTCGGTCAAGCGGGGAAGATAGGCCGCGGTCGGTTTCACCGCGCTGCCGATCGCTTCCTCCTGCGTCACCCCGTCCCCCAGCACGAAACGGCCCGGATTGACCAGCGCCAGCCCGACCACGCGCGGGTCGGCCAGCGCGACGTGCAGCGCCACCGCCGCCCCGGCGCACAGCCCCACGGCCACGGCGGCGCCATGCCCCGCCGCCGCCAGCGCGTCCAACCCGGCCTGCGCGTCCTCCACCATGTCGCGGCAATAGATCAGCCCGTCGCGGCGCCCCGGCTTCGACGCGCTGTCCCCCAACCCGCCCAGGTCCATGCGCAGTGAGGCGATCCCCCGCGCCGCCAACCGGCGGGCCAGCCGCACCGACATGCGCCCGGTGCCGCTGTGTGGCGTGGCGCCGCTGTTCAGCAGCAGCACGGCGGGCGACCCGGTGACCGCGACGGTCGCGGGTTCGCAGAGGATGCCGAACAGACCGGCTCCAGGACCGAAGCGGAGCGGGCGCTCCACGGCGCCGGGAAGCCGCAGACGGGGAAAGGGCGCTTCCACCGTTCGGCCCGGCTTGGCCGGCGCCATGCCCTGCGCCAGCCAGGCCGCCGCCCGCGCGAAGGCCGAGCAGTCGAAGGCCGCGTGCTGCACGCTGGTGATCAGCCGCGCGTGGTCGGGAAAGGACGCCTCCTCGACATCGGCCCCCAGCGCACGGAACCGCTCCGCCAGAGCGGCGGCGCGGCCTTCCGGGCGGTCGAGGATCAGCACCCGCCGGGCCGGGGCTTCCGTCATCCGCGCGAGGTCGAGCGCCCGCAGAGCCTCCGCCGTCTCCGGCGTCAGGCGGAAACCGGCGCTGTCGATCCCCTCCGGCCCCACCGCGGGCGGGGCGTCCGCCGGCCGTTCGGCGAGCAGGGCGACCGCCCGCAACTCCTGCAGGAAGATCCGGCCCGAGGGAAAAGGCGCCAGCAGAACCAGCGCGTCCGCTCCCGCCGCGCGCGCCGCCGCCGCGGCGAGCAGGGCGCCCAGCCGCAAGCCCACCAGAGCCACCTCCTCGACCCCGGTGACCGTGCGCAGATGGGTGACGGCCGCCCGGATGCCGCCGAGCCACGCCTCCAGGCGGGCCGGATCGTCCTCCTCGCCGACGCTGTCTCCTGTCCCGGAATGGTCGAAGCGCAGTACCGGCAAGCCGGCGGCGGCCAAGCTTTCGGCGAAGCGGCGCCACGCCCGGTGGGTGGCCAACGCCTCGCTACCGTAAGGCGCGCACAGCACGACGCCGCGACGCCCACCGGCCGGGTGCAGCCACCCGAAGCAGCCCTCGAACAAAACGGGTGTGGACGGATCGGGCGTCATGCTGCCCCCCGGTAGCGCGTTGGGTCCAGGCCGTTCAATACATGGACGTCACCATCGGGCGCCGCAGCGCCGGGGTGGCGCGCGATCAGCCTGACCCGGCGCTCCACCCCTGGCGGGAGATGAAACCATTCCTCCTCCCCCCGGAACCCGTCGTCTTCGATGTGGACGGAGCGGGCGAGGCGCCGGCTGGACAGCACCAGATGCCAACCCTCCGCCGTCCGCTCCACGCGGGCGTCCAGCCCCACGTCCGAGCGCTCCATCCGCCCGCCCTGCGGGAAATAAAAGGCCTCCGCCACCGCAGCGCCGGAGCGCGCATCGGAGAGCGCCGCCACCACCGCGTCGTGGGTGGGCGGGCCGAAACGGTAGGCACCGGTCAGATCGACGAAACGGTCGGACAGAGCCGCCGCCGGCATGACCTGGGCGCTGCGCGGCGGCAGGGTGACCGTCCGCTCGGCACGCAGCACCGGCACCTCGCCCCGCCGCAGGGCGGTCAGGGTCAGCGCCGCCACCACCGGATCCGCCGTCTCGTTCAGCAGATGGATCGCCAGCCCGTTCACCCCCTCGTCGGTCAACAGGACCTGCACCGGCCGGAAGGCGCGGTGCAGAGCGTGCCACGCCGCCTTCGGCACGCCCGCGGCATCGACCACGCCCCAGCCGGCCCCCGGCCAGACGTCCTGGAACATCCAGACCAGCCCACCCGCGCAGGAAGAGTCCACCCGACGCCACTCCGCGAAGACCGCCTCCATGACCTCCGCCGTCACGGCGCGCGACAGCCGCGCGTAGCGGTCGGGGTCCTCGTAGCGCAGGACCATGGGATCGCCGCCGTACAGCGTCCGCAGGTAATGGTCCCGCACATCCTCGAAATCCCACGGGGCGCCGGGGTCCCGCGGCACGCGCGCCTTCCAGCGCGGGTCATGGACCGCCGGCACGCCGGGCAGCGCCCCGGCGGCCGGCATGTTGGCGAAGGCGAGGCATTCGGAGGCGAAACGGACATTCGCCCGGCGCGCGTCCTCCAGCGGGCGGAGATAGGCCCCGACGCCGTAATAATGGGTCACCCCCACGTCGGCGGCGAAGGGCAGCGGCCCGCCGGTCGGGGAGTTGGCGACATAGGGCACGTCGGGCCTCCCCCGCTCCGCCTCGTCCCGCAGGACGCTGTCGAACAGCGGTTGGCTCCAGCGCTCGCGCGGCAGGCCGAGCATGGCCGCCTGCTGCTCCGTCTCGCTGCCGCCGCACAGCACGGCCAACGACGGCGAGGCCTGGACACGGTCGAGGAACTGTGCCGCTTCCCGTCGGGCGCCGTCGAGGAACGGCTCGTCGGCCGGATAGTCGAAATTGGCGAACATGAAGTCCTGCCAGACGAGGATCCCCATCTCATCGCACAGGTCGAAAAAGGCATCGGCCTCGTAGGCGGCGATGCCCGGTACCCGCAGCATGGTCATGCCGGCCTGCCGCGCCAGTTCCAGCCAGGGGGCGTAGGCGTCGCGCGTCCCCGGCAGGGCGACGATGTCCGGACTGCTCCAGCAGGCACCGCGGCAGAAGATGCGCTCCCCGTTGATGCGCAGGGAGAAGCCGTCGCCGGGCTCGCGCTCGATGCGGCGGAAGCCGGTGCGCCCGAGATCGATGCGCTCGTCGCCGATCGCCGCGCGCACGGTGTGGAGCGCCGGGTTGCCGTGGCTGTGCGGCCACCATGGTTCGATTTCCGGCAGGCGGAGGTCGCCGCGCAGTTCCCCCGGCGCGGTCCAGCGGAGCGGAGCCCGCGCCTCCCCCACCTCAAGCCAGCCCGGCGGGGGAGCGGACCCGTTCCAGGCCGCCGCCAGCGTCAGGGACAGGCGGCCGTCCCGCCCCTCCAGCGTGGCGCGCAGGTCCGCCGAGCGGACGCGCAGCGGACCGTCCTCCGTGATCAGTTCCACCGGGCGCCAGGGGCCGACCGCCGGCACGGGCGGGCACCATCCGGGCATGTGCCCCAGCAGCGTGGTCCTCACCGCGCGCAGCCCCGCCGGCTTGGCCAGCCGGACCGGCCAGCGGCCCCGCCCCTTCCGCGCCTTCAGCACCGGGTTCAGGGCGCGGAAGACGATGCGCAGCGCGTGCGTCCCGCGCAGCGTGACGGGCACGTCGTGGCGCTGGAACATGCTGTCGCTGGCCAGGATGCGCTTGCCATCCAGCCAGACCTCCGCGACGGTGGCGAGGCCATGGAAGCGCAGGGTGCAAGGCCCGTCACCGGTCAGCGTCACCCGGTACCAGACATCGCGGTCGTGGAGGGGAAGCGGTTCGCCCAGCCGGTAGAGCCCCGCCGCGCGCAGAGCCTGGGCGACGGTGCCGGGCACCGGGGCGGGCAGCCAATCCCCCGCGGGCGTTCCGCCCGGCTCGGTCACGCACAGCTCCCACCCTGCGGACAGGGGCGTCACGCTGCGGCCGGTCACGGCGTGAAGGCGCGCCATCGTCCGTCACCCGTAGCGGCGGGTCAGCGCGCCGAGCGCGCGGTCGTACGCTCGCTCCATCGCCTCAAGCGGTTCCGCGTAATCGCCGAAGCGCCGCCGGTGCACGCCGCGTGCGAGCTGGAACTGAAACGCCTTGGCGGTGGCGGAGAGGGTGGCGCAGGCCTCCGCCGCGTCCGCCGGCGCGCCGATCCAACGGACATGCATCCCGAGAAGCTCGAAATTCGCCCCCACCTGCCGCAGCGTGTTGAAGGCGTAGAGATGGAAATAGTCCATGGGCCGGGCGGCCAGTATCTCCAGTTGCTCCGGCAGCGCGGCGCGGAAGGCGGCGATGGGGTTGCCCGCCGGGCGACGGCGCAGATGGTGGGACAGGAGCCCACGCGAGGCGTCCATCAAAGCCTCTCCCTCCAAGGCCGGGCCGCTGCGCTTCACGAACTCCACATAGGGGAACAGGGGGGCGGGGGCGAACAGGCCGTCGTAGTCCTCCCCTTCCAGCGTGAAGCGTCCGGCGTTGTGGATGTAGTCGAGCCGCCGTGCGCCCGCGTCCATGCCGAGGATCGCGATGGTCGTCTTGACGTGCTGCGCGCGATACGACGTCCCCCGTGTGTCCGGCAGATGATAGCCGTCCACCTCGACCAGCACGGGACGGCCGCGCGCCACCTGCACCGCCGCGTGGGTCTCCACCCGGTCGTAGAGGGCGAGTTCCTGCACCTCCAGACCGTAGAGGCGGCGCAGATCCTCCGGCGGCACCTTGAAGAAGGTGAACTGGTCGCCTTCGAAATCCTGCGCGACGGTGAAGGCCAGGGCGGCCATCGGCTCCATCCCCAGCGCCCGCAGCAGCCCGAGCCACAGGTCGGTGTAGCAGTTGGTCTCCGCCCAGTCGCGGTCCGGCCTGTCGAGCGGATGCGCCATGCCCGGCCTCCCCTGCCCGCTCAGCCCCAAAGGACGGCGCGCACGGCGGCGGGCCACGCCTTCACGTCGAAGCCGTGATGGCGGAACAGCGCCAGCGCCACCCGCTCCATCCCGAAGCCGACGCAGGCCGTGTGGGCGACCGCGCCATCCGGGGTCCGCAGATCCCACAGCAGCCCGAAATGGTCCTGGTGGTAGTTGAAGCTGAGGCAGGCGGTCGGCTGCTCCGCCGACGCGATGGGGATCAGCAGTTCGAATTTCAGGCCCTGGTCGCGCTGGCTGGCCGCCAGCATCCGCCCGGCCCGCCCGAAGAAGGGGTCGTTCGCCAGATCGACGGCGACCGGCAGGGCCAGCGATTCCATCAGCGCCCGCCCCCGCTCCACCCAGCTTTGCCGGAATTCCATCACCTGCTCCGGCGTGCCGACGCACACATATTCGCGCATCCGGAACAGCTGCATCCGCGCCGGGTCTAGCGACGGTTCATGGCGGAAGCAGTAGGAATAGACGTCGACCAGCGCGCCGTCAGCGGGCAGCGGCCCGCGCTCCGCGATGGTGGGGTAGACGGGGTAGCAGGCGGCGGGGGTCAGGACGACGTTGGTCGCCAACTGGGCGTCGGTCCACTCCTCCCCCTCCTCCAGCCGGCGCAGCAGGGATTGATGGGCGCGCTCGTCGCCCTTGAAGGCATGAACGGTTCCGGCCAGATGCGGAAAGCTCTTCAGATAGCCGCTCTGTTCGAACTGGTGACGGGCCACCCCCGGGGGAAAGCGCATGACGTCCGCCCCATCGCCACCGCCCCAGGTGGTGATCAGGTCGTTGAAGCGCTCCACGACGTCCTCGAAGACGCCGCTGCGGCCGTACAGCCCATCGACCCCCGTGGGGATCAGCAGCCCGGCCGCGATCAGCGCGTCGCGGAACGCCGCCTGCCCATTCTCCACCGGTGTGCCCTCTGCCCGCATGTCCATCCGCCGCATTCCGTTCCGAGAAAGCCTCAGCCGAAGAGAGAACCGTTGTCCCTGTGCGCCAGCAGCAGGTTCGCCGTGTTGCCCAGGATCCGGTCGTTGTTGATCATCAGCGGCGCCGAATGGGCGTCGCGCAGGTGGCGGCCCAGGCTGTGGGGGCTGTCGTTGCGGTAGGCGGACAGGCCGCCGGCCAGCATCGCCTGCCCCACGATCCGCACCACCATCTCCGCCGCTTCGGTCTTCAGCGTGTTCATGGCGACCGCGAAGCCCAGGGAGGTGAGGCGGTCGGGATTGTCCGCCGCCTCCTCGAACCGGGCAAGCGCGCCGCGCACCATGCCGCGCATGGCCTGAAGGCCGGCGGTCGCCTCGGCGAGACGCCGCGCCCCCGGCGGGGTGCCGGGACGCTTGCGCGCCTCCGCCCGGATGAAGGCGGCGGCCCGCGCCACCGCGTCCGTCGCGATGCCCAGCCAGACGCTGCTCCACAGGATGTGGGTCACCGGCAGCATGGTGCGGGCGGAGATGTCGGCGTAGGGAAGCGGCAGGATCTGCGCCCGCTCCGCCTCCGCCACCAGCCGGTAGCCGACGCTGCGGGTGCCCCGCATGCCCAGCGTGTCCCAGCCGCCGATCTCCTCCAACCGGGTCTGCCCGCGCAGCACCGGAACGATGACTTGGTCGGAGGGCGGCGAATCCGCCGTGCGCCGCGCCGTCACCAGGATCGCATCGGCTTCCGCCCCGTAGGAGATGACCGTCGCTTGCTTTTCCAGCCGGAAGGCGCCGCCCGTCTCGCCCTCCACCGTGCCGGTCACCGCGCAGGCGCTGGAGCGCACGTCACCGCCGATCCCGGCTTCGGTCGTCGCGGAGGCGAGAAGAAGCTGTTCTTCGGCCAACCGCTTCAGGAAGCCGCGATGCCAGTCGCTGCCCTGCCCATGGCGCACGAGGCAGGCGACCTGGATCTGGTGCATGGCGTAGATCAGCCCGGTGGACGGGCATTTCTGGGCGAGCGCGTGGGCCACCGCCGCGGCGTCGGTCAGACCGCCGCCACCGCCGCCGAAGGCCCGCGGCACCATCAGGCCGAGCAGCCGTGCCTCCTTCAGGGAGGCGAAGGCTTCGGCGGGAAAACGCGCCTCGCGGTCCACGCTGTCGGCATGGCGCCCAGCGATGGCGGCGGCCTCGGACGCGGCTCCGGCGGCAGCCTCGGCGGCCATGGCGGGCAGGCTGTCCGGCGCGGGCGCCTTCATCCGGCCCCCATCCCGCCGGCCTCCATCCCGCCCGGGGCGCCGTCCAGCAGACCGGCGACCGCGGACCGGATCGCCGCGATGCTCTCGAAGGTGCGGCGGCGCAGCAGATGTTCCGGGAACTCGACGCCGTAGCGCTCCTCCAGCGCCAGCATCAGGTTCACCGACCCATGGGAGGTCAATCCGGCGGCGTAGAGATCGTCCTCGTCGGACAAGGCGGAAGCGTCGGTGGCCAACCAGCCGCTGTCGGCCAGAAGCGCCCGGATGTCGGCGGCACTGACCGCCTGGGCATCGCCGCCCCGTGGCGCCGTTCCAGCCGCGATCTGCCAATCCGGTTGGCGCATGCTCATTCCTCCTACCCCCATTCAACCTCTGGCTTTCCCTGTGCCGGGACAACGCCACAAAACCTTAATTGTTCTGCGCCTTCCTCTGCTTTTCCGTATGCCCCGGGTGCTTTTCGGGTGCCAAACGCTCCTCTTGCTTAACTCCTGTGGCGATTGCCGTTGCTCCGGTCGGTTCTAACTTGAGCGGCGGATCATCCAACAATCACAGGATCGGGAGATCACCATGGCTGTGCGGCAATCGGATGCGGAGTGGCGCGGCAACCTCGCCCAGGGGTCCGGCACGATGCGGCTGGGCAGCGGCGCGTTCGAAGGCGCCTACTCCTTCCCGTCGCGCTTCGAGAACGGCACCGGCACCAACCCGGAGGAACTGATCGCCGCCGCCCACGCCGGCTGCTTCTCCATGGCGCTGTCCGCCGGCCTGTCGAAGGCCGGGCACACGCCGACGCGCGTGCACACCACCGCCCGCGTCCATCTCGACAAGGCCGGCGACGGATTCGCCATCACGAAGATCGAACTGGACTGCGAGGCCGAGATTCCCGGCATCGACGCCGAGACCTTTCGGCAGCAGGCCGAGGGTGCGAAGAAGAATTGCCCGGTGTCCAAGGCGCTGACCGGCACGGAGATCACCCTGAACGCCCGGCTTGCGTGATCGCATCCGGCCCGGCGGCCCGTAAGGACGGAGCGGCTGCCGGGCCGGCACCGCTTCGCCCATTAACCTCCGACGTGGTAATTTGCCGCATCGACACGGCCGAAACGGGGCTGCGGTCCGATGTGAATACGGCTTTTGACAATTTTCTGCATTTTCAAATCAGCCCATTCTCGAAATCGTTAATCGAGAACACGTCAACATTCCGCACGGTTTGGCTAAACCTGCGCATCCCCCAACGGACAAGACCCCCTTTCACCGTTCATTGTGCAAGTATCCATAAATTCATGGCCTCTTTTTCTGCGCAATTTGCAAGATTAGATAAAAATTAAATTTCAAATTCCCATACGTTTGTATATTTTGTCTTGGCGACAATGCGAGATGCCCGTTATGATCGGATGGTGTAAACCATTGGTCGTAACGCTTACGCCCCGCTCGCAAGGTGAGTCGCCCATGCCGCCGTCGATGTCCCCCCTTGAGACGATCCGCCGAAGCCTCATGTCGGGCGGACGCCTCCCAGCGATGGTCGCCGCCCCCCTCGCGCTTGGCGTGTCGCTCGCCGCGAACGCGGCACCGATCGAGACTCTGTCGACGGTCAAGACGACCGAGAGCTTCTACCCGACCGCCGGCAACATCCTGATCACCAGCACGGGCGGCGTGGACGACACCGGCCCATCGGTCCAGTATCCTCTGGCCACCGGCGTCTGGGTTCAGTCGAGCGCTGGATGGACCCTGACCAACCAGGGCACCATCAAGATCTCGGAGCCGACGAACTACAGCCAGGCCGACGGCATCTACGCGCACAGCTACGGCACGATCATCAATTCCGGGCTGATCAGCGTGCCCAACACCTTCATGGGCATCCTCATCGAGAACTCGGCGGGCGGCATCAAATCCGTCGTCCAGAACACCGGGACCATCATCGGCAACTGGTCCGCCATCGAGATCAAGCATTCCGCCGACATCACGAACGGCTCGCCGAGCAACAGCACGGCGCTCATCAAGAGCGTGCGGCCGGCGACGGAATTCCAGCAGATCAATTATCCCGCCATCCGGATCAACGCGATAAGCGCCAGTTCGGTCGTCAATTACGGCACGATCATCTCGACCACCGACGCGATTGCCACCAACGGCCCCACGACCATCGTCAATCACGGAACGATCGTGGCCGGTTCCGGCTTCAGCGCGATCCGGACCTTCGCGGGGCAAGGCAGCGGCACGATCACGCTGAAGGACGCCAGCGTGGTGATCGGCGGCATCACGGCCTTGAGCGGCACCCACTCGCTGAACCTGGAGGGAAGCGGCTCCATCGCGGGACCGGTGTCCGGCATCACCACCTTGACCCTGAACGGAACGGCCTGGACGCTGGGCGGCGCGAGTTCCGCCGCCACGACGGACGTCCAGAGCGGGACCTTGCGCGTCGACGGTACCCTCACCACGGCGCTCCAGCTGGCCGGCGGCACGGCGCTCACCGGGACGGGAACCGTCGTCGGCAACGTGACCAGCCCATCGGGCACCACCCTGACCCCCGGTGCCACCGGCACCCCCGGCACGCTGACCGTCACCGGAAACTACACGCAGCAGAGCGGAAGCACGCTGGCGATCCGGACGACCTCCAGCACCGCCAGCAAGCTGGCCGTCACCGGCACCGCCACGATGGGCGGCGCGCTGGCCATCACCTCCACCGGCGGCGGCTACGGCGACAGCACGACCTACACCATCCTGACCGCGGCGGGCGGGGTGTCCGGCGGCTTCACCTCCGTCACCAACAGCGACACGACGCTGACCCCGACGGCCACCCTGGACACGGCGAACAACCGAATCCAGCTCACCCTGACCAAGGTGGTCCCACAGCCGGAACCCGAACCCGAGCCCGTGCCCGAGCCCGAGCCCGAGCCCGAGCCGAATCCCAATCCGAATCCGAATCCCAATCCGACCCCCAACCCAAATCCTGACCCGACACCGAACCCCGATCCCACGCCCACCCCGACGCCCCCGGCGACCGGCGTGATCGACACCAGCCGCCCCAGCTTCTCCAACGGCGACGGCGCGGTCCAGGGCAGTTCGGTCACGTTCGACGGCGGCACGCTGCGTCCGGCCTCGCCGCTGACGGTCGGCCAGTCGGTCACCGTGACCAGCCGCGGCGGCACCATCACGCCGGACGGCAGCACCGTCACGCTGGCGGGCTCGGTCAGCGGCAACGGCGCGCTGGCCGCGTCCGGCCCCGGCACGGTGGTCGTCTCCGGGCAGCTCGCCAACGCCGGCGGCCTGTCGGTCGGCGACGGCGCGGCCCTGACCGTCGCCAAGAGCGGCGTGGTGGCGGGCGGCACGCTCGCCCTGAACAATGGCGGCAGCGCCACGGTCGGCGGCGTGGTCGCCGTTCCGGTGACGGTGGCGCGCGGCGGCGCCATGACCGTGGTCGAGGGCGGCGGCGTCGGTGGCACGCTGGCGGTGCAGGGCGGCACCCTGACCGTCGCCGCCAACGGCGCGGTCAACGGGGCGGTCACCGTCACCTCCGGCGGCAGCGCCACCCTGGCCGGCGTCGTCATGGCCCCGGTCACCGTCGGCGAGGGCACCATCACCGTGGCCGCCACCGGGACCACCGGCGCGGTCACCCTGGGGAACGGTGCCGCGGCCACCGTCGACGGCTTCGTCGCCGGATCGCTCACCACCAGCGCCGGATCGACGTTCGGCGGGCATGGCGTGGTCGTCGGGCCGGCGGTGCTGTCCGGCACCCTGTCGCCCGGCAATTCCCCCGGCGTGCTGACCTTCCAGTCCGCCGTGACGCTGACCGGCACCAGCGTGCTGCGCGCCGAGATCGACGGCCCGACCGCCGGCAACGGTGCCGGCCGCCACGATCAAATCCGCGTCGAGACAGCGTCCTTCACTGCCGGCGGCACGCTGGCTCCGGTGCTGCGCGGCATCAGCGGCGACGCCACCAACGCCTACACCGCCACGCTGGGGCAGAGCTTCACCATCGTCCAGGCGGACGGCGGGGTGTCCGGCAGCTTCGCCGCGGTGACCCAGCCGGCGGCGGGCCTGCCGGCCGGCACCCGCTTCGACACGCTGTACGGCGCCAACACCGTCCGGCTGGTGGTCACGCCGACGAACTACGCGGTGCGCGGCGGCACCCGCAACCAGCAGGCCGCCGGCGCGGCGGTGGACGCGCTTCGTCCGGCCGCCGGGGCGCGGCTGGAGGGCGTCGCCGCCCCGCTGTTCAGCGGCCTCTATGGCCTGCCGGGCAGCGGCATCGCCGGGGCGCTCGACCAGCTCTCGGGCAAGCTGCACGCCGACACGCTGGCCGCCGACCGCACCAACCGCCGCCTGTTCGGCAGCGCGGTGGAAAGCCGCCTGTCGGCGCTCCGCGGCGGTGAGGCCGCGTCCTCCGGCGTCCGGCTGGCCGGTGGTGGCAACGGCACGCGTGCCGTCGGCGAGACGGGCGAGACCCGTGGCTCGGGCGGCGTGTGGGGCCAGCCGCTGGCGGCCTACAGCCGGACCGGCTCGGACGGAAACGCCGCCGGCACCACCGAGCGGATCGGCGGCTTCCTGCTCGGCGCCGACCACAGCTACGAGAACGGCGTGAGCGGCGGTGTGGCGCTCGGCTACCTGCGCAACCGCGTCACCTCGCGCGACGGGCTGGGCAAGGCCGACGTGGACAGCTATCAGGCGACCCTCTACGGCTCCTGGAGCCTGCGCGGCACGGCCGACAGCCCCTTCGTCGAAGGCGCCATCGGCTACGGCTACGCCAACTACGACGCCTCGCGCGGCATCGCCTTCGGCACGCTGGGCCAGGGCGCCAGCGGCAGCGCGAACGGCCATGATTTCTCCGCCGAGATCGCCGCCGGGCACCGCATGGCCTTCGCCGGGTCGGACAGCGCGTGGATCGAGCCGCGGGCTGGCCTGCGCTTCGACCGCATCACCCGCGAGGCGTTCCGCGAGTCCGGCGGCGGCGTGGCGCTGGACGTCGAGGCGGCGGGCTGGACCAGCCTGCGCAGCGCCGTCGGCGTGCGCGCCGGCACCAGCGTGACGGTCGGCGGCTGGCGCCTGCTGCCCGACGCCGCCCTGGCGTGGGAGCACGACTTCGCCGACGCCACGGCCTCCACCACCAACCGTCTGGGCGGGGTGGCCTTCACCGCCGACGCCAGCAAGCCGGGCCGCGACGCCCTGGTGATCGGCGCCGGGCTGGGCGTGGCACTGGACGACCGGCTGACCGCCACCATCGGCGTTCAGGACGCGATCCGCGCCCGCGAGAACACGGTGTCGGCGACCGCCGGCCTGAAATGGAAGCTGTGAGGAGCATGACGGCGATGCGCAAGGCCATCATCACGGGGGCGCTGGCGGCGCTCCCCCTCCTCATCGCGGGCGGAACTCCCGCCGGGGCGGTGGAGCCGGGCAAGACCTTCGGCGACTGGCAGACCGAATGCGAGACGCCCCCGGACGGCAAGCCGCGCTGCTTCCTGTCGCAGACCCGCGTGATGGAGAACAAGGAGGCGAAGCAGGCGACCCGCATCCTCAAAGCGTCGGTGGGCTACTTCGCCCCCGACGGCAAGGGGGTGATGGTGGTGATCCTGCCGCTGGGCGTCGACCTGCGCGCCGGGGCGGCCCTGACCATCGACGACGGCAAGCCGCTGCCGCTGACCTACCAGCAGTGCATCCAGGACGGTTGCCTCGCCAACGCCCCGATGGACGAGGCAACCCTGACCGCGCTGCGCCGCTCCAAAGGGGCGCAGATCACCGTCCGCCCCTACGGCGGGACGCAGGCCGTGGCCTTCCCGCTCTCCACCAAGGGCATCACCGACGGCTTGGCCGCCCTGAAGCCCTGATGTTGCTTCCGGTCACCGCGGCGACGGCACCGCGGATGGCTTCCTCCCACCGCCCCGGCGCCGGCTGCCGGTGCAGCGTGACGGTGGGATACCAGGGCGTGCCGCTGCGGCCGAGCAGCCAGCGCCAGTCCGGCGCGTAAGGCAGCAGGACCGCGGTCGGGTGCCCCATCGCCCCGGCCAGATGGGCGACCGCCGTGTCCACGCAGACGACGTGGTCGAGCTGCCCCAGCACCGCCATGGTGTCGGCGAAACTCTCCAGCTCCGGCCCCAGATCGACCAGCGGCGACGTCCCGTAATAGCGGGCGGCCTCGGCCTGCGCCGGCCCCTTCTGGAGCGACACCAGCGCGGTCTTCTCCAGCGTGAAGAACGGTGCCAGCCGCGCGAGAGGCAGGGAGCGGTTGCGGTCGTTGCCATGGGTCGGGCGCCCCGCCCAGACCAGCCCGACGCGGCGGTAGCCGCGGGGCAACAGCCCGTCCAGGCGCTCCGTCCAGCGCTGCACCCGCTCCGGCTCGGCCCGCAGGCCGGGGAGCGGCGGCGGAACGCTGTCGGGCCTCGTGCCGAACAGCCCCGGCAGGCTGGACAGCGCGGCGTGGGCGGCGAAGGGCGGCGCCTCCTCCCAGTCGGTGACCGTCCGGTATCCGCCGGGAAGGGACCGGATCACCGGCCGCATGTCCGGGCTGCAGGCGACCACGAGATTCCGGCAGAGCGCCGCCGCCATCGGCAGGTAACGGGCGAATTGGATGGTGTCGCCGAAGCCCTGGTCGGCGACCAGAAGAAGGGTGTCCTCGGGCAAGGGGCGGCCATCCCAGGACCGTGCGGCGGAGTGTCCATGCCGCTCCAGAATGGCGGGCGGAATCAGCGGCGGCACGCCGGGAAGGCGCCAGCGCCAGTCATACTCCCGCCATCCCTCCTTCCACTGGGCGGAGAGCAACAGCCCCTCGGCCAGTTCGAAATGCGGCCCCGGCGCATCCGGGGCGAGCCGGACGGCGCGGCGCTCGCAGGCGATCGACGCCGCGACCTCCAGCCGGTCGTAGAGCGCCACACCCAGATTGTACCAGCCCGCCGCGTCGCCGGGATCGAGCGCGACGGCGCGGCGGCCATGGACAGCGGCCTCGTCCAGCCGGCCTTCGCGGCGGCGGATTTCGCAGAGGTCGCTGTCGGACGGAGGCATGGGGGGCATGCTACAGGCTGTAGCCCAGCCCGAGAATGACCGGCTCCAGGATCGGGATCGCCGGCTTCAGATGGGTCCTGTAGGCGCGGTGACGGTCGATGGAGCGGCTGTAGAGCTTTTCCGCGACCTGGGCGTGGCTGGGCGTGCGGGCGTGGCGCCGGTTCTCTTCGAAGCGCAGGCAGCGCCGGTCGAAGCCCAGCCCGAGGAAGCCCAGCAAGCGCCGCACCGCCGGCTCCGGCTCCCGCACCAGATCCTCGTAGCGCAGCGGCAGGTAGCGCAGCGGCATCTCCCGCCGGTAATGCTCCACCAGATCGAACACCAGAAGGACATGGCGCGCCGCGGTCTCGACATCGTTGGCGCAATGGAAGCCGTGGGTCAGGTTGGTGCCCATCATCGACAGCACGACGTCCAGCGGATGGCGCAGCACATGCACCACCGGTGCCGAGGGGAACATCAGCGCGATCAAACCGAGATGCGTCTCGTTGAAAGGCATCTTGTCGGTGAACAGCGTGTGGCCGGGCTTGACCGGAACCAGCTTGCGGGCTTGGCGCAGGTAGGCGTTGCGCAGCCGCTCCAGCCCGTCGCGCTGGTCGCCCATCCACAGCTCCGACAGCGCTTCCGGATAGCCGAGCGGGCTGCCCAGCGTCTGTGGCAGCGCCCGGACCACCGCGCCGAGCGAAGGCAGTTCGTCCCCCGCGGCGATGGTCGGATGGCTGGACAGGATCTGCTCGACCAGCGTGGTGCCGGAGCGCGGGGCGCCCGCGATGAAGACCGGCTGCGGTCCGGCGGCGGGCGTGGCGGGCCGCGGCATCAGGCGCAGGCGCGGCGCCACGAAGAAGGCGGCGAGGCGCGCGATGAGGTCCACCGCCTCCTCCTCGCCGTAGCGGCGCCCGGCCTGCCGCAGCAGCGCCTTGCCGGCGGCGAAGGCAGCGAAGGCCTCGTCGTGCCGGCTCAGCCGGTCGAGGATGCGCCCCGCCTCAAGCAGCGCGTCGGGGTCGGGGCCGCCATGGCGGGCGGCCGAGGCGTCCAGAACGGCAAGCGCCCTCTCTTCCTCTCCTTGCCGGGCCAGCAGAGCCGCCGCGAAGGTGTCGGCGCCACGGTGGCCAGGGTCGAGCCGCCGGGCGCGGTCCACCAGCCGTCGCGCGGCGGGAAGATCGCGGGCGGCCTCCTCGGTCTGCGCCCAGCCGTGCCACGTCAGGGCGATGGACGGATGCAGCGCCGCGGCCCGGCGGTAGGTCCGCCGCGCCTCTTCCAGCCGGCCCTGCCGGGTCAGGCTCCAGGCAAGGTTGGCGACCGTCGCGGCGTCCGGCGGCGCCAGGGCCAGCGCCCGGCGGTAATGGAACTCGGCGGCCTGGGGCCGGTGGGTGTCGGCCAGCACCAGCGCCATCAGCGTGTGGGAGCGCGCGTCCTCCGGCGCCAGCCGGACCGCGTTGCGGGCGTGAGGCTCGGCGTCAACCGCGCGGCCGGCCTGGAACAGCAGCCCCGCCAACTCCTGCGTCGCCGCGAGATCGTCGGGAGCGGCCCGCAACCGCCGCTCCAGCGCCGCGACGTCGGGGGCGCCGCTCGGAAGGTCGTCGGGCGTGGTCGGCATGACAGGCGGGTCCCATGGCGGCTGAACGCCCGCATGGGCGCGTGGTGCGGCGGCAGGATAGTGAAGGGTATGGATGGCGGCAAGGAATCCCCTCTCCCCTCCGGGGAGAGGGTTAGGGTGAGGGGGTTGCGCTTGTGCCGGACCTACTGCCCCACCCAGACCGGGCGGCGCTTCTCCAGGAAGGCCGCGATGCCCTCCTGATAATCGGCGGAGAGGTAGCAGAGGCGGAGCAGGTCGGCGTCGCCGTCCGCCGGCAGCCCATGGTCGCGCCAGCGCCGCAGGGCCTCACGCGTCGTCCACAGGGTCAGCGGAGCGAGGCCCGCCAGCTCCTCGGCCAACTCCTGGGTGCGCTCGGTGAGGTCGTCGTCCGGCACGACGCCGCGCAGGGCGCCGGCGCCGGCCAAGTCGTCGGCGGTCAGCAGGCGGGCGCTGAAGATCATCTCCTTGGTCCGCGCGGTGCCGAGGATGGCGGCCAGCCGGGCAAGGTTCTTGATGCTCAGACAGTTGCCGACCGTGCGGGCGATGGGAAAGCCGAAGCGCACCGACGGCGTGGCGATGCGCACGTCGCAGCAGGCGGCGAGCAGAGCCCCCTCCCCCACGCAGGCGCCGGCCAGGGCGGCGATGGTTGGAACGCGCACCGCCTCCAGCGCCATCGCCGCGGTCTCCGCGCGGTCCTCCAGGATCGTGTAGTCCTCCGGCGTCTTGACACTCTGCAGGCAGGACAGGTCGGCGCCGGCCATGAAGGCGGGCTTGTCGCCGGCCGCACCGGTCAGCACCAGGGCCTTCACCGCCGGGTCCGCGTCGACCTCCCGGCAGATTTCGATCAGCCGGTCCTCCATCCAGGGGGTGATGGCGTTGCGCGCCTTGGGCCGGTTGAAGATCACCCACTGGACGGCTCCGCGCCGCTCGGTCAGGATTTCGGGCAAGGCGTCGGCCTCGCCAGTCGTGGCGATGGTC
This sequence comes from Azospirillum baldaniorum, assembly GCF_003119195.2. Taxonomy (NCBI): domain Bacteria; kingdom Pseudomonadati; phylum Pseudomonadota; class Alphaproteobacteria; order Rhodospirillales; family Azospirillaceae; genus Azospirillum; species Azospirillum baldaniorum. The sequence goes on along the minus strand of NZ_CP022260.1, from coordinate 357,191 downwards.
ATCGTTCGGACTTTCTTAGTTTTAAGCCGCGATCAGGCCGCTGGCCCGAGGATCTGGCAGGAGCCGATGGGAAGCAGCGCCGTCACCACGCTGCCCGGAGCGAAGCTCTGAGCGGGCGGAATGAAGGCGCGCAGCGTCCGCCCGCCCCCCAGATCCACCAGCACGTCGCGGTATTCGCCCAGATAGGCGGAGCGCTGGACCGTGCCGGACAGCACGTTGCAGCCCTCGGCCGGCAGTCCCGTCTCCTCGGCGCCGAACAGCCGGACCTGGGAGGGCCGCACGCACAGCGACACCGTCCCGCCATGCGCCGCCCCGCTGCGGTCGGGGGCGGTCAGCACATGGCTGCCGACGCGGATGGCGCCGTTGCCCTCGCTGGTCCCGGCCAGTTCGTTGTTGGCGCCGATGAAGGTGGCGACGAAGGCGTTGGACGGCCGCTCGAAGATGTCCTCCGGCGAGCCGAGTTGCTGGAGGTGGCCCGACTTCATGACGGCGATGCGGTCGGCGGTGACCAGCGCCTCCGACTGGTCGTGGGTGACGTAGACGGTGGTCAGCCCCAGCAGGTCGTGGACCTGCCGGATCTCGAACCGCATCTCCTCGCGCAGATGGGCGTCCAGGTTGGACAGCGGCTCGTCGAGCAGGAGGATGCGCGGCTCCACCGCCAGCGCGCGGGCCAGCGCCACGCGCTGCTGCTGGCCGCCCGACAGCTCCGACGGGTAGCGGTCACGCAGCGCCTCCAGCCGGACGGTGCGCAGCGTGCGGTCCAGCCGCTCGGCGATCTCCGCCTTGGGCAGGCGGCGGATGGCGAGGCCGAAGGCCACATTCTCCGCCACCGTCTTGTGCGGCCACACCGCGTAGTTCTGGAACACCAGGGAGATGCCGCGCTTCTCCGGCGGCAGCACCCCGCGCGCCGAGGACAGCAGCACGTCGTCGGCCCAGATCTCCCCCTCCGTCGGCGCCTCGAACCCGGCAAGGAGCTGGAGGGTCGTGGACTTGCCGCAGCCGGACGGGCCCAGCAGGGCCAGCAGCGTGCCGTTGGGGACCTGCAGGTCGATGCCGTGCAGCGCGGTGTAGGTGCCGAAGGACTTGCGGAGGTTCTTGATGCGGATCCCGCTCATGTAGGGAGAACTCCTTCCGCCGGGGCGGTTTTACGACCGGATTTGCGAGAGGTGCGGCGCACGGTGGTCAGGCGCGTCAGGGGACCGGCGGCGGCCACCAGCGCCAGCGTGATGAGGAGGAGAAGGACGCTCATGGCGCAGACGGCCTCGTAATTGCCGCCGTCCTTGGCGTTGTAGATCAGCGTGGTCATCACGTTGGTCTTGGGCGTGATGAGGAAAACGGCCACCGACAGCTCGCGGATGATCGGGATGAAGACCAGGAACCAGCCCGACAGCAGCCCGCCGCCCATCAGCGGGATGGTGATCGACAGGAAGGTCCGTCCCTCCCCCGCACCCAGGCTGCGGGCGGCGCGCTCCAGCTCCGGCCCGATGCCCTTGAGGATCGACCCGCCATGAGCATAGGCGATGGGCAGGAAGGTCGCCGCGAAGGCCGCGACCAGCAGCAGCGGCGTGCCGTAGAGGTTCAGCGGCGCCCGCGTGTAGGCGGCGAAGAAGCCGACCGACATGACGATGCCGGGGATGATGATGGGAACCGTCGCCACCGCGCCGAACAGGCTGGCGCCGAAGACCATCCGCCGCTCCACGATGTAGGCGACGACGGTGCCGAGCATCACGCAGAGCGTCGCCGCCAGCGTCGAGAACACCAGCGAGTTGACGATGGCGGTGTGCGTCTCCGAGTTTCCGAACAGCGCCCACCAGTACCAATGCAGCGACAGGTTCTCCCACGACAGGCCCTGGCCCCAGGCGCGGGTCAGCGACACCAGCAGCAGCGCCGCGTAGGGCAGGAACACCGAGACCAGCGGCAGCAGCAGCGCCGCCCCGAAGGCCGGCCAGCGGGCGGCGCCCAGCGCGATCCGCCGCCCCGCCCGGCTCTTGCCGGAGATGGTGACGAACTGCTTGCGGCCCAGGATGCGGCGGCGCATCCAGAACAGCATGGCGGTGACCAGCAGCAGCGGCATGCAATAGGCGGCCGCCATGTAGATTTCCGGCGGGAAGAGCTGGTAGAACTCGGCCAGCTTGGTCGTCACCACCGGGATGCCGGTCGGCGTCAGCAGGAAGGCCGGAACGCCGAACAGCGTCAGCCCCTGGATGAAGGACAGGATGAAGCTGGCGATCACCGCCGGGGTAACCAGCGGGATGGTGATGCTGAGCATGGTGCGCAGCGTGCCGGAGCCCAGCGTGGCGGCGGCGTCCTCAAGCTCCACGGCCATCTCGTCGAGCGCGCTCGACACCATGGTGAAGCTGTAGGGGACGGTGTAGATGCCGCAGATGAAGATCGCCCCGGTCATCGAGTAGATGTTCAGCAGCGGCCCCGCCTCCGCCCCGGCCAGCGAGCGCCACAGCGCGTTCAGCCAGCCGGAGTTGGGGGCTGCCAGCAGAATCCAGCCGGTCGCTCCGATGAAGGACGGGGTGACGAAGGCGGTCAGAGTCAGCACGCGGATGGTGCGGCGGAACGGCAGGTCGGTCCGCGACACTAGCCAGGCCAGCGGCACGCCGATGCCGACGGCGATCACCGCGGTCGCCACGGCGAGGAGCAGCGAGTTGAACAGGGGCTCCAGCAGGTCCACCGACTGGAAGATCCGCGCATAGTTGCCGAGCGTCCAGGCGCCGGTCAGGTCGTCGTGGAAACTGTTGTTGAGAACCCAGCCGAAGGGCAGGACCACCAGCAGGAAGAGAAGAAGGGCGACGGCGCCGAAGACCACGGTCCTGGCGAGCGGCACGCGGGCCATCGCCGGGCGCGCGGTTGCCGCGGCTGCGCTGTCTGGGCTGTCCGTTGAAATGACCCCCATAGGGTCCGCCTCCATTGTCCGTACTGTCCCTCGCCCCTCCGGGGAGAGGGTGCCCGCGAAGCAGGCGGGTGAGGGGGTTGCGCCTTTGCCGAACGCACCGACACGTGCAACCCCCTCACCCTACCCCTCTCCCCAAGGGGAGAGGGAAACAGCGATCAGCGCACCAGTTCCTTCCACTTGGCGATGCCTTCCGCGACCTCCGGGCCGAGGTCGTCGCCGGTGTTGCGGTACCATTTCAACTGGTCCAGCGACCGCCCTTCCGCCCAGGGCACGTCCTTGCGCAATGTCGGCCAGTAGTTCTTCTGGAGGATCATCGACACCTCCGTGGAATAGAGGAAGTTGGTGAACAGACGGGCCGCGTTCGGGTGCGGGGCCTTCGCCAGGATGCCGGTGACGCCCAGGTTCAGGATGGCGTCGTCGGACGGCGCCACCACGTCGATGGGGTTGCCGGCGGCCTTCTGGGTCAGCGTGTAGCTGAAGGGCGCGCCGGAACCGACGACGCGCTCACCGGCCAGGATGTCGGTCACGGTGTCGACGTTGGACTGGCCGACCTTCGGCTTCTGCTTGCCGAAGGCGCGCAGGAAGTCGTCGCCGTACTTGCGGCGGATGGCGACCACCCAGTTCGCCACGTCGCCGGAGAAGGCCGGGCTGCCCGTGGTGATCTTGCCCTGCCACTGGTCCTCCAGCAGCGCCTGCCAGCTGGCCGGCGGGGTCTGGACCTTGCCCGGCGCGTAGTTGATGCTGGTCAGGCTGATGGCGCCGACATGGAACATCTTGTCGGGGTCGAGGTTGCGGAAGGCGTCCGGGATGTGCACGCCGTCCACCGGCTCGAAGGGCGCCAGCGCGCCGATCTTCTTCAGCTCGGTGTAGTGCAGCATGTTGGTGGTGCCCAGCGAGTCGCACTCGTGGACGCCGCTCTGCAGCTCCATGCGCAGGCGGGTGTAGACGGTCTGCGAGGCCTGGCGGAGCAGGTTGACCTCGATGCCCGGATACTTCGCCTTGAAGGCGTCGCGGATCGCCTCCATCGTCTGCTGCTCGTAGGAGCCCCAGTAGAGGGTCAGGGCGCCTTCCTTCTTCGCGGCGGCGTAGAGCGGGTCGTCCGCCGCCGACGCGATGCGCGAGAAGGCGGTGCCGGCCAGCCCGCCGGTCACCAGGGCGGTGCCGACGAGTCCGCCGGTCTGGAGAAGGCGGCGGCGAGAGAATTCCATCATGTTGCCAATCCCTGTCTTGTTGTTGCGGTACCGCCGTTTCGGCGTCGTTCTTCGTTCTTCAGTAAAAGTCAGTAATCGCCGGTGGTCGCCCCACCGTCGGCGACGATGGTCTGGCCGGTGACGTAGGCCGCGTCGTCGGACGCCAGGAAGGCGACGACGGCGGCGATCTCCGCCGGCTTGCCCAGGCGCCCGATGGGCGTCTTCTCCAGCCATTGCGAGCGCACCGCGTCGGGCACCCCCTCGACGATGGCGGTCTCCACGACCCCCGGAGCGACGGCGTTGACCAGGATGCCGCGGCGCGCCCCTTCCAGGGCGGCGGTGCGGGTCAGCCCGACCACCCCGGCCTTGGAGGCGGAGTAGTTGGCCTGCCCGAAGGTCCCCAGGATCGCCGTTGAGGCGATGTTGACGATGCGCCCCCAGCCGCGGTCGCCGACCAGCCGGAAGGCCGTCTGGCAACCCAGCCACGTGCCGCGCAGGTTCACGTCGATGACGGCGCTCCATTCCGCGTCGGTCATCTTGGGCAGCGAGCGGTCGCGGACGATGCCGGCAACGTTGACCATGATGTCCACGCCCCGGAATGCCTCGGGCAGGCCGGTCACGGCGGCGCCCCAGCTTTCCCGGTCGGCGACGTTCAGCGCGGTGGCGTGGGCCTGAGCCCCCTCGGCGCGCAGCGCGGCGGCGACGGTCTCGGCGACCTCGGCCCCGATGTCGGCGACGACGACCGCGGCGCCCTCCGCGGCCAGCCGCTCGCAGACGGCGCGACCGATGCCGCCGCCGCCGCCGGTGACGAAGGCGACACGGCCGGCGAGACGGCGGGGATGGGTGGTTGGGGCACTCATGCCTGCGCCTCCTTGCGGGCGATGGAGAGCACGTCCTCACCCTCCTGCACGGTCTCGCCGCGCTGGTTCTTTACGGTGATGGCGACGCGGACGATGCCGCGGTCGGGCTTGGAGGCGCTGGGGCGGACCTCCGCCACCTCCGCCTCGTAATGCACGGTGTCGCCGGCGAAGACCGGCCCGACGAAGCGGCGGCGCGTCTCCAGGAAGGCGAGGATCGCCCAGTCGTCGATGGCCGAGCGCAGCCCGGTGCTGAGCGAGTGGGTCAGCATGCCGTGGGCGATGGTCCGCCCGAAGCCGTTGGCCTTGGCGGCCTCGGCGTCCATGTGCAGCGGGTTGAAGTCGCCGGTCAGGCCGGCGAACCAGACGATGTGCGCCTCGGTGACGGTGACGCGCGAGGAGCGCGTCCGGTCGCCCGGCTTGATGTCGTCGAGATGGATGGCGGTCATGTCAAGGCACCCTCAGTCGGGAGTCCGCGGGCGGAACACGGGAAGGCTGGTGGTCTCGTCGAGCTGGTGGAAGGCCACGGCGAGCGGCAGCCCGGCCCGCAGATCGGCCTCCGCCACCCCCTCGACGCGGGAGAAGACGGTGACGCCCTCCTCCATCCGGATCAGGGCGCAGACGTAGGGATCGCCGCGCTGGTTGCCGCGATGGACGGCCGAATAGGTCAGCAACTCGCCGCGCCCGCTCGCCTCGACCCACTCCGGGCGGGCGTGCGGGGCGTGGATGGAGTGCGCACGCGGGTACCACTGGAACCGCCCGGTCTCCGGGCAGCGCTGGATCAGGAAGCGCCCCTCGCGCGCCGCGTCCCAGAAGGGGGCGGAGGTCTCGTCCTGGACGGGCGGAATGGTCATGCTGGTCGTTGGGGCTGTCATCGGGCACCTTACCGGGCAAGGATGGCGGTGGCGGCGGAGCAGAAGGTGCCGCCCAGCCCATGGGCCAGGGCGATGCGGGCGTCGGGCACCTGGACGCCCGGCCCCTCGCCGCGCAGTTGGCGGACGCTCTCGATCAGGGTGAAGATGCCGCGCTTGCCAGGATGGTTGGACGACAGCCCGCCGCCATCGGTGTTGGTCGGCAGGCTGCCGCCCAGCGTCAGGTTGCCGTCCGCGACGAAGGCGCCGCTCTCCCCGCGACCGCAGAAGCCCAGATCCTCCAGCGCCAGCATCGGCGTGATGGTGAAGGCGTCGTAGATCTGCGCCACGTCGATCTCGCCGGGGGTCACCCCGGCCATGGCGAAGGCGCGCGGGCCGGACAGCGCCGCCGGGGTGGTCAGGTCGTCGGGGATCTGGCTGTTCTGGGTGCGCGCCACGGCGGCCCCGTAGCCGACCACATGGACCGGCGGCTTCTTCAGGTCGCGCGCCCGCTCCCGGCTGGTCATCACGACGGCGCCGCCGCCGTCGGTCACCACGCAGCAGTCCAGCCGGTGCAGCGGCGAGGCGATCATCGGCGAGGCCAGCACGTCGTCCACCGTGATCGGCTTGCGCAGCCGGGCGTCGGGGTTCTTTGCCGCGTGCTCGCGGAAGGTCACGGCCACCTGGGCAAGCTGTTCCGGTGTGGTGCCATACAGGTCCATATGGCGACGGGCGAACAGGCCGTAGGTCGAAATCAGCGTCGGCGCGTAGGGAATCTCGTACTGGCCGGGGCCGGCGGGGAAGACAAAGGGGTCGAAGGACGGGCTGCTCAGCGGCCACCAGCGCGGGCAGGCGGCGTAGCTGATGACCACCACCTCGGCCAGCCCGGTGGCGATGGCCGCCGCCGCCTGCCCGGCCTGGAGGATGTAGGAGCAGCCGCCGACGTCGGTGCTGTTCACGTAGGTCGGCGCGATCCCGATGTATTCGGCCAGTTCGACCACATCCATGGTGCTGCCGCCCTCGGCCCAGTCGCCGGAGGCCGCGCACAGCCCGTCCACGTCCTTCAGCGTCAGCCCGGCGTCGTCCAGCGCGCCGAGGATGCACTCCATCTGAAGGGCGAAGGGGTGGACGCGCGGCGCATCCCGGCGGGGCGATTCAAAAACGCCGGCAATGGCCGCCTTTCCCGAAAGATCGATCACGCGCGGGTTGTCCTTTCCTGGTTGTGGAAGGCCGCGCATCGCTGCCGCGACGCGCGCCGAGCGGCTTCAGTGGACAGGCGATGAGAGTAAAGAGGCCGCCCGCCTCGGAAATCATGAAGACTTTCCGATGTCCGGCAGAGATTTCGATCAGGCCGATCCGCTCCCGGCAAGATCAAGACTACCGGACACAGTTCGTGTCACAAGCAGAAAAAACGATGCGGTCCGGTGCACGGAACGCACCAATACCACACAGGGCAAATCCGCGGAACGGTGCCTTCCATGCACCGGATTGGGCCAAACTAAGCGATTGTTTTCCGGCCGCCGTGGCGCAAGCCTTTGGGTATCGCATTCCCGCCGCCGCCCTGGACCGGACCGGTTTCCAGCCGGGCGCGCGGCCCCGCCCGGACCGCCTGCGCGGCGTCCGGCCATCCGAAGGATCATGCATGCTCAACACCGATACGCAACGCCGCGAAGGCCCCTTGGCCGGCGTGCGCGTGGTCGATCTCACGCACATGTTGGCCGGCCCCTACAGCACGTGGCTGCTCGGCGCGCTGGGGGCGGAGGTCATCAAGATCGAGCGTCCCGGCAAGGGCGATTTCACCCGCATCATTGCCCCCTTCAGCGAGGAGGAAAGCATTTACTTCCTCAGCGTCAACCGCAACAAGCGGAGTCTGACGCTCAACTTGAAGGAGGAAAAGGGGAAGGAGATTTTCAAGAAAATCGTCGCGACCTGCGACGTGCTGGTGGAGAACAACCGGGCCGGGGCGATGGACCGGCTGGGGCTGGGCTACACCGATCTGAAGGCGGTCAATCCGCGGCTGGTCTACGCCTCGATCTCCGGATTCGGGCAGGACGGCCCCTACCGCCACCGGCCCTGCTTCGACGTGGTGGCGCAGGCGATGTCCGGCATGATGAGCATCACCGGCGAACCGGGCGGCGATCCCTGCCGGGTCGGCGCGTCGATCGGCGACATCGGGTCGAGCCTGTTCGCCGCCGTCGGCATCCTCGCCGCCCTGCAGAAGCGGGCGAGCACCGGCGAGGGCAGCTTCATCGACGTGGCGATGCTGGATTGCCAGCTCGCCCTGATGGAGAACGCCATCGCCCGTTTCCTGAACGCCGGGGAGACGCCGCGGGCGCTGGGCAGCCGCCACCCGCTGATCGCCCCCTTCCAGGCCTTCCCCACCGCCGACAAGCCGATCGCCATCTGCGTCGACACCAACGAGCAGTGGGAGCGCATGTGCCGCGCCATGGGGCTGGAGCATCTGCTGTCCGACCCGCGCTTTCCCACCGGCTCGGCCCGCAACGCCAACCATGCGGAGCTGGAGCTGCTGCTGCGCGAGGTCTTCCTTACCCGCGGGCGCGACGCCTGGCTGGACGCGATGGAGGACGCCGACGTGCCGGCCAGCCCGATCAACAGCGTGCCGGACGCGCTGAACGATCCCCAGGTGATCCACCGCAAGATGGTCGTCGAGGTGCCGGAGGGGTCGGGCAAGCGCTTCGCCGCCGTGCCGATCACCATGCCGGAGGCTCCGCTGCCCGCGGAGAGCCCGGCACCGCGGCTGGGCGAGCACACCGACGCCATCCTGGCGGATCTCGGCTTCAGTCCCGACGAAATCGGCGCCTTCCGTCGCGACGCGGTGGTGTGATGGCCGGCGGCGTGGGGGGAGAGCGGCGGGTGGCGGGCGGCGAAGGGGCGCGTGCGGTGCTGGCGGAAATGTTTCATACTGCCGCCGGGATCGCACCCAGCCTCGCCCCGGCTTCCGTCCACAGCCCAAAGGTCCGCATGGCGCGCCGCCTTCCGCCCCTTCTCGCCCTCCGCGCTTTCGACATCTTCGCCCGCCAGGGCACGGTGCGGGCCGCCGCCGACGAGCTGGCGGTGTCCCACACGGTGGTGTCGCGCCACATCCAGAATCTGGAGCAGGCGGTGGGGGTGAAGCTGGTGGCGAAGTCGGGGCGCGGCCTGTCCCTGACCCGCGAGGGCATCCGCTACGCCGCCCAGCTCCGCCGCGCCTTCGACCTGATCGGCGAGGCCAGCAACGAGCTGCGCAACGGCGGGATGGAGGCGGTGCACATCTGCTGCCTCGCCGGGCTGGCCTCGCGCTGCCTGCTCGCCCGCCTGCCGGAGCTGGAGGAGGCGCTGACCGGGCGGGAGGTGATCCTGCAGCCGACATCGACCCGCCCCGACTTCAGCCGGGAGGAGGCCGACGCCGAGATCATGTATCTGGAGGACGGCGGCTCCGTCGCCGACGGGCTGCGCTCGGAAATGTTCGCGCGGCCGCGCATCCTCGCCATCGCCAGCCCGGAGTTCAAGGCGCGCTACCCCGACGTGCGCACGCCCTCCGACCTCGTCGGCCTGCCGCTGATCCACGAGCAGTCCACCGGCATGTGGGAAGCCTGGCTGGAAGAGGCCGGCATCGCCGACATCCCCCGGCTGCGCGGCCCCCGGCTGTGGCAGGCGCACCTGACCATCGAGGCGGCCCGGCTGGGGCGCGGGGTGGCCCTGGTCAGCGACCTGCTGGTGACTGAGCCGCTGGCCAACGGCGAGCTGGTGGAGATGGTCGACAGCAACGTGACCATCGGCGGCTATTACTTCATCGCCCCAGTCCACCGCTGGAACACGCCGGTCATATCGGCCATCCGGCAATGGCTGCGCGGCGTGTTCCCGCCGGACCAGACCTCCCCCCTCCAAGGCACCCCATGACCCAGGACCACGCCCTGCCGCCGGACATCCTGCCGCCCGACATCCTGCTGTCCGGCGTGCACACCGTCGACGAAAGCTGGATCGACCTTTACGGCCACATGAACATGGTGCGCTACGTCGCCCTGTTCGACGAGGTCGGCTACGCCCTGATGGAGCATTGGGGGCTGGGCGAGACCTACACGCGGGACGAGGGGCTCGGCCTGTTCGTCGTCGACGTGGCGGTGCATTACCGGCGGGAACTGCGCGCCGGAACGCCCTTGCAAGTGGCCCTGCGGCTGCTCGACGCCGACGACAAGCGGCTGCTGAGCCTGCTGGAGATCCGCCGGGCCGACGACGGAACGGTCGCCGCGACCATGGAGCAACTGTCGATCCACGTCGATCTGGGCACCCGCAAGGTGACGCCCTTCCCGCCCGCCCTGGCGGAGCGCCTGCGCGCCCTGGCGGCGGTCCAATCCGCCCATCCCCTGCCGCCCCGCCACCGGCGGCGGCTGCATCTGGCGCCCAATCCCTCTCCCGCCCCGGGAGAGGGTGGCGCCGAAGGCGCCGGGTGAGGGTCGTGCGAGGATCAGGGCGCTGATTCTCGGCTTCACCCTCACCCTTCCCACGCTTCGCATGGGCCCCTTCCCTCTCCCGGGACGGGAGAGGGACGTCGTAGGCAACGGAACCGGTTGCCGGCCGGCGGGACCTTCACGATATGTCCGCCATGACTCATCTGCGCATCGCGTTGCGGCTGGCTTGGCGGGACCTGCGGGGCGGCGTCGCCGGACTTTGGATCGTCGTCCTCGGGGTGGCGCTGGGGACGGCCATGATGGCCGCCGTCGGTTCGCTCAGCGGCGGCATGCTGGAGGGGATGCGGGCCACCGCGCGCGAAGCGGTCGGCGGTGACCTCTCCCTGCGCCTGTTCCACGCACCGGCCACGCCGGAGCAAAGGGCCGTCCTCGACACGATGGGCAGGGTCGGCGAGACCGCGGAACTGCGGCCCGTCGCCTCGATGGTGACCGGCGGCGCCCGCACCCTGGTCGAGTTGAAGGCGGTCGAAGAAAGTTATCCGCTGGTTGGCACGGCCGCAGTATCCGGCACCCTGTCCCTGGCCGACGCGCTGGCCCGGCGGGACGAGCGGTGGGGTGCGGCGGTGTCCGCCGATCTGCTCGACGCTCTGGCGCTGAACGTCGGCGACCGGCTGCGGCTCGGGGCCGCCGAGGTCGCGATCCGCGCCGTTCTGGAGCATGAGCCGGATCGGGCCTTCCGCGCCTTCTCGCTCGGTCCGCGCGTCGTCATCGACCGCCAAGCGCTGGACGCGACAGGCCTCGCAGAGCCGGGGATGCCCGTCTATTGGTATTATCGCCTCGTCCTGCCCGAAACCGTCCGATCCGACGCCGTCCTGCGCAATCTGGAAGACCGCTTCCCCGACGCCGGATGGCGGATCGTCGACGCCTCGCACGGCATTCCGGGCGTGGACCGCACCGTGCAGCTCGCCCGTGCGCTGTTCCTTCTCGGGTCCCTGTCCATCCTGCTGATCAGCGGCGTCGGCATCGGCCGGGCGCTGTCGGCGCACCTTGTCCGGCGGTTGCCGGTCCTGGCGACGCTGAAGGCGCTGGGCGGTTCGCCACGCCATCTCTTCACCGCCTTCCTGCTGCAGACTCTGGGGGTGGTCGGCGTGGCGCTGCTCATCGGCGTGACGACCGGCGCTGTGCTGGCCGCCATGGCGGTGAAGGCGCTGCCGCTCGACTGGATGCCGGAGACGGGCGGCGCCATCGATCCGGCGGCCTTGCTGCTGGCGGGGGCAGTCGGGCTTCTGGCCGCGCTGCTCTGCGCCGTGCCGCCGCTGGCCCGCGCCGCCGGGACCAGCCCCGCCGCGATCTGGCGGGGGGCGGTGGATGGCTTGTCCCGGCCCTTGGGCTGGCGGACCCGTGGCGCCGTCGTGCTGCTCGGGCTGGCGCTCGCCAGTCTGCTCGCCGCCTGGACGGGCATGCCACTCGCGGTCGCCGGCTTCCTGCTCCTCGCCGGGCTGGTGGCGGCAGGCTTCGCGCTGCTGGGGCGCGGGCTCGCCAGTATGGCACGCCGGCTGGCGCGCGGACGGCGACCGGTGGTCCGGCTGGCCGTCGCCAACCTCGGTCGGCCCGGCGCGCCGACGGTCCCGGTGGCCGTCGCGCTGGGCATCGGCCTGACCCTGCTGGTGGCGGTCGGCGTGGTCGGACGGTCGGCCACCAGCCATGTCGCGGCGACACTGCCGACGCAGACGCCCTCCGTCGTCGCGCTGAACGTTCCCCCGCCGGACGGCATCGGCTTGAGCGAGCGCCTGTCCGCCCTGCCCGGCGTCGGGCGGGTCGAGACGGCGCCCTTTCTGCACGCCCGGATCAGCCGCCTCGACGGCATCGCCATCACCGAGGCGGACGCCCCGCGCTCCGTCGGCTGGGCGGTGCGCGGCGACCGTGGACTGTCCTGGCGCGACCGCCCCGCCGCTACCGACCGGATCGTCGCGGGGAGTTGGTGGCCCGAGGGCTATACCGGCCCGCCGCTCGCCTCGCTGGACGCGCAGGTCGCCCGCCGGTTGGGGCTGGCGGTGGGAGACAGCCTCACGCTGGCCCTGGCGAGCGGCCCACTGACCGCGACGGTCGCCAACCTCCGGCGCATCGACTGGACGCGGCTCGACCTGGATTTTCCGGTTCTCCTCTCCCCCTTCCCCGAACCGCCGCCGCACAGCCTCGTCACCGCCGTCTGGTCCTCGCCCGAAGCGGTTCCGGCGGTTGAGGCGGCGGTGACGCAGGCAATTCCGCAAGCCCCCACGATCCGCGTGGCGGAGGTTCTGGACACGCTCGGCTCGACCGTCCAGACCGTGCGCGGGCTTCTCGACGGCCTGTCCGCCGTCGCTCTCGGCGCGGCGGCCGTGGTCCTTCTCGGCGCCATCGCCAGCAGCGCCCGGCGGCGCCTTCAGGACATGGCGATCCTGCACGCCCTCGGAATCGGGCGACGTTCGATGGTCCAGGCGGTGGTGCTGGAATTCGTCCTCCTGGGGGCCGCGGTCGCCGCGGTCGCGGTTCCGCTCGGCTGGGCCGGCGGCGCAGCGGTGGTCGCCAGCCTTGCCGACGGCGCGCCCCTCCCCGGAGGCGCTGTTCCCCTGGCCGCCTTCCTCGGCACCGTCACCACGATGGCGGCGGTCGGAGCCGTGCTGGTGGCTTGGCTGCCGCGACGGGACGTGATGCGGCGGCTGCGCAGCGATGCGCTGTCCGCCTGACCCACCGGCCGGTCAGGCCATTTCCGCCGCCGGGATGATCGCGTCGGTCAGCAGGGCGTTGAGAAGGCCGACATGGCCGTCCGACCGCGCCGGCCGGCCGGGGTCGGAGGTGACGACGACGGTCAGCCCCAGCCCGGGCACCAGATAGAGCATCTGACCGCCATAGCCGCGCGCGTAGGCGACGCGGTGCCCCTTCGCCGTGGCGAGGAACCAGCCGTACCCGTAGTCGTCGCCGGAGAAGGGGGAGCGCGTGCGCGGCACCCACGACGCCTCCACCCAAGCGGCACTGATGACCGGCCGTCCGTTCCACAGGCCGCCTTGCCGCCACAACTCGCCGAAGCGAAAGAGGTCGAGCGGCGACAGCGCCATGTTGTTGCCGCCGAGGTAGAAGCCCTGCGGGTCGCGCGTCCAGGACGGCACGTCGATGCCCAGCGGCTCACCCAGCCACTCCCGCGCCAAGTCCAGAAGGCTGCGCCCCGACGCGCTGGACAGCGCCGCGCCCAGCAGATGGTAGCTCCCGGTCGAGTAAAGCATCCGCGCGCCCGGCTCGGTGACGAAGGGACGGCGCAGCGCGTCGACGACCCAGTTGCGGCTGTTGATCCAGCGGCCGTAGCCCGGCCCGGAGGTCGGTTCCAGACCGGCCTGCATGGTCAGAAGGTCGGCGATGGTGATCCGCCGTACCCGCGGATCGACGGCCGCCGGAACCAGTCCCGGCGCCGCCTCGGCCAACGGCACATCGACGCCACGCAGAACGCCGCGGTCGATGGCGATGCCGGCGAGCGAGGCGGCGATGGTCTTGGACACCGACTTCACGTTGACCGCGCGGTTCACCGCCGGTCCGCGGAAGGCTTCCGCCGACACCACCGCCCCGTTCCGCCCAATGACCAGCGCGTGGATCTGGTCGAGCCCGGCCGCCCGCTTGATCGCGCGGTCCAGCAGCACCGGATCGAACGCGACCCCCGGTTGAGCGGCAAGCAGCGGGCGGGTCAAGACGCAGCCAAGGGACGCGACGGTGGCGGTAAGGACGGTGCGGCGGCCGAGCCGGAGCGGCGGATTTCTGGTCATCCCGGATATGTGGTCCCGCTTCGCTGCCATCCAAGATTGCCACAGAGACCCTGATCGGACTTTGTCCCACCCAGTGCCGCACACGCCGCTTGCCTCCACACCTCATGAGAACATATTAAGAACACACAAGCAGCGTGGGATGGGACGATGGACGACGCCTTGATCGAGAAGCTCGGCATTCTGGCCGACGCGGCGAAATACGACGCCTCCTGCGCCTCGTCCGGCGCCAAGCCGCGCAGCGGCGGCAAGGAGGGGCTGGGCTCGACGACCGGTGCCGGCATCTGCCACGCCTACACGCCGGACGGGCGCTGCGTCTCGCTCCTGAAGATCCTGCTGACCAACCACTGCCTGTTCGACTGTGTGTATTGCATCAACCGGCGCTCCTCCAACGTCCGCCGCGCCCGCTTCACGGTGGCGGAGGTGGTGGAGCTGACGCTGGGCTTCTACAAGCGCAACTGCATCGAGGGGCTGTTCCTGTCCTCCGGCATCATCCGCTCGCCGGACCACACGATGGAGCAGATGATGCTGGTGGCGCGGACCCTGCGGCGCGACCACGGCTTCGCCGGCTACATCCACCTGAAAACCATCCCCGAAGCCAGCCCCTGGCTGATCGAGCAGGCCGGGCTGTGGGCCGACCGCCTGTCGATCAACCTCGAACTGCCATCCGACCACAGCCTGAAGGCCTTCGCGCCGGAGAAGAACGGCGGCACCATCAAGGCGGTGATGGGACAGGTCAACGAGCGCATCGTCGAGGCCAAGGAGGAGCGCCGCCGCTTCTCCCCCGCCGGGCAGAGCACCCAATTGATCGTCGGCGCCGACGACGCCACCGACCGCTCGGTCCTGGAGACCAGCGGCACGCTCTATCAGCGCTACGGGCTGCGCCGCGTCTATTATTCCGCCTTCAGCCCGATCCCGGAGGCCAGTTCGGTGCTGCCGGTCAAGCCGCCGCCGCTGCAACGGGAGAACCGGCTGTACCAGGCCGACTGGCTGCTGCGCTACTACGGCTTCACGGTGGAGGAGATCGCGTCCGGCGGCGAGGGTGGGATGCTCGACCTCGGCATCGACCCCAAGCTGGCCTGGGCGCTGAAGAACCGGGAGCGCTTCCCGGTCGACGTCAACCGCGCCGACCGCGAGATGCTGTTGCGGGTGCCGGGGCTGGGTGCGCGCGCCGTCGACAAGATCCTGTCGGCGCGCCGCCACACCCGCCTGCGCATGGAGGATCTGGGACGGCTCTCGAGCGGGCTGCGGCGGGCCCGCCCCTTCCTGATCGCCGCCGACTACCATCCCGTGGGCGGGCTGACCGACCGGCTGGACCTGCGCCAGCGCTTGGTCACGCCGTCCAGCCAGCTGAGCCTGTTCTGACGATGCACACGATCACCTTGCGGGAGGGTGCCGACCTCGACGGCTTCCGCCGGGCGGTGCGCCGCCTCGCCGCCTCTCGGACGGAACCCGACACGGTGCTGTGGAGCGTCGGCGCGCCGTCGCTGTTTGGCGACGATGCGGCGCCCGCTTCCGAAAACGGCCTGCCGCTCTTCCTGCCCCATGCGGTCGGGCAACTGATCGAAACCGTCGTCTGCCACGGCGATCCGGAACGCTACGCCCTGCTGCACCGGCTGGTCTGGCGGGTGCTGAACGGGGAGAGGGCGCTGCTCGACCAGCACGCCGACCCGCTGGTGCACCGGCTGGAGCGGCTCGACAAGGCGGTGCGCCGGGACATCCACAAAATGCACGCCTTCCTGCGCTTCCGCGCCCTACCGGACCCGGACGGCGGAGAGCGTTACGTCGCGTGGTTCGAGCCCGACCATCACATCGTCGAGGCGGTCGCTCCCTTCTTCGTCGAGCGTTTCGAAAGCATGGTGTGGACGATCCTGACGCCGAAAGGCTCGTTGCACTGGGACCGCCAACACCTGATGACCGGCCCGCCCGCAGAACGTCCGGACTCCTTGGCCGACGACCGCTTCGCCGAGGGCTGGCTGCGCTATTACGAGAGCACCTTCAACCCGGCGCGGGTCAACCCGACGGCCATGCGGGCGGAGATGCCGCGGAAATACTGGGTCAACATGCCGGAGACGGCGGCTATCCCGGCCATGGTCCGCTCCGCCCCCGCCCGCGTCCAGGCGATGCTGGAGGCGGAGGCCGCCATCCCGCGCCGCCGCACGCCCGAAAAGGCCGTGGCGGCGATGGCCCGGCAGGCCCCGGAAAGCCTCGCCGACTTGAACCGCCTGATCCAGCGCTCCGAACCGCTGGTGCCGGGCGCGACGCAGGCGGTGCTGGGCGAGGGGCCTGAGGGTGCGGCCATCGCCATCGTCGGCGAGCAGCCCGGCGACCAGGAGGACCGCGAGGCCCGCCCCTTCGTCGGCCCCGCCGGCCAGCTGCTGACCGCCGCGCTGGAGGAGGCCGGCATCGACCGCGGCAGCCTCTACCTGACCAACGCCGTCAAACATTTCAAATTCGTCCAGCGCGGCAAGCGGCGCATCCACCAGTCCCCCACCGCCGGCGAGGTCAAGCATTACCGCTGGTGGCTGATGACGGAACTGGGCTTCGTCCGCCCCCGCCTCGTCGTCGCGCTGGGAGCCACCGCGGCCCTGGCGCTGAGCGGCCGGCCCGTCGCGGTGCTGCGCGAGCGGGGTCCGATGGCCTTCGACGGGTGGGACGGCTTCGTCACCGTCCACCCCTCCTACCTGCTGAGGCTTCCCGGAGACGAGGAGCGGCGGCGGGCCCAGGCGGAGTTCGTGGCCGACCTGCGACGGGCCGCGGCGCTGGCGTGAGGCGGCACCCGACCGTCCCCTGCCAAACCCTCACACGCCCTGCTGCTTGAACCGCTTGCCCACCGTGCATTGGATGCGCTGAAGCTCGTACTTCGGGTGGTCGTTGATCCACTTGGCGCTCTCGATCTGACCGGCGATCGGGCAGCTCGACATGGTCAGGGGTTCGGTGTCGGGAACCATCGGGTTGATGGTCTGGCACTGGGTCGGGTCGGACGCCAGGCAGAAGATCATCGACAGGGTAACAAACATCGGGCGCTCCAAAACGCAACGGCACGGCTGTGCCAACATCGTGTGGATCAGCGAGAGCAAGCCGCATGCCATGCCCAGGACGAGGACAGGATTGCGCGATTCCGGCTGCTCGGAAATGAGCCAAACCACAGGGCGCCGAATCATTAGGCATCGAAGGTTAACCAATGCCTAAACGTTGGGAGTTTGCAAAGCTGTTGGTGCAGCGGATGAAACGGAACGGGCCGCAAGGTCCAGAGAAGCCTTCGCGCAAGTCTGGAGTCGGCGCGCCGCAGGTCAACGGAACGTTGAGTGACGTGTGTTCTATCCTTGAAGCAACCGGCGCTGGCGTCAGGCCCCGGGCTGCTCGCACCGCCATTGGCGGACGTTCCAGTTGGGATGTTCCATGAGCCAATGCACGACGTGGACGTAGCTGTTGTGCGTGCATTCGACCGCGGTCGGGTACCGTTCGAAGGAGAGTGGACGCTCGACGGCGCAGTGGTCCGGCCGCACGGCCAGACAAATCACCAGAACCAGTTCAAACATGGTTCGCGTTTCCTGTACGAAAGCTCGATGAGCCGGCGCCTTCGGCGCTTCCGCCAAGGCGGACGAAGGCCGGAACGCATGCATCAACAGCCGGCGTCACGGATCGGGCCACGCTGCTTTGCAGCAAATATTGCTGCCCTGCACAAAATTCGCGTTCAAAACTGCAAATAAATAAATTACAAAATCTTGTTTTGAAGGATTATCCACTTACTCCCAATTTGCGGTCGGTCCCGGATAAATCTGGCACAAGGCGATTGTTTGACGTTTTCTATTCGGCAGAGCCTTGACGAGAAGATGGTCCCAATATAGCATTAAGTACCAATTTGGCGTCAGCTTTTCTGAATATTGAATTCAGAACCGAACATACCGCTCGACAACATCCGCGCGACAACGCCCTTTTGCACTCAGCGCTGTGCTCATAAGCAAGAAGCCCATTGGTTTTTGGGTAAACAATAAGCGCCATCACGGGAGGGATCGTCATGAAGGTATTGTCTCGCTGGCTTCTGGCGTCTGTCGCTGTCGTCGCAGCCGGCTCGGTTTCTGCGAACGACAGTATTCTCAAGAATGAAGCGAACCCCAACAACTGGGCGTCCCAGCTCGGCAACTATGCCGGGCAGCGGTACAGCCCGCTCGACCAGATCACCACCAACAACGTCAAGAATCTCCAGGTGGCGTGGTCGTTCTCGACCGGGGTTCTGCGCGGCCATGAAGGCGGGCCGATCGTCGTCGGCGACGTGATGTACATTCACACGCCGTTCCCCAACAAGGTCTTCGCGCTGGATCTCAACAACCCGGGGCGGGTCATCTGGAAATATGAATCGGTCCAGGACCCGACCGTCATTCCGGTGATGTGCTGCGACACCGTCAACCGCGGCGTCGCGGTCGCCGACGGCAAGGTCTTCCTGGCGCAGGCGGACAACACGCTGGTGGCGCTCGACGCCAAGACCGGCAAGGAGGTCTGGAAGGCCAAGAACGGCGACCACACCAAGGGCGAGACCCTGACGGCGGCCCCGCTGGTGGTCAAGGACAAGGTCTTCGTCGGCATCAGCGGCGGCGAGTTCGGCGTGCGCGGGCATCTGACGGCCTATGACACGAACAGCGGCAAGATGGTGTGGCGGGCCTTCTCGACCGGTCCCGACGCCGACGTGAAGATCGACCCGTCGAAGACGATGATGATGGGCAAGCCGATCGGGCAGAAGGATCTCGGCGTCTCGACATGGCCGGGGGAGGAATGGAAGCGCGGCGGCGGAACCACCTGGGGCTGGTACACCTACGACCCGGCGCTCAACCTGATCTATTACGGCACCGGCAACCCCGGCACCTGGAACCCGACGCAGCGGGCCGTCGACAAGGATCGGGCCAAGAGTGACAACAAATGGTCGATGACCATCTTCGCCCGCGATCCCGACACCGGTGAGGCGAAGTGGGTCTACCAGAAGACGCCCTTCGACGAATGGGACTTCGACGGCGTCAACGAGAACATCCTCGCCGACATCAACATGAACGGCCAGCAGCGCAAGGTTCTGGTCAACTTCGACCGCAACGGCTTCGCCTACACCCTGGACCGGGCGACCGGCGAGTTGCTCGTCGCGCAGAAATTCGACCCGACGGTCAACTGGGCGACCGACGTCGACATGAAGACCGGACGGCCGAACGTCGTCGACAAATACAGCACCTTTGCCAACGGCGAGGACAAGAACACCGCGGCCGTCTGCCCGGCGGCGCTGGGCAGCAAGGACCAGCAGCCGGCCTCCTTCTCGCCGGACACCGGCCTGTTCTACGTCCCGACCAACCACATCTGCATGGACTATGAGCCGTTCTCCGTCTCCTACACGGCGGGGCAGGCCTATGTCGGCTCGACCGTGTCCATGTACCCGACGCCGAATTCGCACGGCGGCATGGGCAACTTCATCGCCTGGGACGCGGCGGCCGGGAAGATCGTCTGGTCGCGGCCGGAGCGCTTCGCGGTGTGGAGCGGCGCTTTGTCCACCAAGGGCGGCGTCGCCTATTACGGGACGCTGGAAGGTTACCTCGTCGCCGTCGACATGAAGGACGGCAAGGAGCTGTGGCGGTTCAAGACTCCGTCCGGCATCATCGGCAACATCAACACCTACACCCACAACGGCAAGCAGTATGTGGCCGTCCTGTCGGGCGTCGGCGGCTGGGCCGGCATCGGCCTCGCCGCGGGCCTGACCCAGGAGGCCGGGGCGCAGGCGTGGCACAACGCCGTCCATCCCGGCCACACCGAGGGCGGGGGAGTGGCGACCGCCGGCCTCGGCGCGGTCGGCGCCCACCAGTCGCTGGGCGAATACACCCAGCTCGGCGGCGTCCTGACGGTGTTCCACGTTCCCGACCAGAAGTGATCGGCAGACCTGCCCCCGGTGCCGCAACGCACCGGGGGTTTTGCTTTAGAGCCTTCGGCATTTACTGGGACCCGGCTTCCGGGCGAGGATCTCGACATCCATGAAACGCAGATTTGTGCAACGCAGACTTGGCTTGCTGACCGGTGCGCTGACGGTGGGCACCGTCGCCTGTTTCGCCGCCCTGGCGCAGGACGCGCCGACGACCCCCGACGGGACACCGACCTACATCGTCAAGGACGGTCAGGTGGACAAGGGAACCTACAACGGCTACCGCCGCTTCCACGCGACCTGCCACACCTGCCACGGCTTCGACGCGTCGGGGTCGTCCTTCGCCCCCAGCCTCGCGGACTCGCTCAAACGCCTCAGCTACGACGAGTTCAAGGAGGTCGTGGTCAACGGCCGCCAGAACCAGGGCGCCACCGGCGACAAGGTGATGCCCTCCTTCGGCCTCGACCCGAACATCATGGATCATCTGGACGACATCTACCGCTACCTGAAGGCGCGGGCCGACGGCGCGCTGCCCGGCGGACGCCCGCAACGCATCGGCGGCTGATCCGGCGGAGGGAGACCCTTCATGGCATTTCCTTCTGTGCTCACCGTCGTCACCATCGCCGCGGCTCTGCTGTCCGTCACCCTGCCGGCCCACGCCGTCGAGGTGACGGAGCGCGAGACCGTGCGCGTCTGCGCCGACGGCAACCTCCTGCCCTACTCCAACGAAAAAATGGAGGGTTTCGAAAACGAGATCGCCCGGCTCATTGGCGAGGATCTGAAGAAACCAGTGACCTATTACTGGTGGCCGCAGACCATCGGCTTCGTCCGCAACACGCTGCGCGCGCGGCAGTGCGACCTCGTGATGGGAACGGCGTCCGGCGAAGAGCTGATGCAGAACACCAACCCCTACTACCGCACCGTCTATTCCCTCGTCTACCGCACCAAGTCGGGCATCCGGGCGGAAAGCGTGGGCGATCCGACCCTGAAGGACGCCCGCATCGGCGTTGTCGAAAAGACGCCCGCGGTCAATCTGCTGCGCCTCTACGGCATTACCCGGACGGAGCCCTACCAGCTCAACACCGACACGCGCGCCAACAACCCGGCCCGCGACGCCATCGAGGATGTGGCCGCCGGCAGGACCGACGCCGCGGTGATCTGGGGGCCGATCGCCGGCTACTTCGCCGCCCAGCAGACCGAGCCGCTGACCGTCGTGCCGCTGGTCAAGGAACCGGCGGTCGCCCGGCTGCAATTCAACATCTCCATGGGCATCCGCTCCGACGAGCCGGAGTGGAAGCACTGGCTCAACGATTTCATCAAGCGCCGCCAGGACGACATCGACCGCATCCTGCTGCGCTACCACGTCCCGATCATCGGCCCCGACGGTGCGCTGAAGACCGCCGCCGCCATCGAGCCGCCGGGCTACCGGATGGACCAGTACCGCGCCCCGACCCCCGCCGGCCTGACCGGTGCCTCCACCGTGACCCTGGCGGAGCTGCGGCGGCTGATCGAGCATTTCCCCGACACGCGGCTGGTTGACGTGATGCCGGCGCCGCCGCGCCCGGCCGACCGTCCGGCGCCGGCCGTGTGGGTTCCGCCGCCACGCCGCAGCCTGCCGGGAGCGGTCTGGCTGCCCAACGTCGGTTACGGCAGCCTGTCGGGCGAGCAGGAGCGCTATTTCCGCGCCGGGCTGGAGACCGTGAGTCACGGGGATCGGGCCGCCCGGCTGGTCTTCTTCTGCGAGCCGGATTGCTGGATGTCCTGGAACGCCGCGAAGCGCGCGGTGGAGTGGGGCTACGGCAACGTCTACTGGTATTCCGACGGCGCCATGCGCTGGCAGGAGGCGGGATACGGGCTGGAAACGGTCGAACCCTTCGCCGGCGGCGCGTCGAACTGAGCGAACCCGCTCGCCTCAATCCAGGCGGGCGGCGATGTCCCGGGCAATGCGGCCGGCCTTCTGTTCGAACTGGACCGGCTGCTCGCACAGCGCCGTCTGGTTGCGCCGCCGCTCGTCGAGGATACGCCGCCGCCACGCGATCTCCTCACGCAACGCAGTCGCCTCGGGGGCGTCGGCGGGAAGCGTCTGGAGACGGGTCAGCGCCGCATCGATGCTGTCGAGCAGGACGCGCTGCTGGTGGGCGTAGCGCTTGATGGCCGCAATGGCTTGGCCGCGATCCTGGTTGAGCGCGTCGAAGGCGCCGGCGAACAGGGCGGTGAGGGCGGCGTTGCGGTCCGCCGCCGCGCCGTTGGCCTCCAGATGGTCGGCGAAGCGGTCGATCGCCGCCTGCTCCTGCTCCGGATCGAGCCGGCGGTCGAGGAGTTGCTTCAGGACCGGTTCGGTGCCGGGAATATCGCGCCAGTCGCCTTCCTTCCCCTCGATGGGATCGCCGGGCCAGATCTGGCCGGACGACAGGGTCGGCACGAGGATCTGGACGCAGGGCCAATCCGGATCGCTCCCGGCCGCCCCCGCCGGGACGGACGCCGCTGGGACAGACGCCAGAGTGAGCAACGCGACGGCAAGGACAGCGGAGCGGTGACGCATGATGGGATTCTGCCGGACATCGGGCGCCCTTGCCCATCCACCCATTCGGATGAGGCCGACGGAGTTCGCCGCGACGGTGCTCCTGTTCCTGCTGCTGAGCGGCGCGGTTCCGGCGGCGGCGCAGGCGCCGGCCAAGGTTCTGGTCTTCGATCTGGAACTGGTGGACACCAGCCGGGAACCCTCCGATCCGGACCATGCCGGACGGCTGGAGCGGGTGACGGCGCTGCTGCGCGACGGGCTGAAGGACGGCGGTTACGCGGTGACCGGCGTTCGCGACAGCGCCGTCGCCGCGGAGGTGCCGGCGTCGCTCTATCGGTGCAACGGCTGCGAACGCGACCTCGGGCGCCGGGCCGGCGCGGACATCGTGGTGACGGGTTTCATCCATAAGATCAGCACGCTGATCCTCAACATGCAGATTATAATGCGCCGCACCGGAGATGGCACCGGAGACGGCGAGGTCATCGCCGTCGCGAACGCGGACATCCGCGGCGACAACGAGCGGTCCTGGCGGCGCGGCGTCGAATGGCTGCTGCGTCACCGCCTGCTGGCCGCACCGCCGTCCGACCGGTGACGAACCCTGACGACATCCGAGGCGGGGGAGCCAACCTTCGTCCGACACGGGGAGGAGGATCGCTTGGCCGACGACGCTTTGCTCTCCTATGTGCCGTACCGCCCGGCGGCGAGCCGCGTCCGGTACTACGACATCACGTTGCGCGACTATGTGGACCAGTTCCGGATCGGCGTCTGG
Source organism: Azospirillum baldaniorum (assembly GCF_003119195.2). Lineage (NCBI taxonomy): Bacteria > Pseudomonadati > Pseudomonadota > Alphaproteobacteria > Rhodospirillales > Azospirillaceae > Azospirillum > Azospirillum baldaniorum. The sequence goes on along the minus strand of NZ_CP022260.1, from coordinate 334,008 downwards.
GACCAGGAGAAGGAGCGCACGCAGCGCGTCCGGATCAACGTCTCGCTGACGCTGCCCTGGCCCGACCGGCCGATGACCGACAGCCTGGACGAGGTGCTGTCCTACGATTTCCTGATCGACGGCATCCGCGCCCTGCGCGACGGCGCCCATGTGAACCTTGTCGAGACGCTGGGCGACCGGATCCTCGTGCTGTGCTTCTCCAACCCGGATGTGATCCGCGCGCGGGTGCAGGTGGAGAAGCTGGACGTCGTCCCGGAATCCGGCGGCGTCGGCATCGTTATCGAGCGTTCCCGCCCCGAGGGAGCGCGAACGGCATCATGAGCAGCGCGCCGTTGTGGGTCGTGAAGCTGGGCGGCAGCCTGTGGCGCGCCCCGGAATTGCGACGCTGGCTGGAGATCCTGGCCGCGGCGCGGCGCCTGCGGGTCGTGATCGTCCCCGGCGGCGGTCCCTTCGCCGACGCCGTCCGCGACGCCCAGCCGGCGCTCGGCTTTGGCGACCGCGCCGCGCACCGCATGGCCCTGCTCGCCATGGAGCAGTACGGAACCGCCCTGGCCGACCTGGAGCCGCGGCTGACACCCGCCCGCAGCCTCGCCGATCTGCGCGGCCGGCCGAGCCCGACCGTCTGGATGCCGCTTCCCCTGGCGGAGGATGCCGACGTGGCGGAAAGCTGGGACGTCACGTCCGACAGTCTGGCGGTCTGGCTGGCCGGCGCGCTCGGCGCCACCTGCGCGGTCCTCGTCAAGTCCGCTCCATTGCCGGACGCCGTCGCCCCCGTGACCCGGCTCGTAACGGAGGGCATCGTCGATCCAGCCTTGCCGGACCGCATGGCGCGCTACGGCGGGGCCGTCTGGTGCGTGTCGCGGGACGAGCACCGGCGCTTCGCCAAGGCGCTGGACCAGGGCAACCCGTGCGGCACCCACCTTGCCCTGCCCGCCGATCAACAGGACGCCGATGGCTGAGCGCCCCAAGCACATCCTGTTCCTGACCGGAGCGCTGGCCGAACCGCGCCTGCGCCATGTGCTCGCCGCGCTGGAGCCGCTTGAGTTCCAGGCCACCGTGGTCAATCTCGGCATCAAGGTCGCGGCGCTGGCGACGACGGAGATCGTGCTGCGCCGCCTCGCCTCGACCGAGGGAGCCGACCTCGTCCTGCTGCCGGGGCGGTTCCGCGGCGACCTCGACCGGCTGTCCGCCCATTTCGGTGTGCCCTTCGAGCGCGGTCCCGACGAGCTGGATGATCTGCCCCAGCATTTCCGGCGTCAGGCCGCCCCGCTCGATCTCAGCCGCTACCGCACCAAGATCTTCGCCGAGATCGTCGAGGCGCCGCTGCTCGGCGTCCCGGCGATCCTGGAGCGCGCCGCCCGCTTCGCGGCGGACGGGGCCGACGTGATCGACCTCGGCGGGCTGCCCGACCACCCCTTTCCCCATCTGGAGGAGGCGGTGACGGCTCTGCGCGAGGCCGGCCACGCGGTCAGCGTCGACTCGCTCGACCCCAGGGAGCTGTTGCGCGGCGCCGCTGCGGGCGCCTCCTACCTGCTCAGCCTGACCGAGGAGACCGCCTGGGTCGCCCGCGAGACCGACGCGGTGCCCATCGTCATTCCCACCACGCCGGGCGATCTCCCGTCGCTCGACCGGGCGCTGGACGCGATCGGCGGCGCGGGACGCCGCTGCATCGCCGACCCGATCCTGGAGCCGATCCATCACGGCTTCACCGACTCCCTGCTGCGCTACCGCGAGGTCCGGGCGCGCCATCCCGAGCTGGAAATCCTGATGGGGGTCGGCAACGTCACCGAACTGACCGACGCCGACACGCCGGGGATGACCGCGCTTCTGATGGGGATCGTCTCCGAATTGCGCATCGACCACATCCTGACGGTGCAGGTCAGCCCCCATTGCCGCCGGACCATCCGCGAGTTCGACGCGGCGCGGCGCCAGTTCTTCGCTGCCGCGGAGGCCGGTGCCCTGCCCCGCAATTTCGGCGACGCCCTGCTCTGCCTGCGCGACCGCAAGCCCTTCACCAGCACGCCTGAGCAGGTGGCCGACCTCGCCTCCCGCATCCGCGACCCGAACTACCGGATCGAGGTGACGGAACAGGGGCTCCATCTCTACAACCGTGATGGGCACCATGTGGCCGGCGATCCCTTCGCCCTGCTCCCGCACATCGATCCCCGCACCGATATTGGGCACGCCTTCTATCTCGGGGCGGAACTGGCGCGCGCGCAGATCGCTTGGCAGCTCGGCAAGCGCTACAGCCAGGACAACGAACTGCGCTGGGGCGTGGCGGTGGACGCGCCCGGCGACACCGGAGGGGGCAAGACGTGACCTTCATCCGCGAAACCATCATCACGAGCTGCGACGCGGCGGGCAACGTCCACGTCGCCCCCATGGGCGCCACGGTGACCGGGACCGGCTATGTCCTGGCTCCCTTCCGCCCCTCGCGCACGCTCGACAACCTGCTCGCCACGCGCTGCGCGGTGGTGAACTTCACCGACGACGTCCGGGTGTTCGCCGGCTGCGTCACCGGGCGGCAACGCGACTGGCCGACCACCCCGGCGGAGCGCATCCGCGGCGCGGTGCTCGCCGGGGCGCTGGCGCATGAGGAACTGGACGTGGCCGCGGTGGAGGACGACGGCGTGCGCCCGCGTCTGGATTGCCGCCCGGTGCATCGCGTCACCCATCGCCCCTTTCGTGGATTCAACCGGGCGCAGGCCGCCGTGGTGGAGGGTGCGATCCTGGTCAGCCGCCTGCATCTCCTGCCGCCCGAGAAGATCGACCGCGAAATCGACTATCTGTCCATCGCCATCAGCAAGACCGCCGGCCCCGTGGAGCTGGAAGCGTGGGGCTGGTTGCTCGACCGCATCGCCGAACACCGGGCAAGCGGGGGGAAGGCATCGTGACCCGGCTGCTCGCCAGCGTTGCGTCCCTTGCGGAACTGACGCTCGCCGCACGGGGGGATGCGGACATTCTGGATTTGAAGGATCCGAAAACGGGTGCACTTGGGGCATGGCCGTTGGACGGCATTGTCCGCGCCGTCGATACGGCCCGCCAATGGCCCGTCCGCGCGCCGCTGAGCGCCACCGTGGGTGACCTGCCGATGGCCCCCGCGATCGTGGCGGGGCGGGTGGTCGAAACCTGGGCCTGTGGCGTCGATTACGTCAAGATCGGCCTGTTTCCATCCGGTGATCCGGCGGGCTGCGTGAAGGCACTGGCGCCCGACACGCGGCGGGGCGCCCGTATCGTCGCTGTGCTGTTCGCCGATCTTTGGAACGACCCTGGCACTCTGCTTCCCGATATCGCGAGAGCCGGCTTCGCCGGAGCCATGCTCGACACCGCGGGAAAAGGCTCCGGCGGGTTGCTGCGGCACAAGACCAAAGACGAGTTGGCGCGCTTCCTGGCACAGGCGCGCGATCATGGCCTCCTGACCGGACTCGCCGGTTCACTGCGCCTGGACGACATTCCGCCGCTGCTGCCGCTCGCGCCCGATTATCTCGGTTTCCGCACCGCGCTGTGCGCCGGTGCCGACCGGGGCGGCGTGTTGGACCCGGCCGCGCTGGCCGCGGTCCGCAACGCCGTCCCGAGACAGCCCCTCAACGGTTGAACCCGCGACCCGCTACTGCCCGGACCCCTGCTTCGGCGGTTGGGAGGTGGCGTTGCCACCCTGCGTCACCGAGCCGCCGCCGATGGTGCCCTGCCGCTGTCCGGCCAGGGAGTTGTCCGGCAGAGCGCCGGTGCCGCTCGTGGAACCGCCCGACGCACCGGACGCCGAAGAATCGGGCGTCGTGGAGCCGGACGTGCCGCTTTGTCCACCGCCTTGAGTGACCCCGCCGCCGACGGTGCCCTGCCGCTGCCCGGCCAGGGAGTTGTCCGGCAGAGCGCCGGTCGATGGGCTGGAGCTTTGGCTTCCCGAGCCTTGAGGCATCGCGCCGCCCGTGGTTTGGGCCGACGCCGGAACCGCCGCCGCGGCCGACGCGAGGGCCAGCAGAGACGCACCGGCCAGGATGTGCAGATGTTTCATGGACCTGTCCTCCGGCATGATGTTGGACGAATCTGGGAACGATCGGGCGCTGCTAACCCGCGTCCTTCGTGCTGCGGTTCTGGCGGGACGCTTCGCCCATGCGGCCGATGTCCTCCTTTGCCCGCTCGTCCCGGCCGGCGTCCTGCGGTTCGTCCTTTTTGAATTCCTGCTCGCTGCCGAGAACGCTCTTCTCGCCGCGTGGCTGGTCCTGAGGCTTGTCGGATTTTCCCGTCATGACGTTTCCTCCACCCGAGCCCGCCCGGCGGGATGACCGGACGGTCGTCTGTGCCATCAACCGCAGGTCGCCCGGCGCGGTTCCGCCCGTCGTGTCACCCCTGTTCCGCCGGCCCGCCGCGGCGGGCCCAAAAGCCCCGGCCGGGATCGTAGGCGAGGATCGCTCCCCCCAGGAACAGCGCGAGGCACGCGGTGACGGCCAGGAACGCCGTGCCGTTGAATTGCAGGTACAGAGCGAAGCGGATCAGTTCGACCGCCTGCGTGAAGGGGTTGATCCCGGCGATCCAGGCGAGCGTCGGGCTGCCCTCGCGGATGCGCCACAGCGGGTAGAGCGCGGAGGAGGCGAAGAACATCGGGAAAATGACGAAGTTCATCACGCCCGCGAAATTCTCCAGCTGCCGGATGAAGGAGGACAGCAGAAGACCGAGCGCGCCCAGCATCAGCCCGCTCAGCACCAGCGCCGGCAGAACGGCGAGATAGCCGAGTTCCGGTGGCTGGACGCCCCAGAACCAGGCGATGGCGAGGAAGACATAGACCTGGGCGATCGACACCAGAACGCCGGCCAGCAGCTTGCAGACCAGCAGGTACCAGCGCGGCAGCGGGCTGACCAGCAGGGTCTTCATGCTGCCCATCTCCCGGTCATAGACCATGGACAGCGAACTCTGCATCCCGTTAAAGAGCTGGATCATGGCCACCAGCCCCGGCGTCACGTAATCCTCGTAGAGGATGTAGGTCTCGTAGGGTGGGATGATCGACAGGCCGAGCACCGCGCGGAACCCCACCGCGAAGATGGCCAGCCAGACCAGCGGCCTCACCAGGGCGGCGAAGAACCGCTCGCGCTGGTGCACGAAGCGCAGCCCCTCGCGGACGATGACCGCGCGCAGGCAACGCCAGTGGAGCGTCGCGTTCATTGCCGCACCTTCTTCTCCGTCAGTCGGGCGAAGGCGTCGCCCAGGGTCGCGGCGCCGGTGGCGGCGCATACCTCCTCCGCCAGCCCGCTCGCCAGCACGCGCCCACCGTGCAGCACCACGACGCCGTCCCCGTCGCGCGCCTCGTCGATGAGGTGGGTCGCCCAGAGCACGGCCAATCCCCGTTCCCGGCAGAGATCGTGCACATGGTCGAGGACCTGCCGGCGCAGCTCGATGTCGAGCCCGACGGTCGGCTCGTCCAGCAGCAGAAGGCTTGGGCGGTGAAGCAGCGCGCGGGCGATTTCAACCCGCCGCCGCTGCCCGCCGGACAGGGTGCGCACCCGCTCGTCGGCGCGCTCGGACAAGCCGATGCGGGCCAGTTCCTCGCCCGCCCGGGCTTCGATGTCGGCGGATGCCAAGCCGTGCAGCCCGCCGTGGTAGCGCAGGTTCTGGATGACGGTCAGGTCTGGGTCGAGCGTCGGCTGCTGGAACACCACGCCGATGCGCGCCAGCGCCTGGGCCGGGTGCCGGCGCATGTCGAAGCCGAAGACCCGGATGCTTCCCCGGCGGGTGTTGTAAATCCGCGTGATCAGAGAGAAGAGCGTCGTCTTGCCGGCGCCGTTGAGCCCCAGCAGCACGGTGAACCGCCCCGCGGGAACGCCGAACGACACACCATCCAGCGCCACCCGCGCCCCGAAGCTGTGGCTCAGCCCCTCAACCGCCAGGACCGGGGCCGCCGCGGCGTCACCGGAACGGGCTTGCGGGTCGGGTGGCGCCGTTTCGAAGCAATCCATGTCGTCTCCATCGCCGGGAGCAACCGTGTGTGAAATCCCCTTTCCCCTCTGGGGAGGGTTAGGGTGAGGGGGTTGCGCTTTTGCCGGACGTACCGAAACGCACATCCCCCTCACCGGCCCTTCGGGCCACCCTCTCCCCAGAGGGGAGAGGGCTATAAGGTCACGGCTTGACGATCACGCCCCAGGGCGCGCCGCCGACCGAGATCGACTTCACGACCCGGCCGCGCTCCAGGTCCATCACCGACATGTCGTTGCTGACGCCGTTCGTCGTGTAGAGGCGCTTCTCGTCCGGCGACAGCGCCAGATTCCACACGCGCTGGCCGACGAGGTGATAGCGCTTCACCTCATAGGTCTTGGCGTCGATCTCGGCGACCCGGTTGGCCGGGCCGAGGGCGACGAAGGCCCGCTGCCCGTCGCTGGTCAGCTGGATGCCGACCGGCTGGATGGATTCGCGCGGCACGCCCTGGACCGCGAAGCTGATCTTGTGGACGAGCTTGCGCGAGGCCGCGTCGATGACGCTGACCGTCCCGCCGACCTCCGACGACACCCAGACGAACCGCCCGTCCCCGGTGAACTGGGCGACGCGCGGACGCGCATCGACCAGCACGTTGTCGATGATCTTGTGCGATTCCGTGTCGATGAAATGGGCCATATTCGTCGTTTCGGAGGTGTTGACCAGAATCTTGCCGTCCGGGCTGACGCCCATGCCCTCCGGTTCCACCCCTACCTGGATTTCGCCGATGATCTTCTTGCTCCCGATGTCGACCACCGAGACCATGTTGTCGTCCTCGTTGGCGACGTAGAGCCGGTGCCCCTGCGGGTCCAGCACGAACAGCTCCGGATCGGGACCCGACGGCAGCCGGTCGACGACCTTCTGGGTCGCCACGTCGATGACGTCGATCCGGTTGTCGTCGCCGACGCAGACGAAGATCTGCGTCATGTCCTCGTTGAAGGTGATGCCGCGCGGCCGGCGGCCGACCTTGATCGTCGCGACCACCTGCAGCTTGCCACCGTCCACCACCGAGACGGTGTTGCTCTTCTCGTTCGAGACGAAGATGGTGTCCGCCTGTGCGGGCTGGGCGACGGCGAAGCCCAGCAACGCTAAAGCGCCGATCCGGGCGGCTCCTCCGGTTAACGACATCACGTTCCCTCCCATGGTTGCCCCCTGCCGGGGCTTTTCTCAGCGGTTTCGGCACCGGCTTTCCGGGCGATCGTCGCCGAGCGTGTCGAGTTCCGAGAACTGGTGCAGGTAGCCCGGCTGCGGCGACACCGAGACGAGCACCCGCGGCCCCGCCAGCAGCACCGGCTGCCGAAGCTGCCCGTCCCAGTCGCGGAAGGTCAGGCCCTGCCCCTTGAAGGCCGGCAGGGTGAAGTCGGGGCCGCGCACGAAGGCGGCCAGCGCCGCGGGGTCGGCGGACTTGGTGCGCGTTGCCGCCTCGCCCACCGCGCGGACGGCCATCCAGGCGGTGTAGTCGCGCGGGCGCATCCAGCGCCCGGCCTGCCGTTCGAAGCGGCTGTGGATCTGCGTCGCCCCCCACTGCTCATGCACGCGCGACCACGCGGTCGGGACGAGCCCATGGGTGCCGGCGACCGGGCGGGGCAGCCACGTCTGGTAGAGCAGATACTCGCCGAACCCGTCCGCCTCGTCGGCAACGACCAGCACGTCGTGCTCGGTGCCCTGGGTGAAGGTAAGAATCTCCGATTGCACGGTGACGTGCCCGGTGTCGACGCGGCGGTTCGCGTCCTCGAAGGTCCAGCGCTTTTCCTCGACGATTTTGGCGCGGTAGCGTTTGGCGGCGGCGCGGATCGCGTCGGCGTAGGCGGCGTCCTGCGGCGCCCGCCCAACCACCAGCAGCCAGTTCATCCATTTCCGGGACGCGAGGTACTGGGCCAGCGCGTCGGCCTGCATCCGCCGGCTGGGCGTGACGTGCAACAGGTTGGCGCGGCAGCGCTCGTTGCGCAAGTCGTCGTCCGGGGCGCGGGTGTTGAAGATCAGCATGTCGGCCGCCTCGGGCGCCGCCGCCGCGGCGAGCAGGGCGTCCTCCTTCAGGTCGGCGACGAGCAAGCGCACACCCTGCCCGGCAAGGTCGCGCACGGCGTCCTCGACGCGCCCGTCCTCCGGCACCGTCACCTCGACCAGATCGAAGCGCTGGTTGAGGAACCGCCCGGTCGTGTTGTTGTCGGCGATGGCGAGGCGGGCGCCCTGGACGCCCTCGTCCTCCGACACCGGTTCGAGAAAGGTCTGGGGAATCCGCGGCTCCTCCGCGCGGATCAGATAGCCGATGCGGACCACCAGCGGATCGGCGGCCCACGCCGGAGCCCCGAGGAGGAGCGCCGCGGCGATGGTCAGAAGGGCGCCAGCCCGGCTCACCGGAGCGCGCCCGCTACGCTTCCCCAAGAATAAGCACCTCTCCGATCCCCCCGGCCGACCGGTCGCCGATAAGGCGCCGGGCGCGGGTTCCGGCGGTTGGGAATCCATTGGGCCAAGCCCCGCCATCGATCAGCTCCTTCCGCATCAGGTCCAGAAACAGCCAGTCGTTCGTGCCGCCATCGACGAAGCCGGACGGAACGGCGTCCGGCGCTTGGGGCAGCAGGATGGAGCCCCGGCGCATGGCCTGCCCCGGATCGGGGCCGCAACCGGCGCCGACGACGATGGTCCCGGCGATCATCCGGGCGCCGCACAGGCTCCCCGCCCGTCCGTGGACGGCGATCAGGCCACGGCGCATCCGCTCGCCGACACGGTCGCCGGCGTTGCCCATGACGACGACGGAGCCGCCGCTCATGCCACGCGTGCCGCCGGCCAGCGGCGCTCCCAGGAATTCGCCGGCATCGCCCGCGACACGCAGGCGCCCGCCGGACATTTCGGCGGCGGCGAAGGCGCCGCAGTTCCCCGCGACGGTCAGCGTGCCGCCGCGCATGCCGCTGCCGGCATAGGCACCGCACTCCCCCTCGACCCGAATCCCTCCAGTGCTCATGCCGGTCCCCACCCCGTCGAGCACCGCGCTGCCGGGGCGCAGGATCAGGGAACCGGGAGGGCCGCCGTCCTCCAGCGTGAACAGCGCGTCCAACCGGTGACGCCCCCGCCCACGGACCAGCATCAGCCCGGCCAGCGCCGCCCGGCCACCCTCAATCAGCCGTTCGGGGAGGACGCCGGTCATGTCGATGGGCGGACCGGAAGGATCGCGCGTGGTGAGGACGAGGCCGCTCATGCCATCACCTCATGCAACCGGAACTGGTAGCGGCCGAGCTTGCCGCCGTAATTGCCGGCGGTCACCGACACCACGCCACCCGCGGCGCCGAGGTCCGCCACAGCGGTGATGCCCGCGCGCATGGCGGCGGCGACCGCCGCCTCGCTGACCCCGTCAATGACCAGTTCGAGGATGGACTCCACCCCCTCCGGCACCAGCGAGACCGGCACCGCCGCCCGAAGCGTCGGGCAGAAGGCGGTGTTGGTCGAGGCAATCATCCCCTTGTACTTGCCGCCGATCTTGGAGCCGGAGCGCACCACCCCGCCGGGAAAGGGAAGGATCGCCCCCGGCACCTTGCGGATCGCCTGCACCGCGGCCTGCGCCGCCGCCAGAGCGGCGCGGCGGTCGGCCGCCAGGATGATGAAGTTGCCGCCGCCGACGCCGTCGACCGCCGCGGTGGCCGCCTCGCACAGGAATTCGCCGTCCATGACCGGGATGCGCCAATAACGGCGGGACCCGACCCGCTTGGCGATCTGCCAGCCGTCGCCGAAATAGCGCAGCGCGTTGCCGAGCGGAATCACAGCGCCCTCCCGCAGCCCCGCGTAGCAGGCGGTTCCAGGGCAGGTCATCACGCATTGCCCGACGCGGCGCGCCACCTGCTTCGCCAGTTCCGCCTTCGACATGGCGAACAGCAGCACCGCGGCGCCGGGCCGGGAGTCCGGGGATTCATCGGGCGGCAACACGCGCTCCATTGCCGCCTCGCAGCCGCAGGCGATCACCGAAGTGGCGAAGCCCGTCAGGCTGACCACCGCCGCCTGCACCCAGTCCGGCGTATCGGCGGTGATGACCAGCCGCGTGCCGAGCATGGGGAAGGCCTCGGCGAAGGTGTCCTCGATGTGGACGCCGTTGAGCCGCATCAGAACGCCCCCATCAAAATGATCCGGGCTGACAGGCGTGGCGGACCAGGCCGTTGCCGCCACGGATCTCCTCCTCCGCGATGCGGAAATGCGTCAGCCGCTGGCCCATGCGCTCGTCGAAGCGGCGCGCCATCCAGGATTCGATCGTCGGGTCGTAGGCGGGCTCCACCACATGCGTGCGCCCCTGGAGGAACGCCACCACCACACCGTCGCGGACGATCAGCCGGCCGTCCTTGAAGACGAGGTCCGGCTTTTCGAACATCGCGCGACGGTCCGGCCGGTCGGTGTAGACGGTGATGTCGGCGACCGCCCCCGGACCGAGATGGCCGCGGTCGGTCAGGCCCAGGATGCGCGCCGGCGCGGCGCGGGTCATGGTGGCGATCTCGCCCAGCGAATACTCGCGCGTCAGCGATCCCAGGATGGTGTGCTCCGGCAACGCCGGGTGCAGTTCCGCCATCCGGGTGAGGCGGTGATCGCGGTCCATCAGCAGGCGGATCAGTTCGGGATAGCTGGTGAAGGGCGCGCCGTTGGGGTGGTCGGTGGTGAGGAAGATCCGCCAGGGGTCCTCGATCAGCAGGAACAGCTCCAGCCCGATCGCCCATTGCAGCGCGTTGACGAAGGCCTTGTCGCGGTAGCGGAAAGGCACGACGCCGCAGCCGGCGTCGCATTCGATGTCCATCATCACCCATTTCTTCGGGTGGGCGAGCCCGGCGTTGTTCATCTGCGCCATGGTGTCGGCCGAGGCCGTCACCGTCTGGCCGAACATGATCTGACCGACATCCACCGAGATGTTGGGCTGGCGGTTGACCGCCTCGGCCACGCGCGCGGCGGCGGAGGAGAATTTCCGGTCGCCCTCCACGCCGTAGGCGTGGAACTGGACGTGGGTGAGGTGGAGCCGGAGACCATCGACCGCCGCGATGCTGTCGAGCGTCGCCTCGACGTTGCCCGGCACGCCGAGGTTGAAGCCATGCAGATGCAGGGGATGCGGAATCCCCAGCCGCTGCACCGCCCCCGCCAGCGCGGTGAGGATGCGGCGCGGCGTGATGGCGTGGAAGGGGCCGGCCTCGTCCACGTCGAGGCGGCGCTGGTTGTACTTGAAAGCGTTGATGCCGCCGGGATTCACCGCCTTGACGGCAAGGCTGCGCGTGGCGTTCAGCATGAAGCCGACGTAATCGGCCACCGCCTCCTCCCCAGCGCCGGAGGCGAGAAGCTCCAGCAGCAGGTCGTCGTTGCCCAGCACCAGATAGCCGCCGGTGTCGATCAGCGGGATGTCCGCCATTTCCAAGTGGGCGTGGCGGGCGTTGCTCGGCAGCATCGCTGGCTCGAAGGCCGCCGTGTAGCCCATCTGAGCGTAGCGGCAGCCGGTGGCGTGGGTGGACGGGGTGGCGAGGCCGACGCCGCAACCGCATGGCTCCTCCGTGGTGATCGCCGCCGCCCGGTGCTCCTCCGCCATCAGCAGGCGCGCGATATTGACCTTTCCACCGGCGATGTGGCTGTGGATGTCGATGGCGCCGGCCATCACGACCCGCCCGGACAGGTCGTGGACCTCGTCCGGCGCGGCGCCGGGTCCGGGATCGGCGACGATCCGGCCATCCCGGACGAACAGGTCGCCCACCGCACCGTCACGCCCGTTGGCCGGATCGTAAAGGCGCCCCCCGGCGAGCTTCGTCAGCATGTGGGAGCCTCCTGCGGCAGGGCGGCGGCGATGGCCTTCAGCACGGTTGCGACGTCCGGCAAACCACGGTCGATCAGGCGCCGCGCGCGCAGAGCGACCACCGTGTCGCTGCGGAAGACATGGGCCGGGTGGTCGATGCCCGGCGTGCCGACGGGAATGAACACCGCCGGCTCCTCAGCCATGGCCGTTCCCGACGGGGCCAGCGCGATGACCGTCTGCCCCGCGGAAAAGGCCGGCACCTCCGGCCGGAAGGTGGACACCCAGACGACGGCGTCCGCCACATCCGCATAGCGCGCCCAGGCGAAGCGGTGGGGATCGTGCAGCGGCATTCCTCCGGCCAGCGACGTGCGCAGCGGCACGCCGAAGCGCCACGTGCAGACCTGATTGACCCCGACCACATTGTCGTGACCGGCCAGCGGCAAGCCGGCGCAGCGGGTGTGCCGGTTCGCGTCGCGGACGAGGCGGACCAGCCGCTCCACCGTCAGGTCGGCGTGCGGCTCGTCGAAGGCGGAAGCGGCCCAGGCCACGACCGCGTAGCGCGCCTTGCGCAGCCGCTCCGCCAGGGCGGCGATGTCGCCGGGCGCGATGCCGGCGGCTCCCAAGGCACGGGACGGATCGGCCAAGGCCGCGGCCAGTGCCGCTGCTGCGTCCCCAATCTTCGCAGGATCACCGGGCAGGACGGTGACGGGAATCCCCGAGAGCGCGGTCCGCGTGGCATCCAGCGGCTCGCCGCACAGGAACACCACCTCCCGCGAAGGCGGCGTCTGGAAGGCCGGCGCGGGCGCCACCCAGCGCTCGAAGAGGCGCGGGTGCAGCGCCGCCGGGTCCGGTCCGGCCACCAGCAACAGGTCGCAGCGGTTGCGCAGCTCGGCCAGGGTCGTCGCGATCCAGCCCGTGCGCTGAAGCACCGCCAGATTTCGGTACAGCCCGTCGGACAACGCGTGATCGACCACCGCCCCCAGTCGTTCGGCGAGCGACAGGGCGGCCCGCGCTCCATCGACGTCGGTGCCGAGCCCGGCCACCAGGGGCGCTTGCGCCGCCGCCAATACCGCCGCCGCGGCCTCCACCGCCTCCGCCAGTGGCACTGCGACGCCCGCGACGCGCGGCGGTTCTGCCGACGGCGTCCGGGAAAAGCGCTCGCGCGCCACCGGGCAGTCAGTGGAGCGCACCGCCAGCGTCGCGGGCGGCTCCTCCTCGACGGTCAGGTCGTCGCAACCGAGGCCGCAGAACGGGCACACGACGTCACGATGGACGACGGGGCGAATGAGATGGGTTGGCCGGTCGCTCGCCATGCCGTCAGTCGTACTTGATGTAGGCGAAGCGCGGATCGTCGCGGGGCGTTCCCTCCAGCGCACCGCCGTCGCGGGCGGGCTGCCATTGGATGACTTCCTCGATCTTGCGGGCGAGGTCGAAATCCTTGTCGGTGATGCCCTTGGCCGAGTGGGTCTTCAGCCGCACCTCGACCCAGGCGTAGGAGGCGGTAAGGTCCGGGTGGTGCCACGCGGCCTCGGCCAGATGGCCGACCGTGTTGATCACCATCAAGGTGCCCTTCCAACTGTTCGTCTTGTACTTCCGCCGGATCCAGCCATCCTCGAACCGCCACCGCGGCAATATTTGCTGCAGCCGCTCAACGATTTCAGAATCGGAATAGGTGGTTTCCTGAACCGCGGTCATGTCTTCCTCCCCGAAGCGACCGAACAGTCCTCACCCCGAAGAGGTATATACTATTGGATCGGGGCCTTTCTTTAACGAAAGATTATCATGACCAAAAGAACGACGCAACTTTCCTTAAGCGAGTGAGGTCCTCATGCCACTCGGCGTCGATGAAGTCAGGGAGGTGCGGGTCACGGCGCCCGCGCGGTTGCATCTGGGGTTTCTCGACATGAACGGCGGTCTGGGCCGCCGCTTCGGCAGTTTGGGCCTGACGCTCGACGGGATGGCGACGACACTCCGGGCACGCCCGTCCGACCGTCTCTGCGCGAGCGGCCCGTCGGCGGAGCGTGCGCTGAAGGCCGCAAGGGCGGTCTGCGACCGTTTCCGCTGGCCGGCGCGCGCCGAACTGGCGGTTGAGGAGGCCATTCCCGAACATGTCGGGCTTGGCTCCGGCACCCAGCTCGGTCTGGCGGTCGGCACCGCGCTCGCGCATCTGCACGGCCGTCCGTCGACGGTTCGCCGCCTCGCCGCGGAGTTGGAGCGCGGCGCCCGTTCGGGCATCGGGATCGGCGCCTTCGAGAATGGTGGCGTCATCCTGGACGGTGGCCGGGGGGCGGACGACGCGCCGCCGCCCATCGTCGCGCGCCTGCCCTTTCCGGAGTCCTGGCGGGTTCTGCTGATCCTGCACCGCGACGGCCAGGGGTTGCACGGCACCGCCGAGTTGCAGGCCTTCAAGGCGTTACCGCCCTTTCCGGCGGAGCGGGCCGGGCACCTCTGCCGCCTGATCGTCATGGCGGCGCTTCCGGCGCTGATCGAGGGCGACGCCGACCGTTTCGGACAGGCGGTGGGCGAGTTGCAACGCACCGTGGGCGACCATTTCGCCCCGGTCCAAGGCGGGCGCTTCACCAGCCCCCTGGTCGCCGAGGCGCTGGCGTGGCTGGAGGCCGAGGGCATCCCCGGCGTCGGGCAGACATCCTGGGGGCCGACCGGCTTCGCCATTGTCGGCGACGCCCGGCGGGCCGAGGCCCTGCTGGCGGAGGCGCGGCGGCGCTGGGCGGGGTCCGCGCTGGACTTCCATCTGGCCCGTGGCCGCAACGACGGCGCGACGCTGGAATCCACCACCGACCGGGTGGTGCTGCGGGCCTCCTGACCCTTCACACCCGAGCCAAGCGGGAGGCGCGCGATGGCCGCACCCTATGTTCTGCACATGCTGACGCCGCTGAAGCACGTCAGCGCCTTCGACGTCAACATGGCGGCGGACGCCGGCATGGGACCGCTGTTCCCATACACCGGCGTCGCGCTGGAGGAGGTCACCGGCATCACCCAGGATGCGATGTTCTCCCGCGACCCGGCGAACGCGGCGCGCACCGGGCTGTTCATCGGCGGGCGCGACGCCGTGCTGGCGCTCGACATGATGGACGCCGCCCGCAAGGCCATGTTCGCGCCCTTCACCATCTCGGTCATGGTCGATCCGTCAGGCGCCTTCACGACGGCCGGCGCCATGGTCGCCGTCGTCGAGCGCGCCCTGCGCCGCAGCCACCCGGACGGGATCAAGGGGCTGACCCTCAAGGTGTTCGGCGCGACCGGCGTGGTCGGCGGAATCGCCGCCGTAATCGCGGCCCTCGCCGGCGCGCGCGTCACCCTGGTCAGCCACCGCGGCCTGTCGGGCGTGGAGCCGAAGGCCGCCGAGTTCCGGCGGCGCTTCGGGGTGGAACTGGCCTGCGCCGACGCGCCCGACGACGCGGCGCGGGAGGCGCTGCTCGCCGATGCCGAGGTGGTGTTTGGTTGCGGGCGGGCCGGCGTGCAGATCCTCTCCGCGCGCAACCTCGCCGCGGCGGGGCGCCTGCTGGTTGCGGCGGACATCAACGCGGTTCCGCCGTCCGGGATCGAAGGGGTGGGCCCCAAGGACAACGGAACGCCGCTTGCCACCGGGCGCGGTGTCGGCGTCGGCGCGTTGGCGATCGGCGCGGTCAAATTCCGGGTGCAGCACGCCCTGCTGACTCGTCTCGCCGCGGCGAAGACGGCGGTGTATCTGGATTTCTGCGATGCCTACGACGCCGCCCGCCAGATCGCCGGTTGAGTCGGTGGTGGAGAGGCCGGACATCCTCGTCGCGGCCCTGTCGGCGCGGGCGCTCGCCGCCGCCGCCCGCCGCGCCGGCCGGCGGCCGGCGTCCATCGATCTGTTCGCCGATCTCGACACCAGACAGCTTGCCGAGCCCTGCCTGCGTCTGCCCGCCGAAGGTCTGCGCCTGGAGTCCGCCCCCCTTCGAAAGGCCCTGGCGCGGGCGGAGCTGCGCGGCTTGCCGCTGGTCTACGGCGCCGGCTTCGAAGACGATCCGGCGCTGCTGGCGCGCCTCGCGGAGGATCGCCCTCTGATGGGCAACCGGCCCGAGGTGGTGGCGCGCGTCAAGGACCCGTTCCGCCTCGCCGCAATTCTGCACCGGCTTGGCATCTCTCACCCTCCGGTCGCGCCGACCTGGGACGGGTCGCCCGGCGATTATCTGTCGAAGCGGATCGGCGCCAGCGGCGGCACGCACATCACCCCCGCGACGGGCGGCAAAGCCAAGCCGGGCTGGTATCTCCAGCACCGCGTTGCCGGCCATGCCGTATCGGTCCTCTTTCTCGCGGACGGCGACCGCGCCGTCATTGTCGGGCTGAGCCGGCAGTGGACCGCGCCGACCGCGGCAAGCCCCTACCGCTACGGCGGCGCCGCCGGACCATGGCGCTGTCCGGAGCGCTGGACCCGCACCTTGCCCGCCATGGTAAGCCGTCTTGCGGTCGCATTCGAACTGGTCGGATTGAACAGCGCCGATTTCCTGGTGACCGGATCGGATCTTCATCTGTTGGAGATCAACCCGCGGCCGGGCGCGACGCTGGACGTCTTCGACCACCCGCCAATGCTGCCCTTGCTCGGCCTCCACGTCGACGCCTGCTCCAGGCGCCTGCCCGACCGCCTGCCGGCGTTGTCGTGGTGCAGGGCGGCGGCGGTGCTCTACGCCGACGCGCCCACCCGCATCGAGGCCGGGGAGCGCTGGCCGGCCTGGACCGCCGACCGGCCGGCGGCGCCGACCCTGATCGGGCGCGACGAGCCGGTCTGCACGGTGTTCGGGGAGGGTCCCAGCGCCACCGCGGCACGGCGCCACGCCGAGCGGCGGCAACGCGAACTGGCGGCCTGCGCCGCGATGGAGATGCAGTGATGACCACAGAACCCCCTGCTGACCTGGGCCGAACGTGGCGCCACGCACGCCCCCCTCACCGGCCCTCCGGGCCACCCTCTCCCCAGAGGGGAGAGGGCTAAAATGGCCAAGCCCAACACCCATGATTCACGACCCAGCCTCGCCGCGCTGTCGGCGCCGCTGGTCGAACGGCTGATGGCGGATGCCCCAATGCTCCGTCTCGGCATACGGAGGGTCGGCGGGGCCTGCGTCGTCGATGCCGGGATCGACCATCCCGGCGGGCTGGAGGCCGGACGACGCATCGCCGAACTGTGCATGGGCGGCCTTGGCCGGGTGGCGTTCGGCCCGATCTCCAGCCCGCCGTCCTGGCCCTTCGGCGTCACCGTCCACAGCGCGCAGCCGGTCCTCGCCTGCCTCGGCAGCCAGTATGCCGGTTGGAGCCTCAGCCACGGTAGCGGCAAGGGCGCCTTCTTCGCGCTCGGCTCCGGCCCCGGCCGTGCGCTGGCCCGGCAGGAGGCGCTGTTCGACGAGTTGGACTACCGCGACACGGCCGACGCGGCGGCCTTCGTCATGGAGGCGACGACGGTGCCGCCCGCCGAACTGATCGCCCACATCGCCGCCACCTGCGGCATCGTCGCGGACCGGCTGACCCTGGTCCTCACCCCGACGCAGAGCCTCGCCGGGACCACACAGGTGGTCGCCCGCGTGCTGGAAGTCGCCCTGCACAAGCTGCACGCTCTCGGCTTCCCGCTCGACCGCGTCGTCGATGGCATCGGCATGGCGCCGCTCCCCCCGCCGGGCGGCGGTTTCCTCACCGCCATGGGCCGCACCAACGACGCGATCCTCTACGGCGGCACCGTCCATCTGCACGTCACCGGCCCGGACGACGCGGCGGAGGATCTGGCGCACCGCCTGCCCTCCGCCGCCTCCCGCGACCATGGACGCCCCTTCGCGGAGATCTTCGCGGCGGCGAAGGGAGACTTCTACGCCATCGATTCCATGCTGTTCAGCCCGGCGCGCGTGACCGTCACCGCGCTGGACAGCGGGCGCAGCTTCCACGGCGGCACCTTGGCACCGGACCTTGTGGAGCGCTCGTTCCGCGATGTCCGGTGAACGCGCCGCCCTGATCCTCACCGAGCGGCCCGACTGGCACACGCCGCGGCTGGTCCGGGCCATCGAGGCGCGCGGCCTGCCCTGCCGTTGCGTCTCGCCGCGGCGCTGCGGAATCGCCGTCGGCCACACGGCTACGGGCCTGCTGATCCCCGGCTTCGAAGACACGCTGCCGGCGGGCGTGTTCGTCCGCGCGGTGGGCCAGGGCAGCTTCGAGCAGGTGACCCTGCGCCTGGGCGTGCTCCACGCGCTGCGCGACCTCGGCGTGCCGGTCTGCAACGACGCGCGGGCCATCGAGCGCTGCGTGGACAAGAGCATGACCAGCTTCCTTCTCTCCCGCGCCGGCCTGCCGACCCCGTCGGCCCTGGCCACGCAGGAGGCCGAACCGGCCCGATACATCCTCGACCGCGCGCCCGACCAAGTGCTGAAACCGCTGTTCGGCGCGCAGGGCCGCGGCCTGCAACGGTTGGACGGACCCGACTCGCTGCCCGACGCCGAAGCGGTCGGCGGCGTCTACTACCTCCAACCCTTCATCCCGCCACGGATCGAAGGCGCGTGGCGGGACCGCCGCGTCTTCGTGACAGGCGGGCGGGCGGTCGCCGCGATGACCCGGCACGGGCGGAGCTGGATCACCAACGTCCATCAGGGGGCGGCGTGCGAGGCCGCTCCCGCCGACGACGAACCCGCCGCGCTCGCCGTCCGCGCCACCGCGGCGGTCGGCGCGAGCTATGCCGGCGTCGACCTGATCCAGGACCGCGCGGATCGCTGGCTGGTGCTGGAGGTCAACAGCATGCCGGCGTGGCAGGGCCTGCAGCGGGTCAGCGCGGTGGACATCGCCGACGCCCTGGCCGCCGACTTCGTCGAGCGGGTGGGCGCATGATCGGTGGGCGCATGATCGACTGGGCGCCGATCCCCCCCGACCCGGCCTCCGGCGTCGCCGGCGCCTACCGCGCCGCCTGCCACCTGGAGCTGCGCGCGCTGAAGCCCGGCAACGTCCACATCCATGCCGAGGGTCATGGCATGACCGTCGCCCAGTTCCTCGCCAGCGCCGAAGCGACCGCGCCCACCCTCGCGCGGCCGGGGTTGAGCGTCGGGGAACGGCTGCACGCCGCCGTCGTTGCCACGCGGGAAGCCGTCGGCTGCAACACCAACCTTGGCATTCTGCTGCTGGCCGCACCGCTGGCCCAGGCCGCGCTGATGCCCGGAAACGCCCCCTTGCGCGACCGGCTGGGCCATGTCCTCGCCGGCCTGACGGTGGCGGACGCGGAACTGGCGTTCCAGGCCATCGCACTGGCCGAACCCGCCGGGTTGGGCCGCGTGGAGGGGGCGGACGTGCACGCCCCGGCGCGGGTCACTCTGCTCGACGCCATGCGGGAGGCGCAGGACCGCGACACCATCGCCCGGCAATACGCGACGGGCTTCGCGGATGTCTTCGACACCGGCGTGCCGAGCCTGCGGCGATGGCTGGACGCCGGGGCGGGGTTCGAGCAGGCCACGGAAATGATTTATGTCGAATTCCTCGCCACCCTGCCCGACAGCCATGTCATCCGAAAATACGGGCGGGAGCGTTCTGAATGGTTACGCGCACGGGCTTCGGAATTGAGGGAAAACACCGCCCCGGATCGTGCATTGACGCTAACGCGATCGCGCTTGGCGGAACTGGACCGGGACCTCAAATACAATGGCGTCAACCCGGGAACGACCGCGGATATTGTCGTGGGTTGCCTCCTTGCGTTCTGGCTCATGCAATCCCCGCAGCCGCCCGTCATAACGGACGTTCTTCGAAAAGACGCGCTCCACGAAGAACGCCGGCAACACTAGGGAGAGAGGACATGCCGATGTGGGGAGGACAGTCCACGAAGATCAACCGCGTGCTCGTCGGTGAGTCGCTGGTCGGTGATGGGAACGAGGTTGCCCACATCGACCTGATCATGGGACCGCGCGGCAGCGCCGTGGAAACGGCCTTCTGCAACGCGCTGACCAACAACAAGGACGGCTTCACCGCCCTTCTCGCGGTCGTCGCACCCAACCTGATGTGCAAGCCGGCGACCATCCTGTTCAACAAGGTCACCATCAAGGGCGCGGAACAGGCGGTGCAGATGTTCGGCCCCGCCCAGCACGCCGTCGCCAAGGCCGTGGCCGACTGCGTGTCCGAAGGCACCATCCCGCAGGACGAGATCGACAACATCTTCATCTGCGTCGGCGTCTTCATCCATTGGGAGGCCAAGGACAACGCCAAGATCCAGGACTACAACTACCGCGCCACCAAGGAGGCCATCGAACGCGCGGTCGCCAGCTTCCCGAGCGCGCAGGACCTGATGAGCCAGAAGGACAAGGTGAAGCATCCCTTCGCCGCGTGACGGGCTTACCGGGACAGGGCAGCCAATTCCGCGCCGCCGATGCGGCCGTCGTGCAGCGCCGTCGCCACCAGGGCGCCGGCGCTCCCGCGCGCCGCGAGGTTACGGAGGTCGTCGCCGTTGCGCACACCGCCGGCGGCGAACAGGCTGGCCTGCGGCTTGGTCCGGCCAATCTCGGCGAGGCGGTTCCAGTCCGGCCCCTCGCCCGATCCGACGCGGGCCAGGGTCATGGCGATGATCCGCTGCGGCCACAGGTCGGGGCGGTCCGGCAGGCCCGGCGGTCCGATGAAGCGGTCGTGGAAATCGAGCGAGAGGATCACCCGGTCCCAGGCCGGATCGGCCTTCAACATGACCAGCGGCGCGAGACCGTCCAAGCTCTCGCTGCCGAGCACCGCGTCGCCGAGCCCCAATGCCACGAAACCCCGCACCGCATCGGCGGTGCGGAACCCGGCATCGACCCAGAATCCAACGTCGGGAAAGGCCGCTTTCAAACGCGCCAGCGCCGGCCGGTTGTTTCCGGTGCCCTGGATGGCATCGAGGTCGGCCGCATAGACGACGTGGAAGGGGTGAAGGCGGAGCAGACCGCCGACCACCGCCACCGGGTCGTTGCCGGCGCACAGCGAGGAGCGCAGGGGTGGATAGCGGCCCCGGTCGCCGCGGCGGGCGTGCACCACGCCGCCCTCCCTCAGATCGATCACCGGAACGACGTGGAACATCTCGCCCTCCCTCGGCTGCATGGTGACAGACGGCATGCGCATCCTGGTTGTCGAATTCGTGACCGGCGGCGGCATGCCGCCGGACGTCCCCATCCCCGCCAGCCTCGCCCGCGAGGGCGACCTGATTCTCCACGCCCTGCTGGCCGACCTGCTGGAGGTGCCGGGAGTGGCGGTGACGGTCACCCGCGACGCCCGTCTCCCGCCGCTCACGGGGCCCGTGCGCAGCATAACCATCACCGACCCGCGCGAGTCCTGGTCGCTTTGGGAGGACCTCACCCGGCAGGCAGACGGCGTCTGGCCGATCGCCCCGGAAACGGACGGCGCGCTGGAGCGCTTCAGCCGCATGGTTGAGGCCAGCGGGCGCCTCCTGCTCAACAGCCGCGCCGACGCGGTGGCCGTCGCGTCCAGCAAGGCGGCGACCGCAGCCGTGCTGGACGCGACGGCCGGGTTGTCTGTCGTCCCGGTCTGGCGGGTCGGTGCCGTCGCCGCGGACGGGCCGCCGGGGAACGGTCCCTGGGTCGTCAAGCCCGACGACGGGGCCGGCTGCATCGACACCCGGCTGATCCGCGACCATGCCGACTGGCAAGGCTGGCTGGCCGAGGCGGACCGGAGCGGTTTCGTGGCACAGCCCTTCCAGCCGGGCACGCCGGCCAGCCTGTCGATACTCTGCCGCGATGGACGAGCGTGGCCGCTGACCGCCAACCGTCAGAGCGTTTCGCTGTCCGGCGGCCGCTTCTCCTACGGCGGGGGGATCGTCGGCGGGATGGCGCTTTCCCCCGCCCTTTCCGACCTCGCGCAAGGCGTTGCAGCGGCGTTGCCCGGCCTGTTCGGGTGCGTGGGCGTCGATGTCATCGTCGGTCCCGACGGGCCGAGGATCATCGAAGTCAACCCGCGCCTCACCACCTCCTCCGTGGGTGTGCGGCGCGCGACGGGGCTGAACGTCGCCGCCGCGGTGCTGGATCTGGCGCGTGAGCCGCCGATCCCACCGCAGCCGGTGACGCGCATCGAACCGGTCCTTCTGACGCTTGAGGGGTGAGCCATGGACGGCGGCGCGTTGATCGGATTGGACATCGGCGGGGCGCATCTGAAAGCCGCCCTGTTCGACGAGACGGGGACGCTCCGCGACCTCGACCAGTGGCCTTGCCCGCTCTGGATGGGCCTCGACCGCTTGGAGCAGGCCGTCGCGGCGGTGATCGCCCGCTGGGGTCAGCCATGCCACGCCGCCGCGACGATGACCGGGGAATTGGCGGACCTGTTCGACGACCGCGCCGACGGCGTGCGCCTCATCGCCGCCACGATGCGGTCCGCCTTGCCCGCCGCCGCACTCAGCGTCTTCGCCGGCCCACGCGGGCTGGTGCCCATCGATGCCGCGCCCGACTGCGCGGAGGCGGTGGCCTCCGCCAACTGGTACGCCACGGCGCTGCTGGCCGCGGCGGGCGGCGACGGAGTCCTGCTGGATGTCGGAAGCACGACGACCGACATCGTCCCACTCGGCGGCGGCCCTCTCCATGCCGGCTATTCCGATGCCGAGCGGCTGGACAGCGGCGAGCTGGTCTACACGGGCGTCGTGCGCACTCCGGTCATGGCGGTGGCCCACACGGTCCCCTATGGCGGAGGCCGGCGCGCGCTGATGGCGGAGTTGTTCGCGACCATGGCCGACGTCCATCGCCTGACCGGCACGCTGCCGGACGGCGCCGATCAGCACCCGACGGCGGACGGACGCGACCACGGCCTTACAGCCAGCGCGCGGCGCCTGCTGCGGATGGTCGGCGACGACCTGGAACCGGACGGCTTGCCGAAGGCCCGCCGCCTCGCCGGCCATCTCGCGGAACGCCAGCTCCGCCGGATCGAGGACGCGCTCGATCAGGTGCTGTCGCGGGGCCTGACGGCGGACTCCCCGCCGCTCGTCGGCGCCGGGGTCGGCCGGTTCCTCGTGCGGCGTCTGGCCGAACGCCGGGGAGTGGCCTACCGCGATTTCGAAGCGCATCTGCCGGTGGCGCCGGCCTTGCGGGAGCGCGCGGGATGGTTCGCTCCCGCCGTCAGCGTCGGCTGGCTTGCCTTTGACGGTGCGCCGCACAAACACCTTTGCCCGGTTGCCGGGCCCGCCGACGCGGTTTCATACTCGCCCGATTGAACACAATGCAGGACCGGACGATGGCTGCTGCGGCCACGTTCCTCCGGCCGTCCGCTCGCGCGGCGCTGGCCGGCGTCTGGCTGTCCGTCTGGCTGTTTGGGGCGGCGGCCCCGGCGACGGCCGATCCCCTGCCCGTGTTCGAGGTCGCCCCCGGTGTGTTCGTGCACGCCGGTCGCCACGAGGAAACCGACGCGACCAACGCCGGGGACATCGCCAACTGCGGGTTCGTCGTCGGGGATGACGCGGTCGCCGTGATCGACAGCGGCGGCTCGCCGATTGTGGGACATCGTTTGCGTGAGGCGATCCGCGCCCACACCGACCGGCCCATCCGCTACGTCGTCAACACCCACATGCACCCGGACCACATTCTGGGAAACGTGGCCTTCCTGCCCGACCGGCCCGATTTCGTCGCCCACGGCAACCTCCAGGCGTCTCTTGCGGCGCGCGGGGAGCATTACCGCCAGGCGTTCGACGCCGCGGTCGGTGCCGCTGCCGCCGCGGAGGTCCGGATCGTCCCGCCGACCCTCGTGGTTTCCGACCGCCTGGAACTCGATCTGGGAGGGCGCGTGCTCGACCTTGTCGCGTGGCCGGTGGCCCACACCGACAACGACCTGACGGTGCTCGACCGGCAGACGAAGACGCTGTGGGCCGGGGACCTCCTGTTCATGGAGCGGGCGCCGGCCATCGACGGCTCCGTCCTCGGCTGGCTGCGCACCCTCGACACTCTGGCCGCGGAACCGGCGGCACGCGTCGTTCCCGGACACGGCCCGCCCTCGGCCCCCTGGCCGGATGCCACCGGGGACCTGCGCCGCTACCTGAGCCGGGTCGTCGAGGGTGTCCGCAAGGTCCAGGCCGCCCACGGAACGATCCAGCAGGCGGTCGAATCGGTCGCCGCCGAGGAGGCGCCGCGCTGGCGTCTGTTCGAGTCCTACAACCCGCGCAACGTGACGGCGGCCTTCGCCGAACTGGAATGGGAATGACACCATGACCACACCGCACCGGACCATCCGCAGGTTGTCGGGCGCCGCGCTGTCGGGCGCCGCTTGGCTGTGCCTGGGCAGCGTGGGCGCTCTGGCGGCCTCGCCGCAGGAGGAACGCTGGGACATGCTGCGCGACATGTACTTTTCGGGCCGCACGGTCGAGGATGCCGGGCCGCTCCTCAGCCTGGAGGCCCCGAAACGCGCCAACGACGCGGCGGTCGTGCCCATCCGGATCGTGACGGCGCCGGGAAGCGGCGTCCAGGTAACCGCGGTCCATCTCATCGTCGATGAGAATCCCGTGCCGATGGCCGCGACCTTCCGTTTCGCCCATGGCGACAGCCCGCAGGCGATCGACACCCGTCTGCGGGTGAACGCCTACACCAACATCACCGCCGTCGCGGAGACCAGCGACGGGCGGCTGCTCCGCACCACGCAATTCGTCAAGGCGTCCGGAGGGTGCTCCGCTCCGGCCCTGAAGAACGCTCAGCTCGCCGTCGCCCGCATGGGCAAGATGAAGCTGAACCTGCCCGACAACATCGCCGCCGGAAAGCCGCTGACCGCGCAACTGCTGATCAGCCACCCCAATTACACCGGCATGCAGTACGACCAGCTCAACTACTATTTCATCCCCGCCCACTACGTGAAAACCGTCGCCATCCGCTACAACGGGGCGCCGGTGCTCGATGTGCAATCGGACATCTCGTTGAGCGAAGACCCCAGCATCCATTTCTCCCTGGTGCCGGAGGAGCAGGGAACGCTGGATGTCACCGCCGAGGATTCGAACGGGCGGATTTTCCAGGAGAGCTGGCCGATCCGCGCCAATTCCGGTTCGTGAAGGTCGCCTGCGCCGCCTGACCGCCCAGATGCATTTCGGGTCAGAAGCATTTCAGGTCGGCGGCGACCTGGGCTTGCCGGAACTCGTTCAGCAGATCCTTGATCCACCCGACGTCGCGCATCAGCGCGGCGCGTTCGCCGGGCGCCTCCTGCATGCCCCGCGCGGTCTCCACCGCCACGTAGCTGTCGTAGGGGAAATGCGCGGCGATCTCGTCGATGCTGCAGGAGCATTTGCGCACGACGTCCGGCCCCTGGCCGTTGGACAGCATGCAGCCAAGAACGTAATCGACGCGGGCGTAGGTGGGATAACCGTCCTCGGCCTGCGCCGTGCCGCAGCCGATCAGAAGCGCGAGCAACGCAACCGGAACACCATTCCTCATCATCGGGTCGGGTCCATGCTGGTCTGTCCGAAGAAGCGCGTCCTCATGGTGGGACGATCCGGCATTCGCTCTCAAGCACGCATTCGGAGGTCGCCGCGGGGATGACCGCCCGATCACAATCAGTGCCGAATAAATTCGGCATTCATTGACCGCAAAAAATCCATCCGTATTTTCCGCGCCGCTATCCATTCGTAGGATGGCCGCACCAGGATCGGACCGGTAGGCTTTCTGGAGAGGACCAAAACCGCAGATGGTCCTTTCCATCCAGAAACTGAGGGAGCGCACCATGAAGACTTGGCGCAAACCGAAAATCCGCGTGATCGCCGTCGGCACCGAAATCAACGCCTACGCCTGCGCACAGCTTTGATGGCGTGGTAACGGCGACGCCGTGTGCCTCATCATGCTTACCACCGACCTTCCTGCGGGCAGCGGCGAGACACGTCTCCCCTGCCCGCATGCTCGTTTCGACAAGGCCGCTGATCACGGACCGGCCTGAGTTTGGTCACCGGCCTCACACCGGGCGCAGCGGCTCGAACCGGGCGAACCATTGGCCCGCCCCATCCGGCGCCGCGCTGTCGTAATACAGCGAGGACAGGCGCAGGCGGCCGGCGCCCTCCAACCGTGGCCCCGCCGCCATGGTGTGAAAGCTCTCCCCTCCCACCACGCGGTGCGCGATGGTGAGATAGAGCCGCGACAGCATTCCGTCCCGCAGCATGGTGGAGAGCATGCGGGGGCCGGTCAGCAGATACACGCTGCGGAAGCCGAGGTTGCCGAGTTCCCGGACCAGAGGCGCCCCTTCCACCGATGCACCGTCTCCAGCCACGATCACCGGATAGCCACGCGCCCTCAGCGCATCGACCCGATCGCGCGGGGCCTGCCGACCGGTCGCGATCAGAACACGCTGCTTCTCCCGGATGACCGACTGCGGAATCGGAAAATCGAGGCTGGCGCTGGCGATCACGACGGCGGGCTGGGCGGCCAAACCGTTCTCCTCCCTCCACCGCACGAGGTCACGGTCCATGGCGCGCGTCCCGATCTGCAACACGTCGTCCAGCCGTCCCGCCGCGAGGTCGCGCAGATAGCCGCCATGGGTGACGAGGCAATCGGCCTGGGCCTGCAGTTCGAGGAACAGGCGGAAATCATTCTCGCTGGTGATCTCGACCGGAAGACGGCTCGCTTCGCCGTCCTGCAGCGCGATGCGCCCGTCCAGGCTGCCGACGAAACTCGCATAGACGAACGGCGCCGACGCGCTGCCCAGGCTGTGCAGCGCGTCGGCCACATAGAGCCCGGCCAACGCCACCTCTTCGGCCGGTCCGGGAAAAAGCCTCAGCACACGCGCAGCCATACCCGACGATAACACCCCTCCTTCCGCGGCCAACAGCGCGGAAGGAGGGGGCGCAGGACGGCCCCCTCCCCGTCAGGTAAACCAGCGGGCGGCATCACCGGTCTGCCCGACGATGGTGACGCTCACCCCCGGCCGCAGATCGAGCACGGTGTTGCCGTTCACCACCCTCGCCGACGCGATCACGCTTTTGAGATCGAGCGAGGAGTCGAAGAGCGCCAGCCGGTCGGTGCCCGCGGTGAAATCCATCACCATCGATCCGCCGGACGCACCACCAAGGGCGAAGATGTCCGCCCCGGCACCACCCCACAGCGTGTCCGCACCGCCGTCGGCGAACAGGACGTCGTGGCCAGCTCCGCCAACCAGCACATCGTCGCCGGCCCCGCCGAACAGCGTGTCGTTGCCATCCTCGCCGAACAGCGTGTCGTTGCCCGCCCCACCGTCGGCCAGGTCGCTGCCCGTCCCCAGCGACAGGATGTCGTTGCCGGCCCCGCCGAAGAGGGTGTCGTTGCCGTCCTCGCCGAACAACGTGTCGTCCCCATCGCCACCGCTGGCGATGTCGTTGCCCATTCCCAACGACAGGATGTCGTTGCCGTCCTCGCCGAACAGCGTGTCGTCTCCGTCGCCTCCGAAGAGGGTGTCGTTGCCCGTGCCGCCGAACAGCGCGTCGTTGCCGCTTTCACCGATCAGGATGTCGTTGCCGGTTCCGCCGCCCATGGTGTCGTTGCCGGCCCCGCCGCCCATCGTGTCGTTGTCGGCGCCGCCATCCATCAGGTCGTCGCCGTCGCCCCCGTGCATCAGGTCGTCGCCATCGTCGCCATACAGCGTGTCGTTGCCGAGCGTGCTGGCCACCGTGTCGTTGCCGCCGCCTCCCGACAGGACATCGTCGCCGGGGCCGAGGATGATCGACTGGCTGCCGGCGTCGCCATACACCACCTGATTGCCCTCTCCCCCGGTCAACGTCGCCGAGCCGATGACCGCGGCGAACGACACGGTGTCGAGCTGGATGGTCAGCGGTCCCGCCACCCCGGTGGTGTCGATGACCAGAGCCGTCGGCATGGTGGAACCCGGCATGGCGCCGGTAACCCGGACCGCCGCCCCCGGCGCGTCGGGCGCGGTGAAGGCGAGCGTGCGCAGCAGCAGGGACGCCTGCTGCGACAGCGTGCCCAGGAAGCGGGCGCCGCCGCTGGACAGGTTGGACCGCGAGACCGACCCCTCCATCGTGCGTGCCTCGATCGCCTGGATCAGGTCGGCCTGCGCCAGGGTCGTCCCCTCGCGGGCCGCCGGGCCACTCGCCGTCACACCCACTCCGGTCGGCAACCCGACCTGCAGCGTGGTCACCAGCGTCGGCTGCCCGGTTGACGGATCGGTCACCGTCTCCCGGACCAGCGGCACGTCGGCCAGCCCGGCGTTCGGGCTGCTGGGGTCCTCCGTGCGGCCGGCGGCGGGCGCCTGGACCGCCACGGTGCTGACGGCCCG
Organism: Azospirillum baldaniorum; assembly: GCF_003119195.2. Classification (NCBI taxonomy): domain Bacteria; kingdom Pseudomonadati; phylum Pseudomonadota; class Alphaproteobacteria; order Rhodospirillales; family Azospirillaceae; genus Azospirillum; species Azospirillum baldaniorum. The sequence continues at coordinate 306,119 of NZ_CP022260.1, read as the reverse complement.
TCCGTTGGACTGCGACGAGAGCGTCTGGACCTGCGTGCCGTCCACCACCGCTCCCGCCGCCTTCGCCGCGGTCGCCGTCCCGGCCGCCGAGACGTTGCCCGCCGCGTCGGTCAGCGTGACCGAGAGGGACAGCGTGCCGTCGAGCAGGCCGGACACGTCGATTCCGCCGACCGTGCCGCCTGCACCGGTGAGCGTCCCGGTGCCGGTCAGGGAGCCGCCGCCCGAGGAGGACAGCGTCCAGCGGTAGGTCGTCCCGCTCTCCCCGCCGGACAGGGCGAATCCGACGCTGCTCTGCCTGGCCGGGTCGATGGACGCGTCGTTGAAGACCACCGACGGCGTCGGCGGAGCGATGGTGTCGATGGTCACCGACGGGGCGCCGGACGCCGGACCGGTGTTGCCCGCCGCGTCGGTCGCCCGGGCGGTGAAGGCGTGGGTGCCGTCCAGGAGCGGCGCCGCGCTGAGATCGGCGACCCAGGCGCCTTGCGCGTCGGCGGTGACCGTCGCCACCTCCGTCCCGCCATCGGACAGGACGATCCGGCTGTCGGCTTCGGCCGTGCCCCGGACGAAGAGCCGGTTGCGGTTGGTGTTGGTGCCCGTCACCGGCAGCGTACCGGCGGAGTCGGTGCTCACCGCGGTAATCGTCGGGCTGCCCGGCGGGGTGACGTCCACCATCGGCAGGGTCAGCGTGCCGGTGGCCGGCGTGGTGAGGCCATCGCTCACGGTCACCGCGACCGTCGCGGTGGCGGCGGTGCCGCCGGTGATCCGCAGGGCGGCCAGGGTCGCGTTCACGTCGGCGACCGACCCGCTGATGGTCAGTGTTCCGTCGCCCGCCGTCGCGACGCTCGCCTGCCCCGCCGCCTTGGCCCCCAGGATCGCCTGGGACGGCGTCAGCGTCACCGTGACCGCCGGGCTGTCCGGATCGGTGACCTGGATGCCCGTCAGCGCCGTGTCGAGTCCCTGGTCGAGGGTGATCGGCTGCGGCAGCGTGAGCGTCGGGGCGACCAGCGTCGCCGGATCGGCGATGGTCATCTCTATGGTCGCCTCGGCGTCGGTGGTCAGCGTGCCGAGGTCGCTCGTCGTCACCCGGATCGTTCCGGAGGTCTGGCCCGCCGTTCCGGTGAAGGTCAGGGTGGCCAGCGTCGCCGTGATGTCGGCCTGCGTGCCGAGCAGGCGCCAGACGCCCGCGGACGGCTGGGTCAGCGTCACCCCGCCCTGCGCCGTCAGGGCCAGCGCGCCGTTGGTCGGGGTCAGCGTGACCTGCAGAGTCGGACTGTCATAGTCGCTGACCGACAGACCGGTCACCGCCGTCGCCACGCCGGAAATCACCGAGAGGGCGGTGGGCGCCGTGTGCTCCGGCGAGGACAGCACGCCGATGACCAGCAGGCTGTCGGCGTCGGGGGTCAGCGGCTGGTCGTCGGAGGATTCGAACCGGATCGACGCGCTGGTGACGTTGCGCGACGCGGTGAATTCAAGCTGCTGCAGCGTGCGGTTCACGTCCTCAAGCGAGCCGGTGAGCCGAACCTTGCCGTTGCCGAGGTCGCTCGTCGTGGCCGAACCGTAGAGCGGCAGGGTGAGGGCGCCGTTGGTCGGCGTCAGCACGACGGTCATGGTGCCGCCGTCGACGTCCGTGATCTCCAGCCCCAGAACCTCGGTCGAGCGGCCGGCGACCAGGGTCGGACTGCTCGGCAGCACGTTGGCCGGTGGCGACTGGATGGCGATGACGAGCGTGCCCGAAGCGTCCGGCGTCAGCGGGTCACCGTCGGCCACCGTCACCGCGATGCTGCCTGCCGTCTGTCCGCCGGTCCCTGTGAAGACCAGCGAGGCGAGCGTCGTGTTGACGTCGGCCACGCTGCCGGTGAGCGTCACGGTGCCATCACCGGCCGTGCTGACCGATGCGGGGCCGGCGAGGCCGAGGCTGCCGTTGCCGGGCGTCAGGATCACCGTTACGGTGGCGCTGTCGCCATCCATAACCGACAGACCGGCGATGGCCGTGGCCGTCCCCGCCACCACCATCCTTGCAGGCGGCAGGGTCAATTGCGGATCGATCGGGTCCTCGTTGCGGATGGTCCCCGACGCCGATGCCGTCTCGATCGCCGTCGCCGTGACGGACGGGCTGGACAGGGTGACGGTGAAGGTCTCGTCCGGCTCGATGTCCGTATCGTCCGACACCAGGATGGTGATGGTCTTCGTCGCCTCGCCATCGGCGAAGGAGACGGTGCCCGACGGCAGGGTCCCGCCGAAATCGGCGGCGTTGAGCGTGGCGCCTCCAGCCCCGTCGCCGGCCGCCACCGTCCAAGCCACCGTCAGAGCGCCGCCCGTGTTGCCGGCGCGGGTGACGGTGAAGGTGAAGGCGGTGGTGCCCCCCGGGTTGGTGCCGTCCCCCTCGCGCTTGTCGGCGTCGGTGGCGGTGATGGCGAGGCGCGACGGGATGACCACGGCCACCTGGGCGGCGCTGATCTGCTGCTGGAGGTTGGTGCCGGTGAAGGCGGTGACGGCGCCCGACACGTCGCCCGCGGCGGTGCCGCTGCGCAGTTCGTCCGCCGCCGTGCCCTGCGCCACCACTTGCGCCTGGGCCATCTGGGTCAGCCCGTCGATGCCGCCGCTGTTGGTCGTGCCGGCGCTGATCACCGCGCCGTTCGACGCGGCGATGACGTTGGCGGCACCGCCCGTCACCGTGGTCAGCTTTGCGCTGTCCACAGCCCCGATCCGCGCCCCGGCGGCGGCCAGGATGGCGGCGATGACCACCGGATCGGCGAGGTCGATCGTGCCGCCCGCCGGAACGGCCTTGATCGCGTCGGCGATGGCGCCCACCAGCGCCCGCCCGATCACGCCGCTGGCCCGCGGCGTGCCGATCACCACCCCGGCGAGCACGGCGCTGCCCTGAACGATCACGTTGGCGACGCTGGCCGCGGCGGATTGCGTCTTCAGCGCCGTCGCGATGGCCTCGGCGCCCGCCCCGACCGTGGTCACCGCGACGATGGGGTCGTAGGTGAGCAGGTCGAGGCCGGCGTCAAGGCCGAGCTTGCTCTTCAGTTCGGTCGCCGCCGAGGCGATCGCGCTGTCCGTTCCGGCAAGCCCCGCCATGCCCATGATGATGGTGGTCAGCGGAGTGATGACGGACGCGGAACCTGGTGCCTCATAGACGCCGGTGAAGGGCAGATTGGTCGAGATGTCGGTGCCGCCGATCATGACGATGGGGCCGGACCCGCCGGGGATCGACCAGCTCCCCACCGCGTTGGTGGTCCCGAACGCCTCACCGGCGTCGAGTTGGCCGTTGGCGTTGGCGTCGGCAAACACCGTGGCGCCGGCGATGTAGCCGTCGATGGCGTGGCCGCCGCGGACGTTGACCAGCACATGGCTGGTGACCGGCGCGGCGGCACCGAAACCGAGGTTGGTGACGGCGTTGCCGGCGCTGTCGCGGATCTGCGCGCCGTTCGGGTCGATGGTCCCGGCGACCACGATGCCGTCGTTGTCCAGATCGCCCGCGCCGACGGCGTAGCGGAACACCAGCTTGCCGGACTCCACGCGCAGGAAGGTTGCGTAGCGGGTCTGGGTCCCGATGGTCAGCGCCAGCCGCGGCACGCCGGTGCCGGAGACGCTGACCGCGTCGCTGAAGGCGACGGTGAAGTCCAGCGTGTCGCCGCGCGCCGCCAGATAGCGGCCGGCGGTCGGGCCGGTCACCGCGGTGATCGTGGCGGCACGGTCGTCGTTGAGGATGGTGCCGGTCGCCGTCGCGGTCTCCACCGTGATCTTGGCGTCGGCCACCGTGGTCGATGGGGAGAAGAGCAGGACCCGGAACTGCTCGTTTCCCTCGACCTGCCGGTCGCCGCTGATCGGAACGGTGATGGTCTTGCTGGTCTCCCCGGCCGCGAAGGTGACGGTGCCGCTGGGCAGCGTGCCGCCGAAATCGGCCGCGTCGGCAAGGCTGCCGCTCAGGCCGGTCGTGTCGACCTGCCATTTGACCGTGGTGGCGCCCGAGGTATCGCCGCGCCGGGTGATGGTGTAGGTCAGGCCGGTGGACCCGCTGTTGCCCTCCGCGATCGACAGGCTGGACGGGGTGAGGCTCAGCCATTGCACCGGCGTCAGGCTGATCGTCACCGCACGGCCGACCAGATGGGTCCCGTCCGAAACGGCGTAGCTGAAGGACCCCGCGGCCCCGGTGGCGCCAAAGGGCGGCGTGTAGATCACCGCGGCAAGCTGGTCCGGCGTCAGCGTGTCGCCGACGGCGAGCGCCGTGCCGTCGTACCGCTGGAGCGCCCCGACCGTCGGCAGACCGGTCACCGTGATGGTCAGCGGGTCGCCCTCCGGATCGACCGGCTTGTCGATCGACAGGCCGACGCGGCTGGAATTCTGGTCGATGGCGACGTGCTTGGCCTCCTGCACCGCCGGAGCGGTGTTGACGCCCCGCACGGTGATGGTCAGCGTCGCGGTGGAGGTCGCTCCGGCCTGGTCGGTGACGGTGTAGCTGACCGTCTCCTGCCGGGTCTGGCCGAACAGCAACGTGCCGTAGGCGCCCGCCGGGTCGAAGCTGTAGCCGCCGTCGGCGTTCAGCGTCAGCCGGCCGCCCCCGGCCAACGTGATGGCCCGGCCAACGTTGGCGGCGTCGCCGTTCACCGCGCTGACGGCCAGCCGGTCGCCGACGTCAGGGTCGGTGTCGTTGGCGAGCACGCCGCTTGCCGCAACCACCGTGACTGGGGTGAGCCGGTCGGTGTCTCCCGCATCGTTCGCCGCAACCGGCCCGTCGTTGACGTTGGAGACCGTAATGGTCAGCAGGTCCGAAACCGTCGCGCCGGAGGAGTCGGTCGCGGTGACGCGCACCGTCCGGGTGCCAACGTCGGCGTTGCCCGGTGTACCGGACAGGCGCCCGGTGGCCGCTTCGAAGCTGAGCCAGGCGGGCAGCGTCGAGCCATCGCCGCTGGTCGCGCTGAAGGTCAGGCTGTCGCCGGTGTCGGCGTCGGTGAAGGCTCCCGCAGGCACCGTGTAGGAAAAGGCCTGCCCCTGGTCCACGTTGCTGGTGCCGAGCGCCTGGGCCGACACCGGGGCGTCGTTGATCGACAGGACGTTGATACCGGTCGTGGTGTTCGTCGCCGATGCGCCGTCCGCATCGGTGACCGTCACGGCGAAGCCCGTGGTCTCGTGAGTGCCCGGAGCGGCCCGGTTGGCCGCCGGTTGGAAGTCGAGCAGCCGCAGGGCGGCCTGGGCCGCCGCCGCGGAACTGGCGGTCAGAGTGTAGGTGCCGGCGGCCGATTTGGCAAAACCACTGGCGACGAGGCTGGCGGCGCTGAAGACGCCGGTGGCATCGCCCACTGTGCCACCCGAATTCCGGACCGTCACGACGACCGTCTGCGTCTGGACGGTCTGGTTGTCGGACACGGTCAGGGTGGCAAAGGGCTGACTGCTGGCGGTGTCGTTGACCGCTTGACCGGCTGCCGCGCCGCCGATGACGGGGGCCGTGTTGACGGGCAGGCTCCGGGTGTCGATGGCGTAGCCGGCCGACGTGGCCGCTGCCGTTGGAATGTTTCCGGCCGTGTCGCTCCATCCCGCGGCAACGGTGATGCGGCTGTCCGAGGCATTGGTTTCCGCGCTTGGGGTCAGGGTGGCTGTGTAAACCAATCCGTCGCTTCCAGGCAGAACGGACAGGTCCGACAGCGTTCCATTCTGTGCTGTGACGGCCGAGAGCGAGAATCCAACCGGTGCTTCACTGAACGTAAAGGTGACGGCTGCCGTCTCCCCTACTCCAAGTGTCGTCCTGCTCAGCGCGATAGCAACAGACGGTGCTCCGGTATCGATGGTCACGGTCAGCGCGGACGCGGCGGACGACGTGTTGCCCGCCGCGTCGGTCACCGTGGCGGTCAGCGTGTGCGCACCGTCGCTCAGCGAGGCTGCGGTGATGCTCCACGCCCCGGCCGCCGCAGCGGTCACCGTCCCCAGGGCGGTGCTGCCCTCGTACAGCACCACCACGCCAGCCTCGGCCACGCTGCCGGTGATCACCGGCGCCGTCACGTTCGTCAGCGTATCCGCCGTCGAGCCGCTGTTGGACGCCGCAGCCAAAGCAAGGCTCGTCGGAGCGCTTGCTCCGGTGTCGATGGTCACGGTCAGCGCGGACGCGGCGGACGACGTGTTGCCCGCCGCGTCGGTCACCGTGGCGGTCAGCGTGTGCGCACCGTCGCTCAGCGAGGCTGCGGTGATGCTCCACGCCCCGGCCGCCGCAGCGGTCACCGTCCCCAGGGCGGTGCTGCCCTCGTACAGCACCACCACGCCAGCCTCGGCCACGCTGCCGGTGATCACCGGCGCCGTCACGTTCGTCAGCGTATCCGCCGTCGAGCCGCTGTTGGACGCCGCAGCCAAAGCAAGGCTCGTCGGAGCGCTTGCTCCGGTGTCGATGGTCACGGTCAGCGCGGACGCGGCGGACGACGTGTTGCCCGCCGCGTCGGTCACCGTGGCGGTCAGTGTGTGCGCACCGTCGCTCAGCGAGGCTGCGGTGATGCTCCACGCCCCGGCCGCCGCAGCGGTCACCGTCCCCAGGGCGGTGCTGCCCTCGTACAGCACCACCACGCCAGCCTCGGCGACGCTGCCGGTGATCACCGGCGCCGTCACGTTCGTCAGCGTGTCCGCCGTCGAGCCGCTGTTGGACGCCGCAGCCAAAGCAAGGCTCGTCGGAGCGCTTGCTCCGGTGTCGATGGTCACGGTCAGTGCCGCGGATGCCGAAGAGCTGTTGCCCGCCGCGTCGGTCACCGTGGCGGTCAGCGTGTGCGCACCGTCGCTCAGCGAAGTGGCCGTCATCGTCCAGGCCCCGGCCGCCGCAGCGGTCACCGTGCCAAGAGCGGTGCCGCCCTCGTACAGCACAACCACGCCAGCCTCGGCGACGCTGCCGGTGATCACCGGCGCCGTCACGTTCGTCAGCGTATCCGCCGTCGAGCCGCTGTTGGACGCCGCAGCCAAAGCAAGGCTCGTCGGAGCGCTTGCTCCGGTGTCGATGGTCACGGTCAGTGCCGCGGATGCCGAAGAGCTGTTGCCCGCCGCGTCGGTCACTGTGGCGGTCAGCGTGTGCGCACCGTCGCTCAGCGAAGTGGCCGTCATCGTCCAGGCCCCGGCCGCCGCAGCGGTCACCGTGCCAAGAGCGGTGCCGCCCTCGTACAGCACAACCACGCCAGCCTCGGCGACGCTGCCGGTGATCACCGGCAGCGTCACGTTCGTCAGCGTATCCGCCGTCGACCCGCTGTTCGAACCCACGGCAAGCGCCAAAGCGGTTGGCGACGAGGCGCTGGTGTCGATGGTCACCAGGAGGGGCCCCGACACCCCGCCCTCAATGCCGGATAGGGTCCCCCTGACCGTCAACGTCCAGATTCCGTCGACAAGCGCCGTTCCGGGGTTCACCGTCCAAGCACCGGAACCGTCGGCCGTTCCCGTCCCGATCTCAACGCCGTTTCCGTACAAATGCACGACGACGCCGACATCGGCCGTCCCCGTCAACATGGGCTGCGACGCGTTCGTCAGGGCATCACCGACCACTCCGCTGTCCGACACCGGATTGAGCACCGGGATTGACGGGCTGGCCGGCAGCACGATCAGTGTGTCGATACCGTTGAGGGTCAACGTTTGGAACGGTGTGTAAACGGTCTCAACACCGGAAACGAAGAGCGTCCCCTGGTTGCCGGCCGGGAAGAAAGTCACCACGTCCGCACCGGCTCCACCGATCAGCGTCTCCAGCAGGGTCGTCGCCAGAGTGGCGCCGTCGCTGCCCAGCGTGACCACGTCGGTGCCAGCACTGCCGGTCACCGTTTCGACACCACTCACCAGCAGAGTGTTGCCACCGCTGCCCAGCGTCACCACGTCGGTGCCGATGCCGCCGGTCAGCGTCTCGACGCCGCCCACCAGCAGCGTGCTGCCCCCGCTGCCCAACTCCACCACGTCGGTGCCGACGCCGCTGGTCAGCGTCTCGGCACCGTCCACCAGCAGCGTGACTCCAGCGCTGCCCAGCGTCACTACGTCGGTGCCGGACGTGCCGATCAGCGTCTCGACACGCCATACGGTGAGCGTGTTGCCCGCGCTGTCGCCCAGCGTCACGATGTCGAGCCCGCTGCCACCAGTGATCGTTTCGACGCCGCTCACGGTCATCATGTTGCTGCCGGTGCCCAGCGTCACCACGTCGAGGCCGGAGCCGCCGGTCAGCGTCTCCAGCAGCCGGACCAGCAGCGTGTTGCCGCCGCTGCCCAGCATCACCACATCGTTGCCGGAACCGCCGAACAGCGTCTCGATCTGCGACACTTCGATGGTGTTGCCGCTGCTGTCCAGGGTCACGATGTCGGTCGCGACGCCGCCGGTCAGCGTCTCGACGCCGCCCAGCAGAATGGTGTTGCCGAAGGTCCCGCCAAACGTCACCACGTCGGTTCCGACGCTGCCGGTCAGCGCATCCAGCCGCGCCACCTGGATGGTGGTGCCCGCGCTGTCGCCAAGCGTCACGGCGTCACGGCCGCTGTTGCCGCTCAACGTCTCGATGCCGCTCACCAGAATGGTCACACCGCTGGCGCTGATCGTCACCACGTCGGTGCCGGAGCCGCCGGTCAGCGTTTCCAGAGCGGACACCAGCATGGTGTTGCCGGTGCTGCCCAGTATCACCACGTCGGTACCGCTGGCGCCGATCAGCGACTCCACCAGGGAGACCGTCAACGTGCTCCCGCTGGTGAGCATCGTCACGACGTCGGTGCCTGAGCCGCCGGTCAGCGTCTCGATGCCGCTCACCCTCAGCGTGTTGCCGCCGGTGCCGAGCAGCACGATGTCGGTGCCGGAGCCGCCGGTCAGCGTCTCCAAGAGCCGGACCGTCACCGTGTTGCCGCCGTTGGCGAACGTCGCGTTGTCGGCGTTGGCACCGCCGATCAGCGTCTCGACGCCGCTCACCCACAGCGTGTTGCTGCCGCTGGCCAACGTGACCACGTCGAGACCGGAACCACCGAACAGCGTCTCCACAAGCCGGGTCGTCAGCGTGTTGCCGTTGTTGTCCAGCGTCGCGGTGTCGGACCCGGAACCACCCAGCAGCGTCTCGACGCCGATCACCCACACCGTGTTGCCGCCGGTGCCCAGCGTCACGGTGTCGGACCCGGATCCGCCGACGATGCTCTCCATGAGCCGGACCGTCAGCGCGTTGCCGCCGGTGCCCAGCGTCACGATGTCGGTGCCGGACCCGCCGATCAGCGTCTCCAAGAGCCGGACCGTCACCGTGTTGCCGCTGTTGCCCAGCGTCACCAAATCGACGCCGACGGCGCCGGTCAGCGTTTCGATCCCCTCCGCCAGCAGCGTGTTGCCGCCGCTGGCCAAGGTCACCACGTCGGTGCCGAGGCCGCCGGTCAGCGTCTCCAGCCGGAACACCGTCAGTGTGTTGCCCGAGTTGTTGCCCAGCGTCACCACGTCGAGGCCGAGGCCGCCGGTCAGCGTCTCGACGCCATCCACCAGCAAGGTGTTTCCGAGGGAGCCGAGCGTCACCACGTCGGTCCCGATGCCGCCGGTCAGCGTCTCGACGCCGTCCACCCTCAGGGTGTTTCCAAGGGAGCCGAGCGTCACCGCATCGGCGCCGGCGCCGCCGGCCAGCGTCTCGACCCGGCTCACCAGCAGCGTATTGCCGCCGCCGCCCAGCGTCACCACGTCGGTGGCGGTGCTGCCGGTCAGCGTCTCGATCCCGGTGACCAGGAAGGTCGCACCGATGTCGACCAACGAGACCAGGTCGGTGCCCGTGCCGCCGATCAAAGTGTTGATCTGCGACAGCGCGATCGTGTTGCCGCCGTTGCCGAGGGTCACGGTCACCGGAGCGACGTTGCGGAAATACTCCAGGTCGCCGCCGTCGACGCCGACCACCAGATCAATGTCGCCGTCACCGTCGAGATCGCCCAGGGCGGGGCGCGGGTAGGCCCCGGGCCCGGTATTCCCATAGGGATTCGTGGCGAACAGCGAAAAGGTCGGCGCCGCCGCCGTGCCGACATTGACGTAGACGGTGCTCTTGGTGATGAGGTCGACGAGACCGTCCCCATTGATGTCCGCCAGCGCGGGCGACGCGTAGCCGTTGAGGTCGCGGGGCAGGCTGAAGGGATTGGTCCCTTCCAGTGAGAAGGTCGGCGCTTGCGTGGAGCCGTTGTTGCGGTAAAAGAAAATATTCCCGTCCTGAGCGCCGATCAGAAGGTCGAGATCGCCGTCGCCGTCCAGATCGGCGAAGCTCGGCGCCCCGTAACTGCCGGCGCTCTGGATGCCGAACAGGTTGGTGCCTTCCAGCGAGAAGGTCGGCGTCTGCGCTGAGGTTCCATTGTTGCGGTAGAACAGGGTGGTGCCGGCATGGTTGCCGATGAACAGGTCAAGATCGCCGTCGCCGTCGATGTCCACCAAGCTGGGGAGCGCACCGCCCGCGCTGACGTTGCTGATCCCGAACGGATTGGTGCTGTCCAGCGTGAAGGTCGGCGACAGCGTCGTTCCGGTGTTCCGGAAGAAGAGCGTGTTCCCGTCCGCGTTGCCAACCAGGAGGTCGAGATCGCCATCACCATCGATGTCCGCCAACACCGGAGCGGCCTCGCTTCCGATATCGGAAAGGCCGAAACTGTTGGTGCCGATCATAGTGAAGGTTGGATTCGCCACGGTCTTTCAGCCCTCACGTCACGCGGCCGGCACGCGCACCGGTCCCAGATGGATCAATACATGATCAAGAGCTAATTATTGGTATATAGGAGCGTCCGTATCGCGTTATTGGCCGGATGCGCTGAGATACACCCGTACAAATCCATATGTTCCCAATAGTTTCTTACGTGCCGAGAGCGTGCATGTATATCGGGTGCAAAGGGATACTCCACACGGGAAAATTTCTCTGGCGGATTGAATTGAAAACCAAAGGTTTTTAGAATGTAGGATCGCCCCCAGACGGAACGTACAATGACTCTTTCTGGAAGGTTGCCAGCCGACCAGTCAGCCTCATTGGCAGGCCAGACCGAACTCGTGTCGGTTTTTTCGAACCGAGCCAACGCTTGCGGACGTGTGAACGGATACCGTCCGATAAGGACAAGGGCGGCGAGTCGGCCCCCTTCGATGTTCCGTCAGCAATCTCGTGGGATGGAAAGCCGGATTTGCCACCGCCACGGCAACCTTGGTTGCGAAATCAGGCGCCGGACCGGTGATGAACCGAATACTTCGATCATACGCCCGTGAACGCGAGTTGGTGCTGCAGGCTCTGTACGGTCTGTCGGACAAGCAGACCGAGTATCAGGGGCGCGACCGACTGTCGTTCATGCGGTTCCTCGGGCTTGGGATTGGGCGACCGGTTTCCGAACCACACGACGATCTGGTTGCTCCGCGAGGCGCTGGTGACGGCGAGAGCGATGGAAGCGCTGTTCGCCCGCTTCGGCGCGGACCTGAAGGAGCGCGGCTGCTTCGCGCTGGGTGGCCAGATCATCGGCGCCTCCATCGTGGAGGCGCCCCGGCAGCGGCTGCCCCAGGAGGAGAAGCGCCAAAAGGACACGCAGGCGCGCTGGACGGAGAAACGAGGGCGGGTCGAGGCGAAGCAGGGTTCAGCGCTCGACAGCGCCGAGACACGCCTCGTGTAGTGGGGGAGTGTCCGGAATTTCGTGCTCGGCGGGGCGGGTTGAGTATCAGGCGTTCATCGCCTTTGCGAACCGCTCGCCGAAGATGACGGCCATCTGCGCCTTGGCGGCCGTCCATTCGCGCGGCGGCATCTTCCAGTCTTTCTCGGCGCGGTTCAAGACGAGAAACAGGAGCTTCAGGGCCGCCTCGTCATTGGGGAAGTGGCCCCTGGCGCGCACCGCCCGGCGCAGCTTCGAGTTCAAAGCCTCGATGGCATTGGTGGTGTAGAGGATGCGCCGGACCTCGCGGGGGAAGGCGAAGAAGGGAATGACCTCCTGCCACGCCCGTCGCCACGCCTTGCCGATGGCCGCGTACTTTTCACCCCAGGGTCCGTCCTCGAAGGCGGTCAGGGCCGCCTCGGCGGCCTTGTCGTCGACGGCGTCGTAGACCGTCTTCAGCGCGGCGGCGATGGTCTTGCGCTCCTTCCAGGACGCGAACTCCATGCTGTGGCGCAACAGGTGGACGATGCAGGTCTGGACGATGGTTTCGGGATAGGCGGCGGCGATCGCCTCGGGAAAGCCCTTCAGCCCGTCGACCACGGCCAGCAGGATGTCCTCGACGCCCCGGTTCCTCAGCTCGTTCAGCACGCGCAGCCAGAACTTGGCGCCTTCGTTCTGCTCGATCCACAGGCCCAGCACCTCCTTGGCGCCGTCGGCGCGCACGCCGATGGCCACATGGATGGCCTTGTTGCGCACCAGGCCTTCGTCCCGGATCTTGACCCGGATGGCATCCAGGAACACCAGCGGGTAGATCGCCTCCAGGGGCCGGTTCTGCCACGTCGTCACCTCCTCGATCACCGCGTCCGTCACCGTGGAGATCAGGTCGGCCGAGACCTCGATGCCATAGAGTTCCCGCAGATGCCCGGTGATCTCCCGCGTCGACATGCCTCGCGCGTACATCGAGATGATCTTCTCGTCGAAGCCGGGGAAGCGCCGTTGGTACTTGGCGATCAGCGCCGGGTCGAACGTGCCCGTCCGGTCGCGTGGAATGGACAGGTCCATCGACCCACGCTCGGTCAGCACCGTCTTGCGGCCGTAGCCGTTGCGCCGGTTGCCACTCTCGTCACCGGCCAGGTGATGATCCAACTCCGCCTTCAGCGCCCGCTCCGTCAGCGCCTTCTTCAATTGGTCGAGCAGGCCGTTCGGATCGAACGCCGTCTTGGCGTCAGCACCGGCCAACAGCTGGTCGAGGATTGCGTCCGGGATGACCGGCTCTTTGCGTCGTGCCATGCAGGGGCTCCTTTCGCTTCAGGATAACCCCGCCGAGCACGAAATTCCGGACACTCCCGTGTAGTGGCTGCTGATCCCGGCCTTTGGCTACAAGTCGCACATCACCATCGACCGGTGGTTTCGCCTGATTCGGCGCTTCATCGTCACCAACGCGGCGCGGCACGATGGCGCCCAGTTGCCGGGTCTGCTCAACCGGTACGCCTTCGACCGCCGGGTGTGGGCAGACAGTTCCTACCGCTCGAAAGCCAATGAGGCGGCCATCACGGCGGCGGGTCGCCGCAGCATGGTGCATTTCCGCAAGCCGAAGGGCCGCCCGATGCCGGGGCCGCACCAGCGTGCCAACCGTGCCCGATCAGCGGTACGCTTGGCCGTCGAGCATGTCGTCGCCGAACAGAAGGCGCGCATAAGGCTATTCATCCGCACCACCGGCCTCGCCCGCGCGACGGTGAAGATCGGCCTCGCCAACCTCTCCTCAATTTCCGTCGCCTGATCTGGCCTGAGGGGCGAACTGCGCTCATATAGCGTCGAAAACGCTGCATATTTCGGGCTTTTCCGCAAAAACCGAGAGTTCATCCCCTGAAATACGCCGTTTTCCACCCGCACGGCCTCTTATCGGCATGAACCCACTCGTAAGGGCGGTTTATCGAGGTACTCAGCTGTAATGCCGACCTGCGCAGGGACGCCACCGGCCACACGCTGAGCGCCGGTCTGCGCTACCGCTGGCAAGGAACGGAATCCGGCTTCGGATCGGAGAGGCGTTCCGGAGCCAGCCCCTGTCGCGTCGCGGGCTGCGCAGCGTGGGAAGCGGCTCGATGAGGGGCCTTGCCCGGATCCGTGGCCTGGAAACGCGAAAGGCCGGCCCCGTCTCCGGGGCCGGCCTTGCCGAGCCAGTAAAGTTGGTTGCGGGGGCAGGATTTGAACCTGCGACCTTCAGGTTATGAGTTCGTTTTCAAGCCCCTCCTCACACATTTCCGGCACCACGACAGAACATCCGATTGCGCTATAATACTCTGTTACTATTGACGTTTTTTTGGAAGGCAAACTACGCTACAGCTTCATCGGAGACGCTCTCATTTCCTCCCAAGTGATTCCGATTTGATTCCGGAGATTCCGGCGCTCGTGGGGTGCTCCATGACCAAGATCACGAAACGGTCCGTCGATGCCGCCGTCCCCGGCGAGCAGGAATTCTTCCTTTGGGACGAAGAGCTGAAGGGCTTCGGACTGCGCATCTATCCCTCCGGCCGGAAGATGTATCTGGCCCAGTTTCGGGCCGGCGGCCGCCTGCGCCGCGTCAACATCGGCCCCCACGGCGTCCTGACGCCCGACGTCGCCCGGACCGAGGCCATGAAGCACCTGTCCGATGTGCGGCGCGGCAGCGACCCAGCGTCCGAGCGCGACCGGCGCAAGGCATCCCCCACCATGAAGGAATTCGGCAAGCGCTTCCTGGAGGACCACGTCGCCTCCCACTGCAAGCCGACGACCCGGGCCGAATACAAACGCTCCATCGAACTGTTCATCAACCCCAAGCTCGGCAGCCACCGCATCATCGATGTGAGCCGCGCCGAGGTGGTCGAGCTTCACCAATCCCTGAAAGCTACCCCTTATCAGGCCAACCGCACCCTGGGCGTTCTCTCCGTCATGTTCACCGTTGCCCACACCTGGGGCGTCCGGACCGATGGCGTCAATCCGTGCTGGAAGGTGAAGCGCTACAAGGAGGTCAAGCGCGAACGCTACCTCACACCGGATGAACTCGCCCGCCTTGGCAAGGTGCTGCGCAAATCCACTTCCGAACCGGAAGCGGTCAACTGCATCCACCTTCTCCTTCTGACAGGCTGCCGCCTCAGCGAGATCCAGACGCTCAAATGGGACTACGTCGATCTCAACGCCGGTGTGCTCCGGTTGCCTGACTCCAAGACCGGGGCAAAACTGGTGACGATCGGGAAAGCCGCCGTCGAGGTGCTCAAGGACATCCCCAAGGTGACAGACAACCCCTATGTCATCACCGGCCGAATAGAAGGCCAGCATCTGACCGATATGCAGCGTCCCTGGCGCCGGCTGCGCAAGCGCGCCAAGCTGGAGGATGTGCGCATCCACGACCTGCGGCATTCTTTCGCCTCCGACGCGCTACAACTCGGCGAGGACCTGCCGATGATCGGCCGCCTGCTGGGACATACCCAGGTTCAGACGACCGCCCGGTATGCTCACCTGAAGACCGATCCGATCAAAGCTGCAGCCGACAAAGTAGCGGATGCTATCGCAAGCGCCCTCGCCCACCCTCTCAGAATGGCCACACATCAAAGCTAATTGAATCAGTCAATCCTGAGCACCATCATGAGAATAAAGCGCCCTCATTCACAACCCTGCACCCCCATCAATCCTAGGACCTGTTTCGAACGAACGTGCGACCTTAATAAAATGTTGAGCAGATGGAACTAGACCAGTTGCCGGCCAAACAGCGGCGATAGTCATAACCAGCGGTGGCGTCAACGGACGACTGGTGATTCCGATCGCAGTTACAAGGGATTGGTTGGAAGCAGGCAGCACAGCGATGCCAAAGCCAGCCGCCACCAACGCCAGCCGAACTTCCTGGTGGGGAAGAGCTGTGGTGATGCGCGGCTTGACACCTACTGAATAGCAAGCATCAAGCAGCAATCTGGCTGCCATACTATCGTACTCCACGGATCCGACGAGTAGAAGTTCGTCAGCCAGGCGACGAACATCGACGGACGGCTCCGCCGCCAACGGATGAGTAGCCGGCAATGCAAGATGAACATCTTCTCGCCATAACGGCTCAGTCGTTGCATTGCCAACAGGATCTAAAAACGGGATTAGACATAAATCTAAATGCCCGTTATCGAGCATGGCCAGAAGATTTTGGAGGGAGCCACCATAGACAACCAAACCATATTCCGGATCTCCGTGTAGGAATGCTTGAAGCGTCTTTGCCATCCATCCTGTGGCAGCGTCAGCGGCTATACCGAGACGCATCGGTGCGCTTCCTCTGCTTGCTGTGGTCCGAGCAATGACGGCCGCCGCATCCAAAGCAGCAAGAATGCGTTGTGCTTCGCTCAAGAAGGCGCTGCCGGCGGCCGTCAAGCGGCTGCCTGAACTGGTACGTGTCACCAGTTGCACACCAATATCCATTTCCAATGCTCGGATCGACTGGCTGAGCGCTGGTTGACGTAGGCCGAGCCAATGGGCAGCACGATGAAAGCTGCCAGCTTCAGCCAGAATATTTAAATAACGCAATTGCCGCAATTCCATTGCCAACCCCACACTTAGAAAGAACAAATAAAATAATATTTGATACTATCAATATAGACTTTCCATGTATGGCAAAACAGTCCATGAATGGAAGAAATATTCAATATTCATTATAATATATGACTGGCCCATCAGCCGCGGCAACTCATGCCGAAATCCGTATGCCTCCAAAGAATGCGCAAGACAGCCTTCCCTGAGGGATTGTCAAAGAAAGCCCTACGCTCCGCCTCCCGCATGGACCGGAGTTCCGCAGCAAACATTGGGGCCACCTTCTTCAGTTCGCCAAAAAATGTTCCCATGTTTCAAAGCTGAACCGAGCGACGGCATGGGAGAGGCCGCCTTGGTGTCCCAGCGGTTCCTTCATGTCCAAAAACGGCATTTCCCCCATGGCGTAAAAGCAATCCTCCGAAAACGACCCGATATGAAGCTCGATCCTGACCATGAGCCCCCCTCCCACGTACGCTGAAGGACATGCCGCATCCGAACGACAGGCGCTCATTCACTCACTCCCAGGACACGCGCTCTCCGGTTCTCCGCGACGGCCGACTGGGGGCTGCGAGGTCAAAGCCGGGCAGGACGGGCGACGGCTTCCCGAACAAGTAGCCCTGTCCGTAGCGGACCCCGAGCTTGCGCAGGTATCGAAGCTGCTCCTCGGTTTCGATCTGCTCCGCAACGAGGTCGGTGCCGAGATGGCGGGCAATCTCGACGATGGACCGCAGAATGGTCAGATCACGGCCGTTGGTCAGCGCCCCTTGCACGATCCGGCCGTCCAGCTTGGCGTAATCCACGCGCAGCTCGTTGAGCGACATGAACGATGTCGTGCCGCTGCCGACATCGTCCAGGCAGATCCGCAGGCCGAGCTTGCGCAGGTGCCCCAGAACCCGGTTCAAACCTTGGAAGTCGTTGACCGTGGCCGTCTCGGTCACCTCGACCAGCAGCTTGCGGGTGAGCCCCTGGTGTGGCCGGAGCAGCGCCTGAAGTTGCTCGATGATCAGCGGGCTGGCCAGGGACACGGCCGAAAGGTTGATGGCGATGTCCGGCACGGCACGCCCCTGGTCTTCCGCCTGCTTCAGCACGTCGAGGGCGGCTTGGCAGACCAGAAGGTCCAGATCGCAGATCAGCCCGATCCGTTCGGCGAAGGCGATGAACTCGGCGGGGGAGCCGCAATCGCCGACCCGGATCAGGGCTTCGACATGGTGCAGCTTCCCCGTCGCCAGACTCACGATGGGCTGGAACGCCAGATGGAAGTCACGCTGTTCCAGGATGCGCCGGACCTGGGCAACCCGGCCGACCGTGTTGTGGAGCATGTCCACCACCGCCTCGTTGATGTCGGCGATGCCGAAAGCCCCGGGTTCCTCGGCGGCGAACTTATGCAGGGTGTAGGACAGAGCCCGCGCGACATCGGACATCGGCATTTCGCCACCCTGCACGGGGATTTGCCAGACATGCAGGGCATCGCGCAGTTCGTCCGCACCGTGTCGGGCCAGCAGGCGGCCGATGTCGAGAATGATCTCCTCGCGCGTCAGGTCGTCGCGGTGGAGAACGGCGTAGCGCTCGTCGTTGAGGCGGACCGCCGCGTCCCCGTCCGTCGAAACGGAAAGCAGATAAGCCTCCAGGGAGTTGCGCATTTCAGGAGCGTTGTCCCGATCGGCAAGCCCGACGATGTCCAGCAGGGACAGCCGCTGGCCCCGCTCGGTCGCGCCCGCCGCGCACAGGCGGCTTTCCAAGCTCTCTGCGAAGGATTTCAGGTCGGACAGGCAGCGGCCGACGGTCCGCCCTGACACCCGCGCGGCAATCGAGAACCCCAGAAAGCAGCGATCCGCGTAATTCGGCAGGCGGCATCCGCCCATCAGCATCGCAAAGGGTTGCCCGGCGACGGTCTTCAGGAAGACATGGGTGGGGTCGAGCTTTCCGGAGTCGATCAGCCGCGTCAGCAGCATGCGGAAGAAGGTGTGCTCCCCAGGCGGCAAAAGGTCGAACAGGGAACAGCCGACCAAGTCCTCGGCGCGCCGGTCCGTCAGTCCGCATCGCGCGCCCGCCGCAAAGACGATGCGGCCCTCATTATCGGTCTCCAACAGGAGATGGGCCGACGCGAAGGCAAAGGCCACGAAACGGTCGCGGCCGAGCACGGTCTGGGAGTCGGATGGTTTCTGAGTTTGGTCTGCCATGGTCATGCCCTTCAACCGCTGAAGCGGACACCCGCCGCGGGGTCGCAGGCGGCGCCACGGGCGCCACCGGTTGTCGTCGCCGTCCTCGAAATCATGTGGAGCGCACCGCCGTCAGGAAAGCGTCGACTTCCCTGCGCAAGGCGCAGGCTTCGGTGCGCATGCGATCCGCCGCGTCGAGCACCGCGCCGGCTTTGCGTTCCGTGTCGCTGGCGGCCATCGCGATCCCGGACACCTGCGACACGGCCGTGTCCGCCGTGGAGACCGCGTCCGCCAGCATTGTGGACACATGGCTCAGGCCTTCCTTCTGGGTCCGCATCTCGGTCGCCGTGGACTTGGCCAGCCCGTCCAGGCTCCCGACCATCGCGATGATGCCCTGGATGGCTGTGACGGCGGCCGCCGTGGCTTGCTGCATGTGCGCGACTTCCCTGGTGATCTCACCGGTCGCCTCGGCCGTCCGGTTGGCGAGGTGCTTGACCTCGCCGGCAACGACCGCGAAGCCTTTTCCGGCCTCGCCGGCGCGGGCCGCCTCGATGGTGGCGTTCAGCGCCAGCAGGTTGGTCTGCTTGGCCACCGTCTCGATGACGACGATGACGTCGTCGATGCGGTGGGCCGCCGTCGCCAGCGTGTTCATGCGCTCATCCGTTTCGCGAGCCTGCGCGACCGTCCGCACGATCTGCGCCGCGGACACGGCGGAATGGCGCTCGACCTCCGTCACCCGTTCGGCGAAGGCGGACAGGGTTTCCAGCGCCCGGCGAACCACATCGGACGTGGCCCGGCCGGCAGCGCCGACGTCCGACACGATCGCTACGGTCCCTTCGGAGCTTTCCGCCAGAATGGCCGCGTCCGCGCGCAGCGACGCCGCCGCGTCGGCCATCGTCGTGGCGATGGCGAGCGTGCGGTTCTCGAAATCGGCGGTCCTGCGCTCCAGATCGGCCATCCGGGCGGCCATGTGCGCGGAGGAGCGGTTGATCGCCCCGGCCGCCCGCGCGAAGGCGCCGTGCAGGCCGGTTTCGACCAGACAACGGCTGAACTCGCCCCTGGCGACGACGTCCAGGGAGGCGGTCGCCTCACGGACGAACGCGTCCACCGGGTCGAGGAGGTCGTTGATGGCATCGAACAGAGCCCCGACCTCTCCGCTCTCGCGCATGCGGACAAGGCGGGCCTCGAACCGTCCGGAAGCCCCCTGGCGGCACACCTCGGTCGCCCTCTTGATCGCCTCCCCCACCCGCCATTGGAAGAAGAAGGCGGCGAGCAATGCCGCCCCCGCCGGCAGCGTGACCACGGCCATCGGCAGCGCCGCTCCGCCCGTCGTGGCTTCCCACAGGACCGAGCCCAACAGCAGGGCGGCCGAGCCGGCGGTGAGGATGCCCGACCTATAAAGCGAAGATAAATTTATCATAGGTTGTGCCATTCCGCTTGAGGAGGTCGCTCAACAGAGCGGTGGAGGCGACCATGGCGGCCTTGGGGTTTGCGTGGCGTCGCTCCTCGGCCAGGAGTTGCGCGTACAGCGGCCGGATCGTTTCGACGGCGTCACGGCGAGGAACGCGCCGGTTCGAGTGATAGCCGATGGCTGTGCCGTTTTCGTCGAAGCTCGGTGTTACGTGGGCGAACACCCAGTAATGGTCGCCGGTCTTCGCACGGTTGTCGACATAGGCGAAGATTTCCCGGCCGGCACCGATGGTGTCCCACAAAAGCTTGAACACGCAGGCCGGCATGTCCGGGTGGCGCAGGATGTTGTGCGGCGCTCCGATCACTTCATGTTCGTCATACCCGGAGATGCGCAGGAAAACCCGGTTTGCGTAAGTGATCCGGCCCTTCAGATCGGTTTTCGTGACGATCAGCTCTCCGGGATCGAAGGTGCGTTCAAACCCGGTCAGCGGGTGATGCCTGTTTGCCATCGGGCCATATCCTTGCTTGCTGTGCCCTTGCTCACGCTGCCTCGCTCAGGCGGTTCGACTGGCGAACCTCGCTCAGGAAGTCCTCGACCTGCTGTTCCAGGGCTTCGGACTGCCGGACCAGCTCGTCCGCCGCCAGGGTGACGATGTGGGCGGCTTGCAACGTTCCCTGTGCGCCCGCGGAGACGTCGGCGATGTGCCTGTTGATGTCCGCGGTTCCGGCCGCGGTCTGCTGGACGTTGCGGCTGATCTCCGCAATGGCGGCGTGCTGCTCATGGATGGCCGCGGCGATGGACGAGGAGGTCTCGTGGACCTCCTGGATGGTGCCGACGATGTTCTCGATGGCCGCTACGGCCTTTTCGGTCGCGTCCTGCACCACCGCAATCTGCTGGGCGATCTCGTCGGTGGAACGGGCGGTCTGGCTGGACAGGTTCTTCACCTCGTGCGCCACCACGGCGAAGCCCTTGCCGGCCTCGCCGGCGCGGGCCGCTTCGATCGTGGCGTTCAGCGCGAGCAGGTTCGTCTGGCTGGCGATCTGACGGATGATGTCCACCACCTCGCCGATCCGCCCGGCGGCGTGCGCCAGCCCCTGGACGATCTGATCGGTGCGGCGGGACCGGTCCGCCGCCAGACGGGCGACATCGGTCGACCGCTCGATCTGCTGGCTGATTTCCTGGCTGGCCGCGTTCAGCTCTTCGGTGGCCGAGGCGACGGTCTGCACGTTGGCCGAGGCCTGCTGCGAGGCGCTGGAAACGGCCGCGCTCTGGGCGCTGGTCTGCTGCGCCTCGGCGGACATGGCGCCGGACGCCGTGTGCAGGCTTTCGATCTGCCGGCCGATGGCGGCGATCATGCCCTTGACCCGCTGCTCCATGGTGTCGGCCATCGCGAGCATCGAGCGCTTCCGCTCGATGACGACCTGCTGCTCATGCTCCTCCTGCTCGGCCCGCAGCCGCTCCACCCGAAGAAGGTTCTCGCGGAAGCCCTCCAAGGTGCGCGCCATGTCGCCAAGCTCGTCCCCACGGCCGAGTCCGGGGATGGACGCCACCTTGCGGCCTTCCGAAAGGTCGAGCATGACCCGGCGGAGCGCGTCGAAAGGGCGGAAGGTGACCCGCATCGCAACGAACACGGCGACCGCGACGATGGCCGTCACCAGCAAGGCGGCCAGCGTCACCCGCCGGATCAGCGCGTCAATGGCCGCATAGAACTGGCTCTTTTCCACGCCGACGAACAGGATGCCGATGACGCGGCCGGAATCGTCGCGGATCGGATCGTAGGCCGTCATGTAGTGCCTGCCGAGAATCGTGTTCTCGCCACGATACGACCGACCGTGCGTGAACACCGCCTCGTAGGCCGGTCCCGGCGCCAGTCGCGTGCCGGTCGCACGCTTGCCGTCCGTCACGATGGTCGTCGCCACCCGGACATCCCCATGAAAGATCGTCGCGACGCCACCGACAGCGCCGGCAAATCGGTCCAGCAGCGCGTTCTGCCCGTCGAGCTTGCGGGCACCGACCCAGAGGGTCCCTTCCTCGGATCGAAGCGCGCCTCCATGCGACAGCACCAGTTCCCGCATCGCAGAGACGTTTTCGTCCAGGCGCTGGTTCGCCTGCTTGGACAGGTGGGCGTTCAGATCGTTGCCCACCAGCAGAATGAGCGTCCCCGACATGAGCAGAAGACCAAAGATGGTGGTTGCCGTGATCCGGCTGGCGAGGCGGGTTTTTCGAATGACGTTCAGCATGGGTTGGGTCCCGAAACGAGAAGAAGGGCCTTATGCGGTGCGAATACCGGAAAGGAAGAGATCGACCTCCTCGCGGAGGACTTTTGCCTGCCGCTCGAGATCACCGACAACGGCCTGAAGGGTATGGCCGACCTCCTCGACCTTATGGATGCTTGAGCCGACGATGCGGATGTTGTCCGTCACGGTCTCGGTGCCTTCCGCAGCTTGCCGGCTGTTGGCTGCAATCTCGCGCGTGGCGGCGTCCTGCTGCTCCACGGACTCCGCGATCGTCACCAGAGCGCCGTCGATGGAATCGATGGTGGCCGCAACCGTCCGCACCGCCTGAACGGCTTCGGCGGTGCTTTCGGTGATGGCGCCGACGCGCTCCATGATCTCGCGCGTCGCCCCCATGGTCTGCGCGGCGAGCGCCTTGACCTCGGAGGCCACCACCGCGAACCCGCGCCCGGCGGCACCGGCCCGCGACGCCTCGATGGTCGCATTGAGGGCGAGAAGGTTGGTCTGCCCGGCGATGCTGGAGATGAGATCGACGATGCCGGCGACCTGCCGCGCCGTTTCCTCCAACGCGCGGACCCGTTCTGTCGAACGCACCACTGAAGCGACGGCGTCCTTCGACACCCGGGTGGAGCGCGACACCTCGTCGCCGATGGCGTGGATGGAGCTTGCCAACTGATCCGCGGCCGCGAAGACCGATTGCACGCTGCCGCACGCCGTCCCGGCCGCCTCCGCGGTCCGCTCGGACGTGTGCGTGGCGGCATCGGCCGTTTCGGTCATGCTGCGCGCCGTACCGACCAATTGTTCGGTGGACGAGGAGAGGTTGCAGAGGACCTGGGCGATCGTGCCTTCGAAATGGTGGACCAACTCTTCGATGTGACGCATGCGCCGCTCCCGTTCCGCTGCCTGGGCCGCTTGGCCGGCTTCGAGTTCAGCCCGCTTCTCCGCATTGCCACGGAACACCGCCAGGGCGCGGGCCATGGCGCCGACCTCGTCGCGGCGCTCCCCGCCCGCGATATCGACCGCCCAATCCCCGGCGGCCATGCGCTCCATCGAGCGGGTGATGGTGGCGACCGGGCCGGTGACGCGCTTCACCAAGGTCCAGCGGACCACCAGCATGCTGGTCACGGTCAGCAGCACGCCGCAGCCGAGCAATTTCAGCAGAATGTCGCGCAGGCGGCTTTGCTCCGCGCCAACGTCGAGCTGGCTGGACAGCACGGCGATGACGTCGCCCTTCCGCAGTCCCATCGCGCCGTGGCAGGTGAAGCAGACCTCCTGGTCGGCGCCCGGCGTCTCGCCCAGAACAATGGGCAGCGTCATCCGGTAGGTGTCGCGCACATACCGGCCGACCGGCTTGCCCGAACGGAGCGCTTCCCGGTCGATGTCGTCGCGCGGTTCCTTGGGCGGGGTGCTCGGGGAGCCCTCGGCCATGTGGCTGGCGACCGACGGCGACCAGGCGCTCCAGATCTGACCGGGATAGTCGGTGTTGCGCTGGCGGAACCAGTCGTTGAACACCCCGATCCCGACATCCTCGGCGTCGGTCGGGCGTTTGGCCATCACGCTCACGATGAGCGCGTGCAGCGAGTCCAACTCATTGCGGCTAAACTCTTCCATGTTGTGCTCCATCTGGTCCGTCTGGAGCCAGGCGACGCCAAACAGGCAGACAGCCGACAGCAACGACAGGCCGATCCCGATCAGGGCCATGAACTGCCGCTGCAAGGACATTGAGGCAAATGGCGCTTTCCGAAGCATTCTGATGGACTCGAACAACAATCTTTGCGGATGACGGATGATGAGCTAAAAACCCAAACTCCGCGCAAACATAACCTATAAATACCGAGAGTCAACAATGCGCTGCATTCAATCGACGATTAGCTATGGAGGCGGTGAATATTTGTTAACTATGAAGATATGCTTGTTTGGTTAAAATACATAAACGTAACTTTACTTTTGCTTCTTCATTCTCAAAATAATCCACCCCAACCCTTCCGAACGATGGCTCATCCTTGGCGATGCACATCGCAAGTTGAGCGGCGACTTTGGCTTTGATAATGGCGCGCTGAACCCCACTGCCGGAGGCCGCCGATGTGGACGCCCGAGGAACGCCGGTTGGTTGGCGATTACAGCGCCAGCCAAGCGCTGAGCGATGACCAGTACCGGTTGATCGAACCCCTGATCCCGTCGCCCAAGCCCGGCGGACGCCCCCCGCAGCACGGACATGCGCCGGCTGTCTTTGTTCTACGTGGTGCGGACCGGCTGCCAATGGCGCCCCCTACCGCCCCCGCCAGCCTTCCCGCCCTGGCCCACGGTCTACCGCTACTTCCGCGCCTTCCTGGAAGCCGGCGTGTGGGAGACCTTGCGCCACCATCTGGTGGTGATGCTGCGCGAGCAGGAGGGCCGCGATCCGACCCCCTCGGCCGCCATTCTCGACACCCAGAGCGTTAAAACCACGGGAAAGGGGGCGCGCGTGGCTTCGACGCGGCCAGGAAGGTCAAGGGCCGCAAGCGGCTTCCTTCACCAAGCTTTTGAAGCGCGCTGTCAGCAGCCGAGGCCGGATGGACGAGAGGCGGGCAGGATTGAGTGGTGGAAGGTTGCGGGTGTTTGCCGAGGTTAGCCTTTGCAGGACATCCGGGCGGAGGGTCCGCAAGGCCTTCGCCAAACTCCGGCTTTGCTCCATCGACCATATTTGCGGCGAACCGCCGCCAGCAAACAGGACATGCTCCAAGTCCTTTGCGGCAAGCATGAGGGCCGCCCCTTCCGGGTGATCCTCCAGCCGGCACCGTCCGGCCAACCGATCACGCCATCGGGTGAAGGTCGTGTAGATGGCGCGTGGGTCGTTCCCCCGGCAGGCTCGCAGCAGTGTATTGAACATGCTGCGTTCCGATTGCTGCCGCCGAAGGCGCCACGCTTTCCATGCTTGAGCAAGACGGTCCCTTGCCAAAACGGCGAGGACGGTCAGCAGGATAATCCCACCGAAAACCACCGCCAGCATCCAGATCCGTCCTGGACCAGCATCCGGCGAGCCGCCCGGCGGCATGACCAATGGCGGTGGAGCGGCAACGGTTACGCGAACCGCCGGGAAAGTGACGGTGCGCAGACGGTCGGACTCCAGGTCCCACCATGTCTGCGACACGGCCGGCAGGTCGAAGCGCCCTGCCGTCTCGAAGACGTAGGTTGTCCGGTCCGTGCGCTCCCCGGTCAGATCGCCGCGCTCGATCCGGTCGTCGATCCGGGCTGGCTCCCCATAGACGCGCACCCCGTCCGGCGCCGAAAAGCGGATGTCCGGAAGCGCGCTGCCCGGAACATCGGCAACCTCCCGCGTGATGGTGCGGACCAGGGCGTCACCGGCCTTGAACGCTGTGTCCGGTTCCGGCGCCCAGCTCTCGTGCGCGCTCAGCCGTGTAGACGCGGTCACCGCCTGCGACGGGTCGACCCCCGGGGGCACGGTGACGGACAGCGTCAGCGCGGTGCCGGACACCACACCGGTTTCATGCCCGTCGCGGTCGAGAAGCACGACATTGGCTGCCGGGATGGTCAGGGTGCCACCGCGCCGTGCGTACAGGGCGAATTCAAAGCGTTGGCCGACATAGGTCCGCCCCCGGATGCCTTCGCTCAGCGAGGTCGCTTGGGTCTCGAAGCGAAAGACCTGCGCGGCATCCATGGCCGGCAACGTGACACGCGGCGGGTGGGCCATCCCATCCAGAAACAGGACGTCGACGAACACGCGCACATGCTGCCCGATGATGGCGGTCTGGTCCGGGCGGCTCGACGTGCGAACCACGACCGGGGGCGTGCCCGTTCCCTCCTCCGCGCGCGCCGAACCGGCGGTCATGCCGCCGATGGACAGCACCATCGCCAGCCAGACCGCCACCCAACCGCACCGCTGCGGCTTGCGGGCCAGGCTCATGGCGAACCTCCCGGAGCAGTGCCGGCTCCAGGCGCTGCCTGAAGCTGGTAGGCGAAGCGCGCCCGCAGGAAATCGGCGGGCTGCGTCTGGACCCGCTTGAGCCACAGGGCGCGGATCGCCTCGTCGCTCATCGGGGCACCGCCGGAGGTCTCCGTGTCCTTGCCGCCATCCTTCTTGGTTCGGTCATAGACGACGTCGTCCGGGTCATCCTCGGTGTCGCCGTCGTCGCCCCCTTTCGCCCGGACACGGTCGGCGCGCAGACGGGCGAGCGTCCGGTTGGCCTCGGCGTCCGCCCAGCCGGGCCTGAGGGCGAGCGCCCGGTCGTAGCGGGCGACCGCGTCGTCGTATTTTCCCTGCATCACCAAGGCATTGCCCTGATCGTAGGCGGCCTCGGCGGTGTCGATGCCGGCGAACTGCGGTGCCGCGTCCTTGAAGTTGCCGGCCTTCATCAGCGCCACGCCGCGCCACATCGGATCGATGAAGGCGTCGGCGGCCTCGGCGTACCGCCCCCGTTCCATAAGCCAGCGGCCACGCTGGTCGGGCGTCGCCCACAAGTCCTTCCAGCCGAGGAGCAGCGTGGCGCCGGCCAGGGAGAGGAGAACGATGGCGAGAAGACCAACCACTGCGTTCCTCATGCCGCCAGACTCCAGCCGCGCCGGAACCACCCGAGCACCAGCGCGGCGATCAAGGGGGTCAGCCAATATCCCGCGTCCTGCCAGCGAGCCTCATCTCCCTGGGCGGTGGCCGCCGGGGCGGTCGCGGAATCCAGGCGACGGGCGACGGATGCGGCGTCGGTGGGATCGGGGGTCACCTCCACCAAACGGGCGTCCAAGGTGGTGGCAGCGTTCTGCAAAGTGGTGTCCTGAGCGGCGCGGTCCGGAGGCAGCATGGCCCACAGGACGGTTGGCGGCCGATCGGCGCTCTGGCCCGTGCTCCGCAACGCGTTGGCCTGATCGGGCGCCACCGCATCGGCCAGCACGACCAGCGAACCGCCGCGCTTGCCCTCCGCCAGCACCCGCGCCGCCAGGGCCACCGCCTGGGCAAGCTGGTCGCCTTCGCGCGGCATGATCTCCGGAGAGAGGGCGCGGGCCATGGTCAAAACCACGTCCTTGTCCGTCGTCGGCGGCAGGACCAGATGCGCCGAGCCGCTGTAGGCGACGAGGCCGGTGGCCGCCCCCTCCCGCCGGTCCAGGAGGTCGGAGATTTTCTGCCGGGCCCGTTCCAGCCGGGTTGGCGGCAGGTCGGGCGCCGTCATGGTCGGGGTCACGCGCAGGACGATCATGGCGGGCGGGGCAGCGTCGGCGAACAAGGAAGGCTCCCGCCGCCACGTCGGTCCGGCCATCGCCACGATCCCCACGAACCACCCGAACAGCAGAAGCGTACCGGGTGCGAAGCGCCGGTTGGCTCCGCCGCCGACGGTCAGATGGGCCAGCAGTTCCGGAGCCATGGCGGCCCGCCAGGGCCGCAGCGGATCGCCCGTCCGGCGGTCGAGCCACCACAAGGCTACCGCGGGGATCAGCAGCAGCAACCACCAGGGACGCAGCACATGCAGCTCGGACAACGGATCGGTCATGGGCGCACTCCCGGCGTCGCGGCTGAATGGCCATCGGCGCGCCCGGACGGGGAGCCGCGGCGCAGCCTCGGCAGCAGGCCGAGTGTCTGGGCCGCCATGCTCAGGATGGTGAGCGCCGCCAGCGGCACCCAGAACAGGTCGGTCCTCGGCCGGACGGACACGGTGTCCACCTTCCGGGTTTCGATGGCGTCGAGCCGTTGGTAAACCTCAGCGAGCTGGGTCCGATCAAGCGCGCGGAAGAAGCCGCCGCCGGTTGCGTCCGCCACGTCCCGCAGGGCCTTCTCGTCGAGCGCGTCCTCGCCGACCGCGGTCGGATCGCCGATAGCGATGGTGTGGATGGTGATCGCCTTGTCCTTGGCGACGCGGGCGGCCTCCGCCGGCGGGACGCGGCTCGCCGTGTCGTTGCCGTCGGTCAGGGCGATGATCGTCTTGGCCGGCACCGTCGAGCGCTCGAACAGCGTGATGCCCAATCCGATGGCGTCGCCGAACACGGTGCGTGGACCGGCCATGCCGACCTGCATCTCCTGGACGAGACGGCGGCAGAGCCCAAGATCGGCGGTGAAGGGCACCAGCGTGAAGGGCGCGTTGCCGAAGACCACCACGCCGACCCGGTCGCCGTCGCGGCGCGACAGGAAATCGTCGAGCACCTGCTTCACCGCCGTCAGCCGGTCCACCGCCACTCCGCTGGCGTCGGTGAAATCGCGCGTCTCCATGGAACCGGACAGATCGACCAGCAGCAGGAGGTCCCGCGCCGGCTGGTCCCGGTGCAGCGGCGGCTCGATCCATTGTGGACGCGCCAGGGCGCCGACCGACAGGCACCAGCACAGGATCAGCACGGCGGTCCGCCAGATGCCCCGCCGGGCAACGGCGGTTCCCCCCTGGGGTGCCGCTCCGGTGAGCGCGACCAGGGTGGCGAAGAAGGGCACGCGCACCGCCGGTCGCCGTTCGATGCGCGGCGGCACCATCCGGTGGACGATCCACGGCAGGGGCAACAGGAGCAGCAGCCACGGATAGGCCAACGTCAGCATAGCCAGCCGCTCCGTCTTGATGCCGGAGCGCGGTGGGTCCGGAGCCACAGGCGGGCCGTGGCAGCGATCTCCCGCAGGGCGTCCGTGCCGCCCTCGGCGGCCCCGTAGACGAGGTCGGGAAGACGCCGCGCCGGCCCCGTTGTGAAACGGTCGGTTCCCGCGGTTCGGTCGAGAAAGGCGAGCCACGAGGCTCCGTCGAGGCCGGCGACCTCCGACCGGGGATAGGCGGCGAGCGCTGCCCGCTTCAGCAGCAAGGCCATGCGTTGGGCGAGCAAGGCCGCATCGGCTTTGCCGATGTCACCCTCCAGCGCGTCGAGGACTCGCAGGGCCTCCCGGCGGTAAGCGTTGGCGCGATAACGGGCCATGGCGTGGACGGCCAACAGGAAACCGGCCAGCAGAACCCCCGCGGCCAGAATCCACCAACCCGGCGCTGGGGGCCACCAGGGAACCGGGTTGGGGAGCGCAAGGTCGCGGAGGTTGGACAGGCTCGCCGGATCGTCGCTCATCCGCGCACTCCTCTCCGCTCCGCTGCGGAAGACGCCACGCGGTGCCCGAGCAGGTCGCGAAGTTGATCGACCACATCGTGGTCGGTGGCGATGGGCAGAACCGGAATGGCGTGGTCGCGCGCGAAGCCGGCGATGCGCGCCCGACGCTCGGCGAAGCCGGCGGCGAAGCGATCGAGCAAGCCGCGCGCCGCCGTGTCGACCTCGATCTGATGCGGCCCCTCCGCGACGACCACCCGGCCCATATCCGGCAAGGCCGCTTCCATCGGGTCGTGGATGAACACCGTCAGCACGTCGTTGTGCGCGGCGATCCGCGTGACGAGCCGGACGGTCTCATCGTCAGCGCCGAAGGCGTCGGTGATGAGGCACAGCAGGCCGTCGTGCGGGATCAGGCGGGTGGCCCGTCGCAGGGCATCGTTGAACAGGCCCGGATCGGCCAAAGTTTCTCCGTCGGCGCGCAACGCCCGGTTCTGACGGACCACGGCTTCCAGGAGGCCGGGGACCGCCCCGCTCCGTGCCTGTGGCCTGATCTCGGCCACCTCGCCCTCGGAAAAGACGATGGCTCCGACGCGGTCGCCGAGCGACGTGACGCGCCAGGCCGACAGCGCCGCGACCTCCGCGGCGACGACCGACTTCATGGCCCGCCGGCTGCCGAAGAACATGGACAGGCGCTGGTCCACCAGCAGCAGCACGGTCCGGTCCCGTTCCTCCGTGTAGACGCGCACGTAGGGGCTGCCAAGCCGGGCGGTGGCGGGCCAGTCGATGGTCCGGATGTCGTCGCCTTCGACGTAGCGGCGCAGTTCCTCGAAGTTCAGCCCGCGCCCGCGCAGCCGTGAGGCGTGGCGTCCGGTCAGGATGCTGTGGACCGGCTGCCGCGGCAGGAAGCTGAAGCCGCGCGCCCGATGCCGGAGGCGCTGCAGGGCGTCGAGCGTGACATAGGCCCGCGCCGCGCCGTTGGACGGCGCCTTGCGTTGCCAACGCTTCGGTTCATCCATCGCCATTCGTCGTCCTCCGCACGCCGGTTCAGGCCGCGACGGCAACCTGCCGCAGGATCTCGTCGATCACCCCATTGCTGGTCACGCCGTCGGCGATGGCGTCGTAGGTCAGAGACACGCGGTGGCGCAGACAGTCGTGCGCGACGGCCTGCACATCCTCAGGCACCACGTAGGTCCGCCCCTGCAGCCACGCATGGGCGCGCGAACAACGGTCGAGCGCCAGCGAGCCGCGCGGACTGGCGCCCACCGCGATCCAGGTCTTGAGCGTGTCGCCATACTCCTCGGGCCGCCGGGTCGCCGCGATCAGGGCAACGATGTAGCTTTCGATCGCCTCGGCGGTCGTCACCTCGGCAATCTCCGCCCGCGCGTCGAAAACACAGCGTTGGGCGATGCGCTCCTCTTGCGGCGCACGGTCCGCTTCGGGAACTCCCCCCTGCTCCCGCCGCACCAGCCGCAGCACCTCCACCTCGTCGGCATCGCTCGGGTAATCGATCCGGACATGCATGAGGAAGCGGTCCATCTGCGCCTCGGGGAGCGGGTAAGTGCCTTCCTGTTCGATGGGATTCTGCGTCGCCAGCACCATGAACAGGCCGGGCAGCGGGTACCGCTTGCCGGCAACGGTCACCTGCCGCTCCTCCATTGCCTCCAGCAGGGCGGACTGCACCTTGGCCGGCGCCCGGTTGATCTCGTCGGCGAGGATCAGATTCCCGAAGATCGGGCCCTGGCGGAAGGTGAAGGCCGCATCGCCCACGCCGTCACTGCGGTAGATCTCACCGCCCGTGATGTCGGAAGGGAGCAGGTCCGGGGTGAACTGGATGCGGCTGAAGTTGGATTCCAGGCTCTTCGACAGGCTCTTGATCGCGCGGGTCTTGGCAAGGCCGGGCAGGCCCTCCATCAGCACGTTGCCATCCGCGAGAAGCGCGATGACGAGCCGTTCAACGACGCGTGCCTGTCCGATGATGGACCGGTTGACTCGCCGCTGAAGCTCCAGGATGGACTCGCGTGCCGTCATATCGGCGCTCCCCGCCCATTGTTCACGGTGTACGTTCACCGCTGAAAGGGAAAGACGGTCTTCCAATCCGCCTTCATGTTGACGACGAGCCAGCCGCGCCCCGGCGCCTCGTCCAGCGCCTTGTCCAGCTTTCCGACCGCCGAGTTGCGGTCGTAGGCCCATTCCCGCTCGGCGTCCGTGTGGTGGACGAGCAGGGCGAAGCGAGGTCCCGGTGCCAGGGTGGTCCATTGCAGCATCTGCAGGTCGCCGTCCGAGTTGCCCGCCGCGAAGATCGGCCGGCGCCCGATGGCCTTGGCGATTCCGACCGGCTTGCCGGGGCCGTCGTCGATGAAGTCGATCTCCGGCAACCGGCGCAGCGCCGGGCTGTCGCCGGTCAGCTCGTAGCGGAGCTTGATGCTGGAGCCGACGACCTGCTCCGGCGGAATGCCGTAGATGGCCTCCGTCCACGGGCGCATGAATTCGACCCCGCCGCCGGACACGATGTAGACCTTGAAACGCTGGTCCTTCAGGTAGGTCACCAGCTCGATCATCGGCTGGTAGGCCAAGTCAGTGTAGGGACGGTCGAAGCGCGGGTGCCGGGCCGTCGTGATCCAGGACCGGACGGCCTCCGCGAACTCCTCCGAGGTCATGCCCGCGTGCGTGGCCATGACCAAGCTGTCGATGGCCCGCATGCCACCCGCGGCGACGGCTTTCTGGTCGCCTTCCAGTGCTGCCTTGTAGGGCTGTTCGGTGCGCCATTCCGGATGCTGCGGCGCCATGTCCTTCAGGCGGTCCATCAGAAAGGCGGCCTGGACGTAGCCGGGTTGCTCCGCCCACAGCGTGCCGTCGTTGTCGAAGGTGGCGATGCGCTGGTCGGTTGGAACGAAGTCCGCACCGCCCTCGGTTGTCACCCGCGCGACGAACGCGATGATCGCGGCCTTGGCCGCGCCGTCGTTCCACGAAGGCAGCGGATCGCGCTCCGCCGCTCCGCCCGGTCCGGCGAGGATGCCGGAGGCCAACGCCAGGATGCAGGCCATGGCAACCCATCGGGCAGCGGCCAATCGGACCCAGGACATCCGGCAACTCGACAACGGCATGGTCGCACCCCTGTTGTTCAACCGAAACGGCATGGCCGCTCAGTGCGGTGTCGAGGATGGTTGCGGCACCCACAGCGGCAAGGAGACGGTGAGAAATCCGGTCGTCCCGCCGGGGACGCGGTTTTCCACGGCGAACTCGCGGTAGACCTTGATGCGGGTGGAGACCGGCGCCTTACCGATCTGGAAATTGTACCCGGCGGTGCCGCCGAGCGCAGTCACGCGCCCTTTGAAGTCCCCCAGCACGGCACCGGAGCCGCTGTCGCCGCTGATCTGCTGGTAATGGTAGCCGACGATCCCGATCGAGAAGTCCTTCGACAGATACTGGGACGCCGCCCACTCCAGATGCAATTCCGTACCGGTCCGGTAGTCGGTCGCCGGGTTTTCGCCGTTGAACGTCACGCCGATGACCCCGGACAGGTCGAGCCCCCGATCCGTGTCGAGCCAGGTGACCGCGCCGCTGACGTCGGCCGCCCAGCGATTGAAGGAGATGTTGGCGAGCGCGCCCTTGCGGTAGTCGCCGACGGGCGTGTTGACCGACACGATGCCCGTGGCGCGGAGCCGCCCGGACTCCCAGCCGAGCATGCCGGAAAACACCGGATCGCCGATGGTGAAGGCGCTGTCGCTGGTGGAACTGCTGTAGGGGCCGACCACCGCGCTCGCCGATACGTCCGGCCCTCCGAACGGGATGGTCGCGGAAAAGGCGAGCCGGGCACCGCCCAACGTCCAGGGCGTCGACCATACGAACGTCGGCAGGTCGATGTAAGCGCGTGAGCGGAAATCCGTGGCGAGATTGCCGTGCACCGGAAGCGTCCGCGAACTGCTTCGGTCCGCGTGGAAGACGTAGAAGTCGTTCTGGAAAAAGACGCCTTGCGGCGGAACGGCCGCGGCCAACGGCCCGCGTGATCCGAGCAGATAGAATCCGGTCCCATTCTCGGCCGCGCGTGCCTCCTGCACCGGAAGGCCGCATCCGATCGCAGCGGCCCAGACTCCGCACAGCCACGTTCCCAAGGAAACCCCAAGGGAGGTCCTTCGGCGGCTTGTCAGCCCGTCGCCACACGGATCGGGCCCGACTGCGCCAACGTCGAAAGGCATGGCACCATCCTGTTCAGGTTCGAGATCTTATCCGCCGGTCCCACTTGTCACGCTGTTCCGATGGCCTATCCGGTGATGGCCTACCCCGGTGGCTCCTTCATTGTCCCAGGCTGAACTGAAGATTGAGGCCCGCGAAGACCTGCCAGCGGGGAATGCCCGCCCCATGGTGTAGGACTGTGTATTGGGGCTCGATATAGGCGTTCACCGATGCGGTCCGGCTGACTTGCCAGACCTTGCCCACGCCAAACCCCAAGGGGGCATAGCGTGTGTCGTTCTCGATATCGAAGCTCCAGATGGCGGAGGACCGCAAATAATACCCGTCCGGCAAATTGTAGAAGAGTATGGGCTGGACGGTCAGCAACTTGACCGCTTCCCGATCGTCGTCGCCTGCAAAGGATTGTTGATAGGTCAACAGACCGCCGACCAGCCCCCACGACTGTGGTGCGACCGCAACGCCTGCCGCCCCCGCTTGCCATTTTCCAGCGCCAAGCACCCGGCTGCTGGCGGTCGGCGCGACCAGCATCGGACCGAGGCCGAATGAAACGTCCTTTCCCGGAAACATGAAAAGATCCATCAGCGTCAAGTCACCCAAGCCCGTTTCCGAGCCATCGGGAAGCGTCGGAGCGGTCGCGATGGGCAACGTGAACCGGAAAAGTTGTGGAGCGCCGAACAGGTCGGACGGTACCAACCCACGAAACAGAAGCTGGTTGGCGTCCTGATCCGGCCCCCTGATGAAAGAGGGAATGTAATAATCCTGAAGATTGAAAGTGATCTTGGGAGTCAATGGGTTGTTGGCCTCATTCTGTCCGCTGTTCGGCGCATTGGGCTGCTTTCCAGCCTCCTGTGCCGTCGAGGTCGATGCGAGAGCGGCATACGCAGCAAAGACCACAAAGACGCTGCTCACTCTTCCGAGCGAACCGCGAGATGTGTCATCCATTGACTTCTCCTGACAAGGGAGCCACCCCTTGCATTGACCGATTGGCATCACGCAACGGCCCTTTAAGGCCCGTTCACCTTTTGCCCACACCTCACTAAAAAGCTTGGCTAACTCAGGGCAATAATTCATACCATTAATTTAAACATAGCCCATTGACGGAGACACAGCTTGGTCAATGTACACCGCTAGAACAATCTACATTTTCTCTGAAAATTTTTTGATTTCTGGAATAGATATCCGACTGAGAATTTGATGCATCGCCATCTCAGGTTGGTGTCTGGCATAATTTTTTGAACGAGAAAGCATTTTACCGTAACGCCGAGCGTTTATTACCTATGAGAGGCCCCGTCGGCACAGGAGGGGGCGAACGTTTGTGGGAGCCGGCAGGCTCGGTAGGTTTGCGCATTGCGATGCGTGGTCTGGGGGCAGCCCTGATGACGAGCAAAGTTCCATTGCCGTTGCTGTACGTGTTTGCCGTACGCTGAAACAGCACCCACCCAATTGAAACGGTAACTAACCTGTTTCGGGGAAGACGGTTTGGTCCATCTCTGTTACGGCTTACTCATCAAAGGTTGCCTACTTCGCTCCGCTGCCACGCAGGTCCGCTCTCCCAGGTGAGCGCTCGCGCGTCGCGTCGCCATGTGCCCGCTGTAGCGGGCTGGGACCGGAAAAGGAGAGCGCCATGGTTCCCGTACCTTTATCCGCCGTGCGCTCATCCGATGCGTACGGAGGGGCATCATTGAATGCCTGGACCTGGCTGTGCCGGCTGACAATCGGCGGCCAACTGATTATGGTCGCCGTATCGCTGATGCTTACGCTTCTCTTCGCTTTTTCCACCAAGGCACAATCGCCGCCGAATGAGCCAGCCAAACTGAGCAGCGTACAGCTTCAGACGCTGGTGAGCCGGGTGGCCCTATACCCGGATGACCTTCTGGCGATCGTGCTTCCCGCCTCCACCCAACCCCTTCAAGTCGTCGAAGCACAACGGCTCCTTGAGCAGCGCCGCAGCAATCCGAAGGTCGGCCCTCCCAAGAGTTGGGACCCGAGCGTCGTCGCGCTTCTCAATTACCCGGATGTTCTCAAGGTGATGAACGACGACCTCGATTGGACCCAGCAACTGGGCGAAGCCGTGGTGCGGCAGCAGAGCGAGGTCATGGATGCGATCCAAGGCTTTCGTCAGAAGGCCTACGCCGCTGGCAATTTGGTGTCCAACGACAAGCAGACGGTGACCAAGCAGAAGGAAAGCATCGTGGTGCACTCGGCTGACCCCACGGTGATTTACGTGCCGACCTACAACCCCGCGACGGTCGTCTATGTAACGCCGCCCACCGCGCCACCTCCTTACTACTGGTCGCCACCTTATCCGTATTATTACGACCCTGCGGCGGCTTTCTTCACCGGGGCGGTGTTCGGTACGGCCTTGGGCTTCGCCCTGTCATGGGACAATCACGACATCTACCATGGCGATGTGAACATCAACCGCAACGTCAACATCAACACGCAGAATGTCCGCGCACGGATCGACGGCATTTCGCAAAATCGCGAAAATCGTTGGCATTCCGCCAACACCGAGCTGGGACGGCAGGCCCATGTGAACCGGATGGGCGGTGCAGGACGCGCGGCCGCGCCATTGAACGCCGAGCAGGTTCGCCGCGGACTGGCCAACGCAACGCCTGAACGGCGGGCATTCTCTCAGCGCCCACAGGGGGCGGCGGGTCTGGACCGGGCGCCCGCCTCGCTGGCCAACCGCGGCATTGCCGGGGCTGGGGAGCATTTCAATCCCGGCGGACACAACGCCTTCTCCAACATCGAACATGGATCGCTTGCGGAGCATCAGAGTCTGCGCGGCCTTCAGAGCCTTGGGGGAGCGGGTGGGTTCCAGGGGGCGGGAGGATTTGGGGGATTCCATGGCGGCGGTTTCCATGGCGGCGGCTTTCACGGCGGCTTCCACAGACGCTGAACGGTTCGCGACGACGGCATCCGGAGGATCACGATGACTGGAGCGCACCGCCTGAGACGAACAATTCTGGCCGGCATCCTGGCGCCAATCGTGGCTATGTTCACCATAGCGGCGGCCTTCGCCCAGTCGCAGACCACGCCGCCCGCCATGGGAGCACCTGCACCGTCCGCCGATCAGCGCAGCTTCGCAACGGCTCGGGAAGCCGCGGACGCCTTTGTGGCCGCCCTTGCCGCGGACGACACGCGAAGCCTGTTGGCGATGTTCGGCCCAGGCAATGCCGACCTTGTGGAAGGCCCCGACCCGGCAAGTGCCCGCGTGGATCGGCAACGCGCGGCGCGCGGCGCGAAGGAGGGGATGCGCCTGCAGGAAGAAGGCGATGTCGCCGGCATTCTTCTTGGGCATCAGAACTGGCCCTTCCCGATACCGCTCGTGCGCATCGGCCAGCGGTGGTTCTTCGACACGCCCGCCGGCGAAGAAGAGATATTCGTGCGCCGGATCGGCGCCGACGAACTGGACGCCATCGCGGCTTTGCACGCCTTCGTCCAGGCTCAGCGGGATTACATGGAACGGTCGAAAGCGGGAGGCCGCCCAGCCGCCTATGCACGCTACATCCAGAGCACGCCGGGCAGCACCGATGGGCTGTGGTGGCCCGCGCAAGCCGGCCATAGCAAAGCCGCTGGAAACGGAACCGAGGCCACGCACGCGAGCCCGTTGTCGGCCTTTGTCGAAAGGCAGCATGCCTTTCTGGAGGGCCGGCGGCCCGGCGATCCGTACCGTGGGTACTGGTTCCGCATTCTGACGGCGCAGGGGCCGGGCGCTCCGGGCGGGGCGATGAGCTATCTGGTCGACGACCGTCTTGAGAAGGGGTTCGCCATCCTGGCTTGGCCATCCGACTACGGAGAAAACGGCATCATGAGTTTCCAGGTCGGCCCGGACGGCCATGTTCTGCAAAAGGATCTGGGGAATGACACGGTGGCGGTTGCGCAGTCCATCTGGGCCTACGATCCATCCGATGGATGGATGCCGGTCACTCCTCGATGACGCTCCACCGATGCTGGAATGCAGCAAGCCGCAGCCGCACACGCGAGAGCCGACCAGGTTGCGGGGGTGAGCGGGGCTCGCAATGCCCTTCAACGTTACGTGTAAGTTACCCCGCCGAGGATTGCCGCAACACAACCACCGCACCACGCTTCTGGCGAAGTCGCCCACGCCTCGATCGGCGCGGTTGTCGGGGGCCAGCGAGACCGGTGCTTTGCAGCTTCCGTTGCGTCGACCTGCGAACGCCATTCCTTGAACGAGGATGACACGTCAGCCATGAGCACCGATGCGCCAGCGTGCTGCCCGAAGCCAGCCGCTCCCCTGGACCAGGGCCAGGATCACCTTCAGGACCAGGGAATGGTCTGGATTCCCGGAGGCACCTTTCGGATGGGGTCCGATCGGCATTACCGGGAGGAAAGCCCCACCCACCGCGTCGCCGTCGATGGCTTCTGGATGGACGCCGTCGCCGTGACCAACGAACAGTTCCGGCGCTTCGTCGCGGCCACGGGTTATGTCACAGTCGCCGAGCGGCCGCTCGACCCGGTGGATTATCCGGGCGCCTTGCCCGGTATGTTGCAACCCGGAGCCCTGGTGTTCCACAAGGCAAGCCGCCCCGTTGACCTTCGGAACCTCGCCAACTGGTGGTCGTATGTGCCAGGGGCGAACTGGCGCAACCCGGAAGGGCCGGGCAGCGGAATCGACGACCGCCCGGACCATCCGGTCGTCCACGTCGCGTACGAGGATGCCGAGGCCTATGCCCGCTGGGCCGGGAAGACGCTGCCCACGGAGGCCGAATGGGAGTTCGCCGCGCGTGGCGGCCTGGACGGCACGATTTATTGCTGGGGCGACGAGTTCATGCCGGACGGCCGCCACATGGCCAACACGTGGCAAGGGCAGTTTCCTTGGCAAAATCAGGAGTCCGACGGGTTCGAGCGCACCGCTCCGGTCGGTTCCTACCCCGCCAACGGCTACGGCCTGTTCGACATGGCGGGCAATGTGTGGGAGTGGACCTGCGACTGGTACAGCGCCCGGCATCCGGCCGACGCGGGCAAGCCCTGCTGCATTCCGAGCAACCCACGCGGCGCCCCGCGGGAGAGCAGCCTCGACCCGGCCCAGCCCAACATCCGCATTCCGCGCAAGGTGGTGAAAGGGGGCTCGTTCCTGTGCGCCCCTAGCTATTGCGAGCGGTACCGGCCCGCGGCCCGTCAGCCGCAGATGATCGACAGCGCCATGTCCCACATCGGGTTCCGGTGCATCATCCGAAAAGGGAGGGAAATGTGAGCGGTTCCGCAAACCACGATGATGAGCAGCCAAAACCAAGGGTCCTCAGCCGCCGCAACATGCTGCTGACGGGGACGACCCTCGCCGCGGCATCCGCCCTCGACCCCGCGGCCCTGATCGGTTCCGCCAAAGCCCAGCCCCAACCACAGCCGGGGCAGCCGCAAGCCCAGCCGTCCGGCGCCCATCCCAACATCCTGGTGATCTTCGGCGACGATGTCGGGCAATCGAACATCAGCGCCTACACCTTCGGCCTGATGGGCTACCGGACTCCGAACATCGACCGCATCGCCCGCGAAGGCATGATGTTCACCGACTACTATGCGGAGCAGAGCTGCACCGCGGGGCGGTCGTCCTTCATCACCGGGCAATCGACGCTGCGCACCGGCCTGTCCAAGGTCGGCGTGCCAGGAGCCACGGTGGGCCTGCAGAAGGAGGACGCCACCCTCGCCGAACTGCTCAAGCCCCTCGGCTACGCGACCGGCCAATTCGGGAAGAACCATCTGGGGGACCGCGACGAATTTCTGCCGACCAACCACGGCTTCGATGAGTTCTTCGGCAATCTCTACCACCTGAACGCGGAAGAGGAACCGGAACAGCGCACCTACCCGCGGGACCCCGAATTCCGCAAGCGGTTTGGTCCGCGCGGCGTGCTCAAGGCATCCGCCGACGGCAAGATCGAGGACACCGGCCCGCTCACAAAGAAGCGGATGGAGACGATCGACGACGAGACCTCGGCCGCCGCGATGGATTTCATCGACCGGCAGGTCAAGGCGAGCAAGCCCTTCTTCTGCTGGTTCAACAGCACCCGCATGCATTTCCGAACGCATGTGCGTGAGGAGCACCGCAGCCCACCCGGCTTGACCGCCCGGACCGAATACGCGGACGGCATGGTCGAGCACGACGGTCACATCGGGTTGCTGCTCAAGAAACTCGACGACCTCGGAATCACCGACAACACCATCGTGCTCTACACGACGGACAACGGGCCGCACATGAACGCTTGGCCCGACAGTGCCATGACCCCCTTTCGCAGCGAGAAGGACACGAATTGGGAGGGGGCCTTCCGTGTGCCCTGCATGATCCGTTGGCCTGGGAAAATCCGAGCGGGGACCGTATCGAACGAGATCGTCAGTGGCCTGGACTGGGTTCCAACCCTCATGGCCGCCGCCGGGGATACGGACGTCAAGGACAAGCTGCTGAAAGGACACGGTGCCGGCGGCAAAACCTTCAAAGTCCATCTCGATGGCTACAACCAGCTCCCACACCTGCTTGGCCAGCAGGACCGTGGCGCCAGAAGGGAGTTCTTCTATTTCGACGATGACGGCGATCTGGTTGCCATGAGGTTCGAGAACTGGAAGATCGTGTTCTCCGAGCAGCGGGCGCCGGGAACCATGCGCATCTGGGCCGAGCCGTTCACGACGTTGCGTCTGCCCAAGCTGTTCGACCTGCGCGCCGACCCGTATGAGCGGGCGGATGTCACCTCCAACACCTACTACGACTGGTTCGTATCCCAACCATACATCATCTTCGCCGCGCAGACGGAGGTGGGTAAGTTCCTGGAGACATTCCGGGAATTCCCACCGCGGCAGCGTGCAGCGAGCTTTACGGTCGACCAGATCATCGAGAAGATGCAAAAGAATTTGGAGGTTAAGCAGTAACACCCTTATGGCATCGAAGCAGCGTAGACCGTTAGGCGGTCCACGCTGTGAACAGACGTGGGATCTCGATGTTGATCTGAACAGCAACCGTTGCCAATGATGGCAAATAATATCCCAGACCCACACTACCACACACACTAAGTACTTCGGGAAGCCGCTCATTAACGGCAGCCTCGACCGCGCGCTGCGGCACCGAAATTTCAACGTGGTCGACAGCGCGATCCGCTACCGCGACAACTGGACCCAACTCGAGACAGAATGGGCAGTGTCGGACGCCCTCACCCTGCGCATCACTGCATATCACCTGACGAGCCATCGGCACTGGAAGAATGTGGAGAGCTACGCCTGGAACGCCGCCACGCGGCGGGTCAACCGCAGCAGCTACATCGAGATCTATCACGACCAGCGACAGGTCGGCGACCGCTTCGACGCGACGTGGCGCAGCCAGCTGTTTGGCATGAGGAACGAGTT
The DNA here is from genome assembly GCF_003119195.2 of Azospirillum baldaniorum. Classification (NCBI taxonomy): domain Bacteria; kingdom Pseudomonadati; phylum Pseudomonadota; class Alphaproteobacteria; order Rhodospirillales; family Azospirillaceae; genus Azospirillum; species Azospirillum baldaniorum. The sequence goes on along the minus strand of NZ_CP022260.1, from coordinate 265,693 downwards.
GGTCGGCGGCTTCGACGTCAACCGGATCACTTCCAGAACAGCAGGAATTCGCCCTATAGAGGAACCAGCAGCGTCGATCCCTTCGACCCCTCGCCCGGCCTGTTCGTCAACCTCGCCGGCACCACGGCGCGGCTCCGGTCGAAGACCGATCAGTACGCGCTGTTCCTGGAGGATCGGCTGTCGGTGACCGACCGCCTCGCGCTGGTCGGCGGACTACGCCACGGCGGTCGATCCGGTCGGCAATCTGATCTCGCTGTCCCCTGCCCAGAGGGATTTCGACCTGTCCACCGGCCGCCAGATCGAAGTGGGCGTCAAGCAGTCCTTCCTGGAGGGACGCGGCGAATGGACGCTCGCCGCCTACCACATCGTCAAGGACAAACTGCTGACCACCGATCCGAACCGGCCGGGGATCACCGTGCAGGTCGGCCAGCAGTCGTCACGTGGACTGGAGGCGTCCCTGTCGCTTGGCCTGTGGGAGGGGGTGCGGGGGGACGTGAACGGCGCGCTGCTGCGGACGAAGTACGACGACTTCATCCAGACGGTGTCGGGGCGTGCCGGAACGCACCGCCAATGCCTGGGCAAGCTGGGCCTTCCTGCCGGGCTGGGAGGCGCGGGCCGGCGTGCAGTATATCGGCAAGACCTACGCCGACGTCGCCAACACCGTCACGCGGCCCGCCTATACAGTGGTCAACGCCGGCCTGGATTACCGGCCCACCGACAACACCAAGCTCAGCCTGCGCGCCTTCAACCTGTTCGACGAGGTCTACGCGGTGGCCAGTGGAACGACGAGCTGGAAGTTGGGCCGGCCGCGCTCGGCCGAACTGGCCTTCTCCATGACCTTCTGACGGTCCGATCGATCAGAGGTGCTTTCTGTCAGCCTGCACGGTTCGGAGCGGCGCACCGTGCAGGGGGGCCTTTCCAGAAACGTTTGTCGGCAAGGGTTAATGAAGGAAAGCACAAGTGGCACGGCAAGCCCTCATCAGCGAAGGATGGTGCTGCTCCCAGACCTCTGGAATGTCCTGGCCGAGTCCGTCCATAATGGGAGTTAAAGCATGCACGTTGCATCGGCCCACCTGTTGCACGGAGTTGGCCATGCGTTCCTGAGGCTGAATGTACGGCCGCTCACACAGCAGGACCATCCCAGTTGGTGCGGCAGATTTAGCACCAACTCCACCTCATCCATCGCACCGGCGACGGATCAGCTGTAGATCTTTTCGAGAGCATCCCACTCGGGCTTGCCAACCAGACGCTGGCGCTCGGCGAACGGCGTGACGAGGCCACTCGACTCCTTAACCTCCTTGTCGTCGCGCAGCACGGTCAGCGCCTTCTGCATGCCTGCCACGGCACCCTGCAAGGCGGCGTTGGCATAGAGGACGATGCCATAGCCAAGTTCCGCCAGTTCGGTCGCATTGACGATCGGCGTCCGGCCGCCGATCACCATGTTCATCAATTGCGGCTTTTCCAAACGACGCGGCAGAGCGCGGATGTCGTCGGCCGTCGTCACGGCCTCGACAAAGAGGATGTCGGCGCCGGCCTCGGCGAAGCGCTGGGCGCGCTCGACGGCGGCCTCGAAACCGTGCACGGCGGCGGCGTCGGTGCGCGCCATGATCAGGAGATCCGCGTCGCGGCGGGCATCGGCCGCGGCCTTGATCTTGCTCACCGCCTCCTCGGTGGAGATCACGTCCTTGCCGGAGAAATGGCCGCAGCGCTTGGGCGCCACCTGATCTTCGAGCTGGATGCAGTCGGCGCCCGCGCGCTCCAGCGTGCGGACGGTGTGGTAGACGTTGAGCGCGTTGCCGAAGCCGGTGTCGGCGTCGACGATCAGAGGAACGCTCACCGCGTCGCGGATGCGCGCCGTGTGGTCGGCGATCTCGGCCAGCCCCATGAAGCCCTGGTCGGGCATGCCGAACCACATGTTGGTCACGCCGGCGCCGGTGATGTAGATGGCCTCGAATCCCAGATCCTCCACCACCTTGGCGGACAGGGCGTTGAAGGCGCCGGGAACGATGGCGCCGCGGCGGGCTTCGACGAGGGTCTTGAGCGACTTGCGGGTGGACATGGCGTTTCCTTGGAATTTCGAACGTTGGGGTTCAAAACGAATCGGCGGGCACACACACCCAGCCTTCCATCAGCACACGGGCGCTGCGGCTCATGATCGCCTTGGTGACGGTCCATCGGCCGTCCACCAGCGCCGCCTCGGCACCGACGCGCAGCGTGCCGGACGGGTGGCCGAAGCGGACCGCGTTGCGCGTGCCGCCACCGGCCGCCCGGTTGACCAGCGTGCCGGGCACCGCGGCGGCGGCGGCGATGGCGACCGACGCCGTTCCCATCATCGCGTGGTGCAGCTTGCCCATGGACAAGGCCCGCACCAGCAGGTCGATGTCGCCGGCCTCCACCCGCTTTCCGCTGGACGCGGTGTAGGCGTCGGGCGGGGCGACGAAGGCGATCTTCGGCGTGTGCTGGCGCCTTGCGGCCTCACCCGGTTCCCGGATCAGTCCCATGCGGAGCGCGCCAATGGTGCGCAGCGCCTCGAAGCGGGCGAGAGCCGTGGCATCGCCGTTGATCGCGGCCTGCGATTCGGTGCCGCGATAGCCGAGGTCGGCGGCATCGATGAAGATCGTCGGGATGCCGGCATTGATCAGCGTCGCCTTCAGCCGGCCACCGGGGACGAGGGAGTCCGGGACGTCGAGGTCGTCGATCGGATTGCCGGTCGGGAGCATCGACCCGCCGCCCTCGCTCTCTCCCTCGTCGGCGGGGTCGATGAACTCCAGCACGATCTCGGCCGCCGGGAAGGTCACGCCATCCAGCGCGAAACTGCCGGTTTCCTGGACCTGCCCGGCAGTGACCGGCACATGGGCGATGATGGTCTTGCCGATGTTGGCCTGCCAGATGCGCACCGTGCAGACGCCGTTCTCCGGAACGCGCGCCGGATCGACCAGCCCGGCGTGGATGGCGAAGGCGCCCGCCGCGGTGGACAGGTTGCCGCAATTGCCCGACCAGTCAACGAAGGCGGCGTCGATGGCGACCTGCCCGTACAGGTAATCGACGTCGTGGCCAGGGCGCGCGCTCTTCGACAGGATGACGCACTTGCTGGTGCTGGAGCTGGCGCCGCCCATGCCGTCGATGTGCTTGGCGTAGGGGTCGGGGCTGCCGATCACCCGCAGGAACAGCCGGTCGCGCGCCTCGCCCGGCACGCGGCAGCGCTCCGGCAGATCGTCGAGGCGGAAGAACACCCCCTTGCTGGTGCCGCCGCGCATATAGGTGGCGGGAATGCGGATTTGCGGTGCGAAGGCCATCAGGGGGCTCCTTTCTGCGCGCTTTCCGAGGCCAGGAAATCCTGCGCGAACCGTTGCAGCACGCCTCCGGCCTCATGGATCGACACCTCCTCGGCGGTGTCGAGGCGGCATGTCACCGGAACCCGCAAGGTTTCACCGTCGCGGCGATGGACGACCAGGGTCAGGTCGGTGCGCGGCCGGCGTTCGCCGGTCACATCGTAGGTCTCGCTGCCGTCCAGGCCCAGCGTCAGCCGCGTCGTGCCCGGCTTGAACTCCAGCGGCAGCACCCCCATGCCGATCAGGTTGGTGCGGTGGATGCGCTCGAAGCCCTCGGCGACGATGGCCTCGACGCCGGCCAGACGCACACCCTTGGCGGCCCAGTCGCGGCTCGACCCCTGGCCGTAGTCGGCTCCGGCGACGACGATCAGCGGCTGCCGGCGCTCCAGGTAGGTCTCGATGGCCTCCCACATGCGCATGACCGTGCCGTCGGGTTCCAAACGGGTCAGCGAGCCCTTCCTCACCGCCCCCTCCACCACGGCCATTTCATTGACCAGCTGCGGGTTGGCGAAGGTGGCGCGCAGGGCGGTCAGATGGTCGCCGCGGTGGGTGGCGTAGGAGTTGAAATCCTCTTCCGGCAGCCCCATCCGCGCCAGATATTCACCCGCCGCCGAATTGGCGAGGATGGCGTTCGACGGCGACAGGTGGTCGGTGGTGATGTTGTCCGGCAGCACCGCCAGCGGGCGCATGCCGGTGAGGGTGCGCGGGGTGGCGGCCAAAGCGCCCACCCCTTCAGTGTCCCAATAGGGCGGCCGGCGGATGTAGGTGGACGCCGGGCGCCAGTCGTAGAGCGGGCTGGTCTTTTCAACACCGTCGCGGTTCGCCGCGAACATCGGATCGTACACCGCGCGGAACTGCTCGGGCCGGACACAGGAGGCGACGATGGCATCGATCTCCGCGTCGGACGGCCACAGGTCCTTCAACGTGATCGGCTTGCCGTCCCGGTCCACGCCCAGGGCATCCCGCTCGATGTCCAAACGCACGGTGCCGGCGATGGCGTAGGCGACGACCAGCGGCGGCGAGGCGAGGAACGCCTGCTTGGCGTGGGGGTGGATGCGGCCGTCGAAGTTGCGGTTTCCGGACAGGACGGCGGTCGCGTACAGGTCGCGGTCGACGATCTCCCGCTGGATCGCCGGGTCGAGCGCGCCGGACATGCCGTTGCAGGTGGTGCAGGCGTAGGCAACGATGCCGAAGCCGAGCGTCTCCAGCTCGGCCAGCAGGCCGGCCTCCTCCAGGTACAGCCGGGCGACCTTGGACCCCGGCGCGAAGGAGGTCTTGACCCAGGGCTTGCGGACCAGCCCCAGCGCGTTGGCCTTCTTCGCCAGGAGGCCGGCGGCCACCACGTTGCGCGGGTTTGAGGTGTTGGTGCAGCTGGTGATGGCCGCGATGACCACCGCACCGTCCGGCAGCAGGCCGGCGCGCTCCTCCGCCTGCGCCGTGTCGAGACCGACGGCAATGCCGAGCTCCTTCAGCGCCGCGGTCGGCAGACGCCGGTGCGGGTTGGACGGGCCGGCCATGCTCCGTTCGACGCTGGCCAGATCGAATGCCAGCACGCGCTCGTACTCAGCGGTCCGCAGCGCGTCGGCCCACAGGCCAAGGGTCTTGGCGTAGGTCTCTACCAGCGCCACCTGCTCCGGCGCGCGGCCGGTCAGCCTCAGATAGTCGATGGTCTGCTGGTCGATGTGGAACAGCGCCGCGGTGGCCCCATATTCCGGGCACATGTTGGAGATCGTCGCCCGGTCCCCGATGGACAGGCCAGCAGCCCCCTCGCCGAAGAACTCGATCCAGGCGCCGACCACGCGCTGTTCACGCAGGAACGCGGTGAGGGCCAGCACGATGTCGGTCGCGGTGATGCCGGGCTGGCGCGCGCCGGTCAGGCGGACGCCGACAATGTCCGGCAGCCGCATCATCGAGGCGCGGCCGAGCATCACCGTTTCGGCCTCGAGCCCGCCGACGCCGATGCCGATGACGCCCAGGGCGTCGACGTGCGGGGTGTGGCTGTCGGTGCCGACGCAGGTGTCGGGGAAAGCCACCCCGTCACGGAACTGGATCACCGGCGACATCGTCTCCAGGTTGATCTGGTGCATGATGCCGTTGCCGGCCGGGATCACATCGACGTTCTCGAAGGCGCGTTTGGTCCAGTCGATGAAATGGAAACGGTCCTCGTTGCGGCGGTCCTCGACGGCGCGGTTCTTCTCGAACGCCTGCGGGTCATCGCCGCCATACTCGACGGCCAGCGAATGATCGACGATGAGCTGCGTCGGCACCACCGGGTTGACCTTGGCCGGATCGCCGCCCTGCTCGGCAATGGCGTCGCGCAGGCCGGCCAGATCGACCAGGGCGGTCTGGCCGAGGATGTCGTGGCAGACGACGCGGGCCGGGTACCAGGGGAAATCGCGGTCACGCCGGCGTTCGACGAGCTGCCGCAGGGCGTCGTCGAGCAGCGCCGGGTCGCAGCGGCGCACCAGCTGCTCGGCCAAGACGCGCGACACGTAGGGCAACCCGTCCCAGGCCCCCGGACGGAGGGCGTTCACGGCGGCACGGGCGTCGAAGTGGTCGAGCGGCGTTCCCGGCAGCGGCTTGCGGTGGGCGGTGTTCATGGCGCGTCCTCACTGGCGCTGGTCGATGGCCACGAAAACGCGATCGTCCGGCCCGACATAGTTGGCGCTGGGGCGGATGATCTTGTTGTCGATGCGCTGTTCGATGATGTGGGCGGCCCAGCCCGACGTGCGGGCGATCACGAACAGCGGCGTGAACATGGCCGTCGGCACACCCATCATGTGATAGCTGACGGCGCTGAACCAATCGAGGTTGGGGAACATCCGCTTGACCTCCCACATCACCGCTTCGAGCCGGGCGGCGATGTCGAACATCCGGGCCGATCCGGCGTCCACCGACAGCTTGTGGGCGACACCTCTGATGACGTCGTTGCGCGGATCGGAAACGGTGTAGACCGGGTGGCCGAAGCCGATCACCACCTCCTTGTTCTCGACGCGGCGGCGGATGTCGGCCTCCGCCTCGTCGGGGGTGTCGTAGCGCTTCTGGATCTCGAAGGCGACCTCGTTGGCGCCGCCATGCTTCGGCCCGCGCAAGGCGCCGATGGCGCCGGTGATCGCCGAGTACAGGTCGGAGCCCGTACCGGCGATGACCCGCCCGGTGAAGGTCGAGGCGTTGAACTCGTGCTCGGCGTAGAGGATCAGCGAGGTGTGCATGGCCCGCTCCCACAGCGCCGACGGCTTGCGGCCGTGCAGCAGGTGCAGGAAGTGGGCTCCGATGGACTCGTCGTCGGTTTCGACCTCGATGCGCCGGCCGTTGCTCGACCAGTGGTACCAGTAGAGCAGCATGGAGCCCAGCGAGGCCATCAGGCGGTCGGCGATGTCGCGGGCGCCGGGGATGTTGTGGTCGTCCTTTTCCGGCAGCGCGCAGCCCAGCGCCGACACGCCGGTGCGCATCACGTCCATCGGGTGGGCCGAAGCCGGCAGGCATTCCAGCGCTTGGCGGACGTTGGTCGGCAGGCCGCGCAGGGATTGCAGCTTGGCCTTGTACGCCTTCAGTTCGGCAAAGGTCGGCAGCTTGCCATGCACCAGCAGATACGCCACCTCCTCGAACTCGCAGCGCTCGGCGATGTCGAGGATGTCGTAACCCCGGTAATGCAGATCGTTGCCGGACTTGCCGACGGTGCAGAGCGCGGTGTTGCCGGCGGTGACACCCGACAGGGCCACGGATTTCTTGGGCTTGAAGGGGGTGGGCGCTGCCGTCTCGGGCGCGGACATGGACATCGGGTGGTTCCCTGTTCGAGAGCTGCCTGTCGGCGGACGGCGGGCCTGTACGACCCGTCGTCTGCCGACACGCGCATCATCGGAACGGAACGCCGCGCCGGGAATGGCTGAAAAGGTGGAGATTTGCCGAGGGGAACTTGCAAATTGGCAAAATTTGCGAAGATCGCGTCCGGACGCCCACGCACTCCACCGTCTTCAGGACGTCGCCGTGCCGGGCGCTTGCAGCCGGTCGAAGGCGGCCCAGACGCCATCCGTCCCGTCCCATTGGCCGCTGGTCGCGCCTTTGGAGTATTCGGTGGCGCGCTGCTCGAAGAAGTTGGCGTGCTCGACCCCGTTCAGGATCTCCACCAGCCAGGGCAGCGGGTGCGGCTTCACCGGCTCGTAGCCGCCGTCCACCGGCTTGAAATAGCCGTAGAGGGTCGGCAGCCGCAACTGCGTCAGCCGCCAGTCGGCGATGTAATGGACATAGGCGCGGATGTCCTCCGGCGTCATGCCCTCCACCGCACCCAGGCCGAAGGCCAGATCAATGAAACGCTCCTCCAGCCCGACCATGGTGCGGCAGACGTCCAGGATGTCGTCGCGCACCGCGGGTGTCATGGCGCCAGTCTCGCGGTTCCATTCGTGGAACAGCCGGATGATGCCCTCGCAGTGCAGGCTCTCGTCGCGCACCGACCAAGTGACGATCTGGCCCATCCCCTTCATCTTGTTGTGGCGCGGGAAGTTCAGCAGCATGGCGAAGCTGGCGAACAGGGCCATCCCTTCGGTGAAGGCGCCGAACATCGCCAGGGTGCGCGACACGTCGGCCACCGTGCCGACGCCGAAGCTGTGCATGTAGTCGGCCTTGTCGCGCATCTCCGCATAGTCGCGGAAGGCGGCGAACTCGGTCTCCGGCATCCCGATGGTGGTCAGCAGCAGGGCGTAGGCGTCGATGTGCACCGTCTCCATGTTGGTGAAGGCGGCCATCATCATCTGCACTTCCAGCGGCTGGAAGATCGGCATGTAGCGCTTCAGGTAATTGTCGCTGACCTCCACGTCGCTCTGGGTGAAGAAGCGGAAGATCTGGGTCAGCAGGTTGCGCTCGCCGTCGGTGACGCGGTCGGAGGTCCAGTCCTTGATGTCCTCGCCCAGCGGCACCTCCTCGCCCATCCAGTGGACCTGCTGCTGCTTCTTCCAGTAGGCGTAGGCCCAGGGGTAGCGCGAGACGTTGTAGGCGGCCGAGCCCTGCAACAGGCCGACGCGGCCGGTGCCGATCAGGCTGAGCGGGTTGATGTGGAGAAGCGAGCTCATGCGAAGGGGTCCGTGATGGCAAGGGAACGAGCGGCGGACGGGAGGGCCGACGATCACTGGCAGGCGAGGCATTCCTCGTAATCGGTGCGCGACGTTGCCTGCATCTCCGTCATGCCCGTCACCCGGTCCTTGCCGGCGAAGGCGGCGCGCTGCACCGACTTGGAGCGGCAATAGTAGAGGCTCTTCAGGCCCTTCTCCCAAGCGGTCCAGTGCAGCATGTGCAGGTCCCACTTGTCGATGTCGCCCGGCAGGTAGAGGTTGATCGACTGGCTCTGGCAGATGAAGGGGGTGCGGTCGGCGGCGAACTCGATGATCCAGCGCTGGTCGATCTCGAAGGCGGTGCGGAAGACCGCCTTTTCGTCGTGGGTCAGGGTGTCGAGATGCTGGACCGAGCCCTCGTGCTCGATGATCGATTGCCAGACCTCCGGCCGGTCGGCACCCTTGGCGGCCAGCAGCTTTTCCAGATGCGGGTTGCGCACGCTGATCGAGCCGGACAGCGTCTTGTGGGTGTAGACGTTGGCCGGGATCGGCTCGATGCAGGCGCTGGTGCCGCCGCAGATGATGCTGATGGAGGCGGTCGGCGCGATCGCCAGCTTGTGGCTGAAGCGCGCCTTGATCCCGCGTTCCGCGGCGTCCGGGCAGGCACCGCGCTCCTCCGCCAGCAGGACCGAGGCGGCGTCGGCGTCGCGGCGGATCTTGCGGAAGAAGCGCAGGTTCCACACCTTGGCCATGGCGCTTTCGAAGGGAATGCCCCGCGCCTGAAGGAAGGAGTGGAAGCCCATCACCCCCAGCCCGACCGAGCGTTCGCGCATCGCCGAATAGACGGCGTTCTCCATCCCCTCCGGCGCTTCCTCGATGAAGCGGGTCAGCACGTTGTCGAGGAAGCGCAGCACGTCCTCGACCAGCCCCGCCTCGCCGTTCCACTCGTCCCAGGTCTCCAGGTTCATCGAGGCGAGGCAGCACACCGCCGTGCGCTCCTTACCCAGATGGTCCTTGCCGGTCGGCAGGGTGATTTCGCTGCACAGGTTGGAGGTGGAGACGCGCAGGCCGAGGTCGCGCTGGTGCTTGGGCAGGGCGCGGTTCACCGTGTCGCCGAACAGCAGGTACGGCTCGCCGGTCTGCATGCGGGCTTCCAGGATCTTCTGCCAGACCTGACGGGCGTTGATGTGCTTCAGGACGGCGCCGGTCTTGGGGCTGATCAGCGAGAAGGGCCTGTCGTCGCGCACCGCCTGCATGAAGGCGTCGGTGACGATGACGGCGTGGTGCAGGTTCAGGCTCTTGCGGTTGAAGTCGCCCGACGACTTGCGGATCTCCAGGAACTCCTCGATCTCCGGGTGGTGGATGTCGAGGTAGACGGCGGCCGAGCCGCGCCGCAGCGAGCCCTGGCTGATCGCCAGCGTCAGGCTGTCCATCACGCGGATGAAGGGAATGATGCCCGACGTACTGCCGCAGCCCTTCACCGGCTCACCGATGGAGCGCACCCCGCCCCAATAGGTGCCGATGCCGCCGCCGTTGGAGGCCAGCCGGACGTTCTCGTTCCAGATGTCGACGATCCCGTCGAGCGAATCGGGCACCGCGTTGAGGAAGCAGGAGATCGGCAGACCGCGCGTGGTGCCGCCGTTGCTGAGAACCGGTGTGGCCGGCATGAACCACAGGCGGGAAATCGCGTCGTACAGGCGCTGGGCGTGCGCCGCGTCGTCGGCATAGGCTGCGGCGACGCGGGCGAACAGGTCCTGGTAGCTTTCCCCCGGCAACAGGTAACGGTCGTCCAGCGTCGCCTTGCCAAAGGCGGTCAGCAGGGCGTCCCGGCTGCGGTCGATGCGGATGACGGAGGGATCGGGCGACGTCCAGCGCTCCGCCGGGGCACGGCCGCCGGACCGCTCGGGCGTCCGCCGGGGCAGCGTCAGCAGGTTTCCGTGACGGTCGAAGCCGTTGGCGAAGTCCTGGGCAAGGTCTTGAGCGAGCGCCGGCATCCGTGATCCCTTGTTCTTGTGCGGCGGGAAGGCACGGGAGCACGACTTGCGCAAACGCGGACGGGAACGCCGCGCGGGGGCAAGCGCACCACCGGGACACCCCGCCCGTGGACGTTCATTCGGTTACGGCAGGTCTCCTGGCTCACGGGTCACGGCGGCTCCGTCCGGCCTTCCCGGTGCCGTCGTCCCGAACCGGGATGGGCACCAGTGACGCTGAAACGACGAAGCCGCTCTCCGCTCACAGTTGCGGGGGCAGCGCCGGCTTTGTCCCGATCCCCCGTTCGGGGTGGCGACGCACCGGCTTCCCTCTTAGCCCTAGATATTGGATATCCAGAGAACCGTAACGCAAGATGAAGTAGCGGGAAGCCCGCAGCCTGTCAAGCCATACGGATGGCGGGGGCTGACTCCTCAGGGCCGGCGCGGAGGTTGGGCAAGCCACCGCCATGGGTCACCGCCCGCTCCGGCGCAGCCTCAGCCGAGGCAGCCGACCCGGTCGGTTCGCCGCCAATCGTCGATGATGGAGGCGTCACCCGCCAGCTTGGCGACCGTGTCCACCGCGTAAGTGCTGAGGGTAATCCGCTGCCCCCTCATGATGGTTGCCGACCCCGATTGCGGCAGCCGCCCGTCCTTTGTCCAACGCAACCGTTCCCGGGCGGTGATGCCCAACGCCTCCTCGATCTGACGGGGAGAGAAAGGGCGTTTCGCGATCCGCTCGATCGCACCGTCAAGGCCGGCCAGGGCTGCCGGAACGGTCGCCACGGCCCCGGGCTTTGGCGCAAGCGTCAGGACGTGGGCGTGCGCCGGTCCTTCGAGCGGTCCAAGCCGCTTCAGCGCCGAACGGATGCGCCGGCGCAACTCCCGTTCACGCGCCCTCAGGCCGAAGCATTCCTCCAGGCAACGCTGATGAGACACCGCCACCGTCCGCCCGCAAAGATGGATGTCCAGAAAACGACTTTTCCAAACGCCGGCGCCATCGGCAACCATGCTGCGGGTCCTCGATCAAACCGGAGGCTGGGCCACCGGATAAGGTTCGAACCGGCTGAGGCTTTCGTCAACCGTCACGGTGCGCCCGATCGGCGGAAAGGCGCGTTGCGGGCAGTATGGACGCTCACAGACCTTGCAACCGGCCCCGATCGGCGTGGCGGCGTCAGGATCGCCCAGCGCCAGCCCACGGGAATAGATCAGCCGGCCGGCGTGCTGGATGTCGCAACCGAGTCCGACCGCGAAGCTCTTCGACGGCGCGCCGTAACCGCTGCGGCCATGGACCACCGTGCGGGCGATCCACAGATAGGCCCGCCCGTCCGGCATCCGCGCCAACTGGGTCAGCAGACGACCGGGCGTCGAGAAGGCCTCGTAGACGTTCCACAGCGGGCAGGTTCCGCCGACACGGGAAAAGTGGAAGCTGGTGGCGGACTGGCGCTTCGACATGTTGCCGGCGCGATCGACCCGGACGAAGAAGAAGGGAACGCCCGGCATCCCCGGCCGCTGGAGGGTGCTCAGCCGGTGGCAGACGGTCTCGAATCCAGTGCAGAAGCGCTGCCCCAGCAGATCGATGTCGTAGGCCACGGCCTCCGCCGTCTCCCGAAAGGCGCGGTAGGGCATGACCACGGCGCCGGCGTAATAGTTGGCAAGCCCGATGCGGGCGAGCGAGCGGGCCTGCGGGCCGGAAAAACGCCCCTCCTCGACCAGCCGAAGCAGGAGAGCCGGTTCCTGGTGGAAGGCGAGCTGGGTTGCCATCTGGAAGGCGCGGCGGCCGGGCTCCAGCGACCGGGCGATCCGCAACGTCCGGGCGTCGCCGTCATACTGGCGCAGCGCGCCCTCCGGCATGGCCGTGTCGTCGGTCACCAGCGTGCGGATGCCGTGACGGTCCGCCAGCAGCCGTTCCAACCCGCGATCCACCGCCCCGACCTCCAGCCCGGCCTCGCCGAACAGCCGTTCCGCCGCGTCGTCCAGCGCGGCGATGTGGTTGTGATGGCGGTAGAAGAAGTCGCGCACCTCTTCGTAGGGCATCGGCGGCGGCAGCCCGCTGTCCGGCCCGGCCGGGACGACGCCCGAGGCCAGCGCGTCCAGCCGTTCCGCGAGCCCGCGCCCGCGCCGGTGCAGCGCCACCAGCGCCCGGCCGACCGCCGGCATGTTGGTGGCGAGCGCCTTGATCTCGGCCATGGCGATGGTTTCGCCGGTTCCGGCCTCCGACAGGGCCTCGCGCAGATCGGCGACCAGCCGGGCTTCCTCGTCCTCCGAGAAGATCTGGACGTCGATGCCGAAGGCGGCGTTGATCCGCAGCAGCAGCGGCACCGTCAGAGGCCGCTGGTTGCGTTCGAGCTGGTTCAGATAGCTCGGCGAAATCTCCAGGATGCGGGCCAGGGCTGTCTGGGTCAGCCCCCGCTCCTCGCGCAGCCGCTGCAGCCGCACCCCCATGAACGCCTTCGCCATACCAGGAACCCCATTTGCAAAATTCGCCGACTCGCTGAAGACACCTTGCAAATCTTGGCAATTCCAGCGGTCATCCAAAGAAACGTTCTGCGTATATTGCAAAGGACGCGGCTGCCGGGCAAGATCCGCCATCGGCGGCTTCAGGGTGCAAAGGCGCGCGGGCAAGCGGTGTTCGGCCGCTTGCCCCTTGCAGACCAGCTCAGGCGACGGTGGCGCGCAGGGTCTTGGCCGCGCTGACCATGTTGGTCAGGGCCGGCAGCACCTCGGCCCACTGGCGGGTCTTGAGACCGCAGTCCGGATTGACCCACAGCCGGTCGGCGGGAATGCGCTCGGCCGCCTTCTTCATCAGATCGACGATGTGCCCTTCGGTCGGAATGTTCGGCGAGTGGATGTCGTAGACGCCGGGGCCGATCTCGTTCGGGTACTTGAAGTCGTCGAAGGCGTCGAGCAGTTCCATGTCCGACCGCGAGGTCTCGATGGTGATGACGTCGGCGTCCATCGCCGCGATCGACGCGATGATGTCGTTGAACTCCGAATAGCACATGTGGGTGTGGATCTGCGTCTCGTCCGCCACCCCGTTGGCGGTGATGCGGAACGACTCCACCGCCCAGTCCAGATACGCCTGCCACTGGGACTTGCGCAGCGGCAGACCTTCACGAAGGGCGGCCTCGTCGATCTGGATCACGCCGACGCCGGCCGTCTCCAGGTCCAGCACCTCCTCCCGGATGGCGAGCGCCAGCTGGCGGCAGGATTCGGAGCGCGGCTGGTCGTCGCGCACGAAGGACCAGTTGAGGATGGTCACCGGGCCGGTGAGCATGCCCTTCATCGGCTTGTCCGTCAGCGAGGCGGCGTAGGCGATCCAGTCCACCGTCATCGCCCTGGGGCGGCTGATGTCGCCGAACAGGATCGGCGGCTTCACGCAACGCGAGCCGTAGGACTGCACCCAGCCGCCCTGGCTGAAGACGTAGCCGTCGAGCTGCTCGCCGAAATACTCGACCATGTCGTTGCGCTCGGCCTCGCCGTGAACCAACACGTCGAGGCCCAGCGCCTCCTGCTCGCGCACGCTGCGCGCGATCTCGCCGCGCATCGCCTCGGTGTAGGCCACCGCGTCGATCGTCCCGGCCTTGAACTGGCTGCGCGCCTGACGGATCTCCTTGGTCTGCGGGAAGGAGCCGATGGTGGTGGTCGGGAACTTCGGCAGGTTCAGGCGGGTGGCCTGCTTGGCGGCGCGCTCGATGAAGGCGCTTTTGCGCCGCCCGAGCCGGGCGTCGATGGCCGCGACCGCCGCCTTCACCGCCGGGTTGTTGACCCGCGGCGAATGGCGGCGCGCCTCGACGGCAGCGCGGTTGGCGTCCAACTCGGCCGCGACGGCGGCACGGCCCCCATCCCGTCCTGGGGTCAGCGCGATCGCCAGAACCCGGATCTCCTCCAGCTTCTGCACCGCGAAGGCCAGCCAGGAACGGGCCTCCTCATCCAGCTTGCGCTCGCCGGCGAGGTCGACCGGCACGTGCAGCAGCGAGCAGGACGGTGCGATCCACAGCCGCTCACCGAGCCTCTCGGCCACCGGCTCCAGCCAATCGAGCGTCGCGCCGAGGTCGGTCTTCCAGATGTTCCGGCCGTTGACGACGCCCAGCGACACGACGCGGTCGGTCGGGAGGGCCTGGATCAGGGCATCGACCTCGTCGCGGGCGGTGATGGCGTCGAGATGGAGGCCCTGCACCGGCAGCGAGCAGGCGAGCGGCAGGTTGTCCTGGAGTTGACCGAAATAGGTCGCCAGCAGCAGCTTGACCGCGCCGGTGCCGAGAGCCCGATAGGCCTGGGTGAAGGCGTCCCGCCACGCCGCTTCCAGCTCGGTCACCAGGATCGGTTCGTCGATCTGCACCCACTCGACGCCCTGGTCGGTCAGGGCCTGCAGCAGCCCGGCGTAGACGGGCAGCAGGCGGGGCAGCAGAGCCAGCTTGTCCGAACCGTCCTTGGCCTTGCCCAGCGCGAGATAGGTGACCGGACCGACGATCACCGGCTTGGCCTTCACGCCCTGCGCCTTCGCTTCGGCGAGTTGCTCCAGCAGGCGGGAGGCGTCGAGCGTGAATGTCGTCCCGGCGTCGAACTCGGGGACGATGTAGTGGTAGTTGGTGTCGAACCACTTGGTCATCTCGCCGGCGGCAACCCCGCCGCAGCACCCGCCGTGCTCTTCAGCACTATGGGCGGCGGTCTCCGCCGAACGGCCGCGCGCCACGCGGAAGTAATTGTCCAGGGCGTCGCCATGGAAGCCCTTCACGCGCTCCGGCAGGTTGCCGAGCGTGAAGCTCATGTCGAGCACCTGATCGTAGAAGGCGAAATCGCCCACGGGAACGAGGTCGAGCGCGCCCTGATCCCGCCAGTGGCGCTTGCGGAGGTCCGCGCCGACGCGGACCAGCTCGTCGCGGGAGGACGCCCCCTTCCAATAGGCCTCCAAGGCGAACTTCAACTCGCGCTTGGCGCCGATGCGGGGGAATCCGAGGGTGTGGGTCGTTGCCATGGGGGTCGCCTTGAAAAGAGGGATCGGCGCGGACCATACGAAGTTCAGTCCATGAATGAAAAATGGTATGATTTTATCGTTCGATAAATTTCATTCATGGACGAGGCGGGCGGCATGGCCATCCTGGAGCGCATCCATCTCTCGATCATCCGCGAGGTTGATCGTCACGGCTCGCTGACGGCGGCGGCCAGCCATTTGAACCTGACCCAACCGGCGCTGAGCCACGCCATCCGCAAGCTGGAAGAGCAGCTCGGCGTGGATGTGTGGCACCGCGAAGGCCGCAGCCTGCGGCCGACCCAAGCCGGGGAATGGCTGCTGGCGGTCGCCAACCGCCTGTTGCCGCAACTGGCCCACGCTGAAGAACGCCTCCAGCAATTCGCCCAGGGCGAGCGCGGGACCCTGCGCATCGGGATGGAATGCCATCCCTGCTATCAGTGGCTCCTGAAGATCGTCGCTCCCTATGTCGATGCCTGGCCGAAGGTCGACGTGGACGTCCGGCAGAAGTTCCAGTTCGGCGGCATCGGCGCCCTGTTCGGCCACGACATCGACATGCTGGTGACACCGGATCCGCTGTTCAAACCCGGACTGTGCTTCGAGCCGGTGTTCGACTACGAACAGGTTCTTGTGGTCGGGCCGGGGCACCGTCTGCGCCATGCCGCTTTCGTCGAACCCCAGCAGGTGGCGGACGAAGTCCTGATCACCTACCCGGTGGCGCCCGACCGCCTCGACATCTACACCCAGTTCCTGATGCCGGCCGGGATCAGCCCGAGGCAGCACAAGCCGATCGAGACGACCGACATCATGTTGCTGATGGTAGCCCACGGCCGCGGCGTCGCCGCCCTGCCGCGCTGGCTGGTCGAGGAGTATGGCGCCAAGTTCAACGTGAGCCCGGTGCGCCTGGGCCGGGACGGTGTCGCCAAGCAGATTTTCCTGGGCTTCCGCGAGGCGGACGCCGACATCGGCTATCTGCGGGGGTTCATCGATCTGGCGCTTGCCCATCGCAACAGTGGAACCGCCTCGCTGTAGCCATCGCCGCCGTCGCCTGCCGGCGGTGAAGCCGCGCCTGTCAGCCACCCATCCGCAAGCTGCCGATGGCGTTGCGCAGGCCAAGCGCAATGGTGCGGCGCTCGTCCACATCTCCGCCCGGCGCCAGCCAATGGTCGATGCCGCCGTCCTGGTGCAGCACGAATTCGGCGACACAGCGGTTCGCCGGTTGGCCGGCTTCCGCATGCGCCTGCTCGACCAGGGCGCGGGCGATCTCCCGCAGGGTGTCGGCCGCCGCGACCAGCCCGGCGGCGTCCAGCGGCTCCCTGGTTCCCCGCAGGGACCAGCGTCCTTCCGTCGCCGTCAGGACAAAGGGTGCCGACCGGTCGGCGGGGGTCGGCGGCACCGGACGGCGTCGGAACGCCAGACGGATGAGATTGGGTGGAACAGGCGTTGGTTGGACGGACATCGGCAGTGGCACCCCTCGCTCCCAAAGGGCAAGGATGGGACGGACACCGACGCGGCACGGGAGACCTCCGGCGACGCCGCACCCGCCGGGACACCCCGCCCGACTCGCGTTCGACGGATCCGGCAGGTCTCCTGGCTCACGGGTCGTCGCGGGACCGTCCGGCCTTCCCGGAGCCATCGTCCCGAACCGGGATGGGCACCAGTGGCGCTGAAACGGCGGACCCGCTCTCCGCTCACAGTTGCGGGGGCAGCGCCGGCTTCGCCGTCATCCTCGTGGCGAGGCGAACGGTTCACCGGCTTCCCTTTTAGCCCCGGACGCCCTGGGGCGAACGGGGACCGTATCCGGCGGGATACGGTAAGAGGGTGCACCCGGCGGCGTCAAGCGTGAGCGCCACGCCAAGTCCCTTTTGCAAACTTCGCAAGATTGCCCGCGGCCCTTCGCCAAATTTCGCCAATTTCCGCCTGATTCCCACGGGTCCTTCGGCGTATCTTGCAAATGTTCGGAACACGGATGGGAAGGGATCTCGCCAGCATGGACGACCGCCGGGACGATGCCGAGACGATCTTCGCCACCGAATTCCCTCCGGCCACGCGCGAGCAATGGCGGGTTCTCGTCGACAAGGGGCTGAAGGGCGCCCCCTTCGAGAAGCGGCTGGTCACCCGGCTGTACGAAGGCATCGCCGTGCAGCCGCTCTACACGGCGGAAGACTGGCCGGCTGCGGGCGATCCGTCCGGTTTGCCGGGCTTCGCCCCGTTCACCCGCGGTGGCCATGCCGCCGGCCCCGGACCGGACGGCTGGGACATCCTGACCGAACACGACGCCGCCGATCCCAAGGCGGCCAACGCCGCCATCCTGACCGATCTGCTGCGCGGCGCCACCGCCATCCGGCTGCGCCTCGACAGGCCGGATATCCCCGGCATCGCCATCGACCGGCTGGACGATCTCGACCGCACGCTGGCCAACGTCTATCCGGAGATGGTGCCACTGTCGCTGGAGGCGGGAGGCGACGCAGTGGCCGGCGCGGCGCTGCTCGCCGCCCTGTGGCGCCGCCGCTCGGTGATGCCGGACAAGGCGCGGGGCGCCTTCAACGCCGATCCCATCGGGACTCTGGCCGCGGCCGGCGCCCTGCCGGGCAGTCTGGAGGCGGCACTCGCCGACACGGCGGCCTTGGCCGCCTGGACCGCCCGCAATTTCCCTCACGTCACCGCCGTCGGGGTGGACAGTTCCCCCTGGCACGACGCCGGGGCGACCGAAAGCCAGGACCTCGCCGCCGCCATGGCGACCGGGGTCGCCTATCTGCGCGCCCTGACCGCTGCCGGGCTGGACATCGACACCGCCTGCCGGCAGATCGCCTTCACCCTATCCGTCGGCTGCGACCAATTCCTCTCCATCGCCAAGCTGCGCGCCGCGCGGCGCCTGTGGGGGCGCATCGCCGAGGCGTCGGGCGCCTCGGAGCGAGCCCGTGCCATGCACCTGACCGCCCGCACGGCGCGACGCATCATGGCGCGGCGCGATCCTTGGGTGAACATGCTGCGCACCACGGTGGCCGGCTTCGCCGCCGGGGTCGGCGGCGCCGACGCGTTGGCGGTGCTGCCCTTCGACGCGGCGCTGGGCGAATCCGACGACTTCGCCCGCCGCATCGCCCGCAACAGCCAGATCCTGCTGAAGGAGGAATCCTCGCTGGCCCGCGTCGCCGATCCGGCCGGCGGCTCCTGGTACGTCGAAACGCTGACCGAGCAATTGGGCCAGGCCGCCTGGGCCGAATTCCAGGACATCGAGCGGCGGGGCGGCATCGCCGCCGTGCTGGCCGATGGCAGCCTCGCCCGCACCATCGCCGGGTCCTGGGCGCAACGGGAAGCCAACATCGCCCGCCGCAAGGACCCGCTGACCGGCGTCAGCGAGTTTCCCAACCTCCTTGAGCAGCCGGTCGTCCGCCCATCCCCCGTACCGCGCCACCATGACGACGCTGCCGTGGCACCGGCGGCGGTCGGCTCCGGGTCGCTGGACGATCTCGTGGAGGCCGCCACCGGCGGGGCGACGCGGGCCGGCCTGACGGCGGCCCTGGCGCGGGGAACCCCGGCCCGCGTCGAGCCGCTGCCACGCCACCGCCTGCACGAATCCTTCGAGGCCCTGCGCGACGCCGCCGACCGCCACAAGCTCGCCCATGGGTCCTGGCCGACGGTCTTCCTCGCCAACATCGGGCCGGTCGCCCAGCACACGGCGCGCGCCACCTACGCCAAGAACCTCTTCGAGGCCGGCGGCATCCAGACGCTTGGCAACAACGGCTTCCCCGACGCCGAATCTGTGGCCGCGGCCTTCCGTGCCTCCGGAACGCGCATTGCCGTGCTGTGCGGCTCCGACGCGCTCTACGAGGCCCACGCCGCACCCTTCGCCCAGGCATTGAAGGCGGCGGGTGTCGAGCACCTGTTCCTGGCCGGAAACCCCGGCGACCGCCGCGCCGATCTCACGGCCGCCGGCATCGACGAATTCGTGTCGGTCGGCTGCGACGTTCTCTCGGTCCTGCGCGCGACCCTGGCCCGTTTGGGAGTGCCCTTGTGATGGAAAGCGTGATGAAAAGCGCGATGACCAGTCTGCCGGACTTCTCCACGCTGCCCCTGGACGCCGCCGTTTCCAACGCCTCTCCCGCCGAGTGGAGCCGACGTTTCGCGGCGGAGACCGGGACCGACCCGGCCACGGCGCTGTGGCGCACGCCGGAGATGCTGGACGTCAAGCCGCTCTACACGGCGGCCGACCTCGACGGGCTCGACCATCTGGCGGCCATGCCGGGGATGGCGCCCTTCCTGCGCGGCCCCTACCCGACGATGTATGTCGACAAGCCCTGGACGGTGCGGCAGTACGCCGGTTTCTCCACCGCGCAGGAATCCAACGCCTTCTACCGGCGCAACCTCGCGGCCGGGCAGAAGGGCTTGTCGGTCGCCTTCGACCTCGCCACCCACCGCGGCTACGACAGCGACCACCCGCGCGTCACCGGCGACGTCGGTATGGCGGGGGTCGCCATCGACTCCATCCTCGACATGAAGACGCTGTTCGACGGCATCCCGCTCGACCAGATGTCGGTGTCGATGACGATGAACGGCGCGGTGCTGCCGGTGCTGGCCGGCTACATCGTCGCCGCCGAGGAGCAGGGGGTGTCCGCCGACAAGCTGAGCGGCACCATCCAGAACGACATCCTCAAGGAGTTCATGGTCCGCAACACCTACATCTACCCGCCCAAGCCGTCGATGCGGATCATCTCCGACATCTTCGCCTTCACCTCGCAGCACATGCCGAAGTTCAACTCGATCTCGATCTCCGGCTATCACCTGCAGGAGGCCGGGGCGACCGCCGACCTGGAACTGGCCTACACGTTGGCCGACGGGGTGGAGTACGCGCGCGCCGGGCTGGCCGCCGGGCTGACCATCGACCAGTTCGCGCCGCGCCTGTCCTTCTTCTGGGCGATCGGCATGAATTTCTTCATGGAAGTCGCCAAGATGCGCGCCGGCCGCATGCTGTGGGCCAAGCTGATCAAGGAGTTCGCCCCGAAGAGCGACAAGTCTCTGTCGCTGCGCACCCACTCCCAGACCTCGGGCTGGAGCCTGACGGCGCAGGACGTCTTCAACAACGTGACGCGCACCTGCATCGAGGCGATGGCCTCCACGCAGGGCCACACCCAGTCGCTTCACACCAACGCGCTCGACGAGGCCCTGGCGCTGCCGACCGACTTCTCCGCGCGCATCGCCCGCAACACCCAGCTCTTCCTCCAGCAGGAGAGCGGTACCTGCCGGGTGATCGACCCCTGGGGCGGCAGCTATTACGTCGAGCGGCTGACCCGCGAACTGGCCGCCCGCGCCTGGGGCCACATCCGCGAGGTCGAGGAGACCGGCGGCATGGCCAAGGCGATCGAGACCGGCATCCCCAAGATGCGCGTCGAGGAGGCCGCCGCCCGCACCCAGGCCCGCATCGATTCCGGCCGCCAGACCGTCGTCGGCGTCAACAAGTACCGGCTGGAGCAGGAGGAGGCCATCGAGGTGCTGAAGGTGGACAACTCCGCCGTCCGCGCCCAGCAGATCGCCCAGCTCGAACGGCTGCGCGCCGAGCGCGATCCCATCCGCTGCCGCCAGACGCTGGAGGCCTTGACCAACGCGGCGGCCGCCGGCGACGGCAACCTGCTGGCCCTGTCGGTGGACGCCATCCGCGCCCGCGCCACGGTCGGCGAGATCTCCGACGCGCTGGAAAAGGTGTATGGCCGTCACAAGGCCGAGATCCGCACCATCACCGGCATCTACGCCGGCGAGGTGGGGCGGCAGTCCGACGCCATCGCCAGGGTGCGGGCGCTGGTGGCGGAGTTCGCCGAGCGGGATGGCCGCCGCCCGCGCATTATGGTGGCGAAGATGGGCCAGGACGGCCACGACCGCGGCCAGAAGGTGATCGCCACCGCCTTCGCCGACTTGGGCTTCGACGTGGACGTCGGGCCGCTGTTCCAGACGCCGGAGGAGGCCGCGCGGCAGGCGGTGGAGAACGACTGCCACATCGTCGGCGTCAGTTCGCTGGCGGCAGGCCATCTGACGCTGGTGCCGCAGTTGAAGGCGGAGCTGGAGCGTCACGGGGCCGGCGACATCCTGATCGTGGTCGGCGGCGTGGTGCCGCCGCAGGATTACGACGCGCTCTACGCCGCCGGCGCCACGGCGATCTTCCCGCCGGGCACCGTCATCAGCGAGGCGGCGGTAGACCTGCTGCGCATCCTCAACGAGCGCCACGGCTACGCGCCGAAGGCGGCGTAGCCGTGGCGCGTGTGGCGATCACGGTGCCGGAACCGCGGCCCTTATCCCCAGCATGTGGCAGGTGGCGAGGGTGATATCGGAACGGTTCAGGGTGTGGAAGTGGAAATCCCGGACGCCCTGAGCCTGAAGGGCCTGACACTGCTCCGCCGCCACCGTCGCGGCGACGAGCCTGCGGGTCTCTGGGTCGTCGTCCAACCCTTCGAAGGTTTCGACCAGCCTGGCCGGCATCGAGGCGCCGCATTTGGCAGCAAATTCCACGGCACGGGCGACGTTGGTGATCGGCAGGATGCCGGGAATCACCGGCACATGGATGCCCGCCGCGGCGCAGCGGTCGAGAAAACGGAAATAGACGTCGTTGTCGAAGACGAACTGGGTGATGGCACGGGTCGCCCCGGCGTCCACCTTGCGCTTCAGGTTGTCCAGGTCGAACTGCACGCTCGGCGCTTCCGGGTGGGACTCCGGATAGGCGGCGACCGAGATCTCGAAATCGGCGATGCGCCTCATTCCCGCCACCAGATCGGCGGCGTAGGCGTAGCCGCCGGGAGACGGTTCGCAACGCCCGCTGCCGCCGGGCATGTCCGACGGGTCACCGCGCAGTGCCACCAGATGGCGGATGCCGGCATTCCAGTAGCTGTGGGCGATGGTGTCGATCTCGTCCCGCGTCGCGCCGACGCAGGTGACATGCGCTGCCGCCGGAAGGCCGGTCTCGTCCTGGATTCGGCAGACGGTGGCGTGGGTGCGTTCGCGGGTCGAACCGCCGGCCCCGTGGGTCACCGACACGAAGCTTGGAGCCAACGGGGCCAGCCGCCGGATCGACTGCCACAGGCCCTGCTCCATCGACTCCGTCTTCGGCGGAAAGAATTCGAAGCTGATCGACGGCGGTGCGGACAGAGGGGCGGTCATGACAGCGCTCCCGGCGCGGCTTGAACGGCGTCGTCCCGCCGGTAGGTGATGGTCACCCCGGCCGAATCGATCTGCGGGAGCACGTTGGGCTTCTCGATGGACACCTCGGCCTCGACGACGCGCTGGTCGGCAAGGCAGAGGTCGCCGATGCGGTCCGCCAGGCATTCCAGGAGCTGGGTGTGTGGCCCGTCGGCCAGCTTCTCCAGCGCCAGGACCAACCCTTCGTAGGACAGGACGGTCGCCACGTCGTCGAGGAAACGCGGTCGGCCGCGTTCGACGACCAGCCGCACATCGATGCGCAAGCGCTGACGGCGGCCACGTTCGTGGGCGTAGACCCCGATCTGGAAAGGGGCGACAAAACCCCGGACGGTGATCACATAGGTGCCGCAACCGGCCAAGACGGTTTCTCCACAAGCGGAAGGGTAATCGAAGGCCGGCAGGCGGCCTTGGCGGTGTCGTTCGTCCCGGCCCGACGGATGTCCAACGCCGCTCTCGGCTCACGTCGCGGCGTGGTCCCATGAACGGGTAACCGAGCCTGCAGAAGACGATCGACATGGTTCTCCCCTGTCCGGCCAAGCGCTCGGCCAGCGGATCGGTGTCGTAATAAGGACGTCCGGGAAAGGAAACCCAAGCAGGCGCACGAGAGGAGACCAGCGACAGACGCCGGACACGGCCCACGCGACCACCGGGACACCCCGCCCGAGGACGAACGAACGGTCACGGCAGGTCTCCTGGCTCGCGGGTCGGCACCATTCCGTCCGGCCTTCCCGGTGCCCAACGAGGCACCAGTGGCGCTGAGGCGACGAAACGACTCTCCGCTTACAGTTGCGGGGGCAGCGCCGGACTGGCCATCGGATCTGGCGGCACCGGCTTCCCTCTTAGCTCCCAGCCCCGAGCGGAACCGGCAGAACCATGACGCCGCGATCCAACCGCAACGCCGCAATCCTGTCAAGAGAAACATAAAGACATCTTTATGTTTCTATACACCGTTGTTGCGACGATAACGGCATCAAGCGCATCCGGACATCCTGCGGCTGGCTTCGGTCGGAGGCCTCAAGGCTTCACGGTGTCCACCCTCGTCTTTCCCAGTCGTCGCGCCGGGGGCTTTCCGGATCATCCCTGCTGCGTGCCGTGCTGGATGTCTTGGAAGGCCGGGACTGGAACCGGCCGCCCATGACCGTCGACGGCGACCAGGACGAACCATCCCTCGGCGGCCAGCCGGCGCTCCCCGGATGCCAAAGTCTCGGCGACCAGGGAGACATGGACGGTCATCGACCGTTTCCCGACCGTGTCGACCCGTCCGACCAAGTCGACCAGTTGGCCGACCATGACGGGGGTGTGGAATGTGATCCGCTCTGAGGAGGCCATCACGACCGCATGGCGGGCGGCGCGGCTGGCGGTGATGAAGGCGGCCTTTCCCATGAGGCTGAGGGCCGTGCCTCCGAACAGCGTGCCGTAATGGTTGGCCTGCTCGGGGAAAATCATCTCAAGGCAGCGGGTTTCCCGTCCGTTTGGAAAGGGAAACTGGCTTTCTGCAGTGGGAGGGATGGTGTTCATGTGTGCATCCGCCTGCAACCACGCGTTCCAAGGTGTCGGACGCGCACGTTATATGGATGGGCGTTCTGGTCGATGGCTAAAACGGCTGAAATCAGGAACGATGATCCTGCAAATCTGCGAACAGTGCAAAGCGGTGGGCCTCCATGGCGAAACCGGGGTCATCATGACAACACAGGCAGAAAGCGAGGTCACATGGATCGCAGGACATTCCTTGGCGCAAGTGCTGGAGCTTTGGCGCTTGGTGCTGTCCGGGTGCCATTGTCACACGCGCAATCGCCCTTGCCGGAGTTGCGGCCCGCCGCAGACCCCTATGCTCGCCTCCAAGGTGGCATGCCGCACCATCTGACGCCGGATCAGGAAGCGCAACGTGTCTTCGACAGTCCAGCTCCCGCCGGCCCGCCAGGTCGTTGGGTCAGCCGTGCCGCGCTTCCAATCCCGCGCAGCGAAATGGCCTGGGCCACCGTCAGTGCGGAACGGATGCATGTCGTGGGCGGCTATGGCGAAGGTGCCGTCAATCGGGCCTACCACCACATCTATACCCCGGTGGCCGACCTCTGGTATGAGGGCGCTGCCTTGCCGCGTGGCGCCAACCATGTCGCGGTCGCCGCAGAAGCCGGCCGCGTCTACGCGCTTGGCGGGTTCATCGAGCAAAACCGGCGGTCCGATACGAACGCCTACGCCTACGATGTGGCCACCAACGCCTGGACCCCCATTGCGCCCCTGCCACGCCCCCGCGGTGCGGCGGCGGCTGTGGTACTCGATGGCGCCATTCATCTGATCGGTGGCGCATCGGAGCCGGCCAGCGAACGGGCGAGCGTCGGTTGGCACGAAGTCTATGACCCAAAGACCGATCGCTGGTCGGCCCGCAAACCGCTCCCGGGGGCGCGCGATCATGTCGGGTGCGTTGTTCATGCCGGCGCGATCCACGTCGTTGGTGGCCGCTTCAACACGTTCGAGTACAACACCGATCTGCACCACGTTTACCTCCCGGATCGGGACACATGGGAGATGCGGGCGCCGTTGCCGACGGCCCGGTCGGGCCATGGGCTTGTCGTTTACCGTGACCGCCTCTTCGCCATGGGGGGAGAAGGCGGAATTCTCAACGGCGGGGTACCGCGGCAGGCAAAAGTGTTCGGGCAGATGGAAAGCTATGATCCGGGCAGCGACAGCTGGCAACACCATGCGCCGATGCCGACGCCGCGCCATGCGGTTGGAGCCGTGACGATCGGCGACTGGATCCATGTAGCGGGTGGTGGTGCGGTCCTCGGCGGCTCCGTCCAGTCCGCCGTGCACGAAGCCTTCACATTGGGGTGATGTTGCAGCACCGCCCTGTGCGGGCACCCGCCAATCGACGAACGAACGGAAGCGAAGCGCCAAGTTCTCCTTTCGCCACAATGCCGCTTTCGAGCCCCTACCGATCAGCCTCCTCAAGCTTGTGGTCCGCCGCGCTGCTTTTGCATCATGGACTGTGGTTGGAGACTGGAGGGAAAAGGGCAATGGCTGTTCAGTTCGCGAGGGTAGCACCGATTTTGCCAGTCCGGGATGTCCGTGCGGCGCTCGCCCACTACCGGCGTCTTGGTTTCGAGGCGACCGCTTACGAGGAAGCGGCCGCCGATCCCATTTACGGGTTTCTTGCCTGGGGCAGCGTGAGCCTCCACTTGGCGCGGGTTCCCGACCTGGACCCAGCACGCTCGGTTGCGGCCTGCTATCTCTACGTCGACAACGTTGACGCGTTGCATGCCTCATGGCAGGCTGCCGAAGTCGATGGCCGCCTGACCGCGATCACCGCCACGCCCTATGGCCTGCGCGAGTTTGCCCACATCGATCCGGACGGCAACCTGTTGCGGGTCGGCGCACCCATCACGCCGAACACTCCGTAAGGCTCCAGCCCGAGCGGGGAATCGGCGTTATGGGTGCCTCAACACCGTTGGGATGGTGATGGTCTCCGCACGGTCGAGCGCCTGACGCATCGCTCGCTCGTCGGTGAAACGACCGCGCAGGAGCCGTCCCTCGCAGACGACTTCGACATGGTCGGCAGCGAAAGGCCATGGATCGACGACCAGTTCCGCCGGGTCGCCAGACGGAGAACGGAGGCGGATTTCCGTCCGGGCCTCGCCGATGGTCGGGACATTGGGAATGCACGCTTCGCTGGTAAGACCCCATCCGATCTGCAAGGACATGCGGTCCACAGCGGCGACAAGCAATCGGTTGCGCTCGATCGCTGGCGGGGAGAGAGCTGGGGCGTAACGCGGGTTGCCCGACAGCGCCTCGATGCAGGCGCGTTGGAAGCGGTGCTGGTCGTCCAGGAAGCGGCGAACCAGCGCGGCATCCTCCGGCGTCGCTTTGGCGAAGTCGAAAAAGCTGCCGTAGATGGTGTCGGCGTGCAGCGAGACGAGAAGGGCCGGATAACGCCCGAACGCGAGCGCGCAGCGCACACCCTCCGTCCAAAGGCTCGTATGGATGGCGGCGCCGAGTTCCTGGAAGCTGTGTGGGCGGGCGGTCTGGGGGTTCAGCGTCGGGGCGGCTTCCCAGGACAGCCAGCCGATGTCATGCAGCTCCGCCCCGAGGCAGACCTCCTCGTAGGGTACGACCGGAGCGAAGATCCCGTTGCCCCAGGCACGGAGCAACTGGCCTGACAGCCAGGCATGGCTCGGCTGCGGGATGGCGATCACATCTTTGCCGACATCGCGAAACAGCATGGTCAATTCCTCCAGCTCATGGTCGAGCCCGAGGCCGGCGACCTTGCCGTGTAAACGGATGCTGCCAGGGATCGTCTCGGTGGATGCTGGCGTGCCGGTCAACCGAATGGATGAAACGCTCGTCCCGCTTACCCGATGACGCCAAATCGGTCATGGACCCGTCCGTGGATTCTTTGGCTTGGTTCAAAAAGCCCATGCGGCCGGGACGGCATGAGGCGCACCTCCAACCCCTTGCGAAGAAGCCCCGCTTTGGGTCAGGCCGGGTTCATCGGCTCGGAAGGCTGGACGTCAGCGTTCCCGGGTTCCGCCGGCGCGGCGGGGACGGGCTCCTTGTCCTCCTCCGGAGGGCGGCCAAGGCAGGACCCGTCAGGGCGGGCGAACGATGACAAGGTCAAGGCCAGCAGCCAGCGGCTGCAACAACAGGCCAGACACATAGATGTATCCTTCTCGGCCAGTCACCACGAATTTCCCTCTTGCGCCAGAGGGGCCGTCCACACATGACCCTCACTTGGCTTGGGTCAGGCCACCAAGCCAACGTCTTCTGCTTGAGCGTGGCAGCGCGCTTTCGGCTTCGACGAGCGGAACGCTGTCGACCGGTTTGAGCAGATGCCGGGGATTGAACCAGCGCCCCCACTCCAGTGCCGCGGGCTGCGGGGTCCAAGGAGCCTTCTGCCCCACCTGGAGCCGTCGTCCTGATCCGCCACGCGGCGGCCATAAGCTCCCGTACGGACGAAACCTTAAGGGGTCAAAGGAGACGGGAAATGGAAAGGCCGGGCGACGGGCGGTCAGCCGCGCTTCTGCCCGGACGTTTCCAGCGGCGCAGCGGGCTTGTCTTCCGGCTGATCGACCAGCATGACGCCGAGGCCGCGGGCCGACGACAGAAAGATGACGCCATGCTCCTCCAACGCCTTGCGCACGGCGTCGCGCGTCGTGTCGCGCACGTCAAGTCGGTCCGATTCAAGCCGCTTCAGGGCGGTCAAGGCGACCAGAGCCGTGTCCGCCAGCATTTCCTGCGTCCAGCCGAGGAGCGCCCGCGCCGCCCGTATTTGCCTGGGTGTGATCATCGATGATCACATTCCCGAAGCGCGCGTCCGGCGCCACAAAGACGACTATTATAGTCGCATTGCAATGCCGATGGGGATACACTCCCGAGCCGAAATGGTCCACCGCCTTTTCCCGGCCACAGAGTGGTGATGGAGGGACCGCATACCCGCCCCACCCCGCCACCGGCATCGCCCATCCTCACGTGGTGGCAAACGCCTGGGAAGGAGCCGACAACGGTATGGAGGACACGGCCGGCCTGGATCGAAGAGAAGCGGTGATCGTCGGCGCGCGGCCGGTACGAACCGGCACATCCCGAGGGGCAATGAGGACATCAGCCATGACCAAGGACACGCCCATCCACGTCCTCATCGCAGAGGACGACGTGCTGGTCGCCTGGGCGCTGCGCGCCATCCTGGAGGAAGCTGGCTACCACGTCACGCTCGCCCACGACGGCGTGCAGGCGCTCGCACTCCAGGCCCAGGGCCCCGTCGACGTGCTGATGACCGATTTCCAGATGCCCCGCCTCGACGGACGGGAACTGATCCGGCGGTTACGGGCAACGCGCCCCGCGCTGCCGGTGGTCATGATGACCGGCGCCCCGGACGACACTGCCCTCGACGAACTGCGCGACGCAACGGAAGCCGGCATTGTCATCCTGGCCAAACCGGTGAGTCCCCCGCCGGTCATCGCGGCCATCCAGACTGTGCTTGGCTTTTCGTGACAGCGCTCAAGCGCGTGGGTGGAAGCGGCCCTTGTGCCCAGCAACGTCACGAAAGGGTCAAAAAGCCATTTAAGGAATATGGATTTTGACCGGCCAGCAACGATTGCATACAATAGTATGCAACATCAACGCCGAGTGCTCTGTGCCATGACCGATGTTCTCGAGCAGGCCACCAGGATTGTGGCCGCCTACGTCCGAAACCACCGTGTCGGTGTCGAGCAGGTGCCGCCGCTGATCGCGGCCGTGCGCCGGGCCCTGACGACCCTTGGCACGCCCGCGGAACCGCCTAACCTCGTACGGGAACCGGCGGTGCCGATCCGCCGCTCGGTGACTCCCGACTACATCGTCTGTCTCGAAGACGGCCGGAGGCTGAAGATGCTAAAGCGCCATCTACGAACCGTCTATGGCCTGTCGCCGGAGGAGTACCGGGCGCGCTGGAAACTGCCGGACAACTACCCGATGACCGCTCCAAACCACGCAGCGTCCTGCTCCGCGCTTGCCAAGGCGCGGGGACTCGGTCGAACCGGACGGAGATTACGGAACGCACCATAAAGGGCGACGCCCGCTTGTCGGATCTCCGTCTCGGGTTCCGGCTTGGACTGCACAGCCCCATCGGGCATCTCCTGCCCCAGAAGCGTTGGCGGCGATCGCTCGACGTCGTCATGGTGTTGAACAATCAAAACGCTGACTTCTGCTCCCGACGCCGGTCCAGAGCGACATCGAACTGGCGCAGCAGGCGGCTCAACGTTTCGAAATCGACGTGACGGGACGGCAGGTTCTTCATGCACCGGTTGTCCAGATGCACCACGCTGATCAGCGCCGACACGCAATAGCCCAGAAGCCAGTAATGCGCATGGATTGTGCGCAAAAACTCGCGGAACAGTGACGGGGACCCGTTCATCAGCGCTTTGAAGCTCTTCTCGTACTCGCCCAGAATGTGGCGGATATCCAGCAGAGTGGCGTTGAGCATATGCCCCACCCGGTCAATGTGCATCAGCAAATGCTCATCGTAGGGACGGTGCATTTTCAAGTCAGCCGGCACGCATTCCCGGGATCTCAACCACGTGATAATGGTGCGGACCCGCGGAGCGATGCGGCGGAGCTGATATTCATAGAAAGTGATCCCCTTCCAGGCGCTGAAGATTGCGTCGGCTTCGGAGTGATCGATGCCGAAGGCCGATACGAAATGCCCGGCCTCTTCCATGTCGGGATTCCAGATGGCGTCGAGAAACCGACCTACGATTGCCTCGCTGCCGATACCATCGTTGACGGCCTTGCGCACGATTGGCTCCACTCGCCGGCTGATCAGCCGACGCAACTGGGCCTCCTCTTCTGCGGCAATCTGCCAATAACGTTGATCGAGCCGAATTTTCTTCGCTTCGAAGTAAGTCTTCAGCAGAAAGGCATCCAGAGATGGAATGTTGTCGATCAGGGATAGGAGGCTAAGGTCATTATGGACACTTTCCTGTTCCACCGCTTCGGGACCGAAGTGCTCCTCCAATAGAACAGTGCTGTTGCGGGATCTCAGATAGATGGCGACCCCACCGGTCTCCCATTGACGGTCGTCATGGGGGATGTAGATGCCGGTTTCGACCGGACGCTTGCTGAGCGCGTTCCCAGCGTCGCAATTCAGGAAATCGTGCCCGTCGCCCTGGCTTTCGTCGAAATTCGGATACTTGAACAGGATGACCTGATTCAGGGCATGCGCCCGGAAGAGATGAGCCTCCTCTGGCAGACTTTGGGTAATGGACAGCAGATTCAGCGATACGCTGTAGCCTCCGTACAAGATTTGCTCCAGAATCGGTGAGATTGCTTCAAAATGACGTCGCATCTGCACAAGGCTCCTTTTCCGCACTTGCCAGAAAGCGTAGGCTTTCGCTTAAGATGGACACATTGCCCATCCATTCGTTTCGATCAAAACGGATGGCGTTCTCCTTTCTTAAAAATATTGGTGGCATACATTTTTCACACAAACAGAGATAATCGTAGGCGCTGAAGATTTCATCGGAAATTT
Source organism: Azospirillum baldaniorum (assembly GCF_003119195.2). Classification (NCBI taxonomy): domain Bacteria; kingdom Pseudomonadati; phylum Pseudomonadota; class Alphaproteobacteria; order Rhodospirillales; family Azospirillaceae; genus Azospirillum; species Azospirillum baldaniorum. The sequence continues at coordinate 235,199 of NZ_CP022260.1, read as the reverse complement.
ATTTTTTCCTGCGGAAATTTCTTCGACCTTAATCTTTTCTCCAGATGTCAAAATCATTGGCGATCATTATATTTCCGCAACCGTTAATATAAATTTTACTGCCACCCGAAAGAGTGGTGGTCATTTTGACGCACTGGCGGTGCGCATGAAAAATGTTCTTTGCGTTCTGCGTGTTATCCTGATTGTGCACATTCGGTCTGTGCCTTCGGGCGATAACGGTGACGGCAATCCCCCGACCAATGCAGCAACAAGGTGTCCTCTGTTCGCCGTCGAATGATCCCGGCTCTCCTACCCGAACATGGCTTCTGCGGTTTCGGGCCTTAGAGTGCGTAACAAAACCGGCCAGGAACGGTTGGTAGGGGCATGGCAGCCCCTCTTGTTTCCGACGCCTTGTGGGCGATCATCGAACCGCTGATCCCGCCGGAGCCGCCCAAGCCAAAAGGCGGACGGCCCCGGTTGGACGATCGTGCGGCGCTGACCGGCATCCTGTTCGTGCTGCGCACGGGCATCCCTTGGGAGCTTCTGCCGGTGGAGATGGGCTGCGGCTCGGGGATGACCTGCTGGCGGCGTCTGCACGAGTGGCATCGGGCCGGGGTATGGGAGCGACTGCATCGCGTGCTGCTCGACCGGCTCGGCTATGCCAACGCCATCAACTGGGATCGGGCGGCGGTGGACAGCGCCAGCGTTCCAGCAAAAAGGGGGGCGAGGAGACTGGCCCGAACCCGACGGATCGCGGCAAGCCGGGCTCCAAGCGTCACATCCTCGTCGATGCCAATGGCATCCCACTCGCCCTGAAGATTTCGCCGGCCAACCGGCACGATAGCAAGCTGCTGGAGACGCTGGTCGATGCCGTGCCGGCGATCCGCCAGTGTGCGGGCCGGCCACGGCGCCGCCCGGCCAAGTTGCACGCCGACAAGGGCTACGACTTTGCACACTGCCGGCGGGCGCTGCGCCAACGAGCGATCATTCCGCGGATCGCCCGGCGTGGCGTCGAGAGCAGCGAGCGTCTTGGCCGACACCGATGGGTGGTCGAGCGGACGCTCGCATGGTTCGCCCGCTTCCGCCGCATCGCCGTCCGATACGAACGGCGCGCCGACATCTTCACCGCCTTTCACCACATCGCCGCCAGCCTCATCTGCTGGCGCTTCGTCCAAAGATGGTTCTGTTAGGCGCTCTGAAACGCTCTCAGGGGAGTCGGTCACCAGAATCTCAAGCAGGTCACCGTTGGAATGGGCCTGATAGACGTTAGCAACGTCCATTTTTCCGGCCAGCAGACTCATCGGATCGGGGTAAGTCAGGTGAAAGAACGTTTGGCCTGCTTCTAGGCTGAGCGCAAGGCGGTCTCCGGCTCGCAGGTAGTGTGGGGACGGCGATTTCCAGCTCGCGATCCCACCCGCCTCGACTGCAGACAAGCGGATTGTCTCGACCGCCTCATCGACAGTGACGAAGAAAAACTCTCGGCTGGAGTTCACTCGTTGGGTTGCAAGAATCGTATGCGCTCTTTCTTCGACGTCGAATGGTCGGGATGTCGCCGTCCGATATTCCACCGTAAAGGGCGCAGGAACGCCTGTCGTGAACAGCTTCTTGGCGCGGTCCTCGGCCAGTAACCCGGTCTGGCCAATCTTCACCAAGCCGGACACGTAGTAGGGGTTCGTCAGCACGTACACAAACCCGACTTCATGCATTTTCTAACCCTTCGCCGAAAGCGTCATTGATTGTCAGTACCTTACCGTCAGCAACAGGTACGGTATGACCTTCCGCGCCCGCAGCCGACCGAACCGCTCCTTAAACATGCAGACCGACCGTGAAGCACCCTTATACGGCATTATTGATAAAGATTATGTCAGCCGAGAGCATACATACAGCGCAGATTAAAATCTCTCTCCTGCGTCCAGATTTCGATGATAATCTCGTTATAGTAGCGAGAATGTTTCTCGCGCGTTAGCTTCGTGGGTGGTTCATAAGGGAACGCAATGACCATTGACAAACTTATCGGGTGGTTACTCGCAAAGAAGACCAAGGCGGCGATTGTGGCCGCTGCGCAGGCGCTGACGGCGGGCAAGCGGCCGATACGCCCCCAAGGCTCTCAGAAGGAATTCGACAGAGAGCTGAAGCGGCACCTCAAGGATCTCGGCAACTATCTCGTGAAGAACCAGCGGCGCGAGGCCATGGCCACCGCGCTGGCTCTCGTTATCACCGACGCAGAGTTCACCATCGCGGAGATTCGCCGCGTCGGGCTGTTCCGCGCTTCGCGCTATGCGTACCAAGGCTCCCTCGTCGGCCACATCGCCACGGCGATCCTTCAGATTCGGCCCCTGCTGACCCTTCATCCGGATCGCTTCGCCTATCTCGAGTCGGTCCAGGCACTGACCCGGCTGGCGCCAAATGTTCGCAAGTTGCATGATGACCTTGCTGATTTCCTGCAGCTCCGCAAGGACGAGGTGATCAAGACGATCCTCGTTCTGGTGAACAACGTCTTCTATTTCGGCTGGGTTCATCACCCCGAAATAGACTCGGAGGAGCCGCAGCACTACTCCGCCGAGGATTTTAGCGAGGCGGCATCCCTGGTGTTGTCAATGTATCGGGAGATGTTCAAGCTTACAGCGGAGACCTGCAATCTTGTCGACGAAAAATTAATCAAGACGACCGATCTCCCCTATTATCGACTGCTGGTCGTGGCAGCCAAGATCAACAAATTTCGGGAGGCCGAGGCCACCATCGACAATCTTCCGTACCATGCCGTCTTGAGTGGAACTTCTGTCACTGTGTCATCCATTGACCCGGACATCGAGAAATCGGTACGCCTCGGCTACATCCAGTCCCAGTTCCAGCTCCTCAAGCGCTTGAAAATGCTGGAGGAGCTTGATGCACCGGTTTCCATCAAAGAATTTGTCAATCAAGGGTGTCGCACGGGGACACTCGAACAGGTTGTCACAATTGTCGACAAGCCGATCAAGAGATTGACACTCCGCCTTCCGACCGCCCCCCCAAATCTTCGACCTGTTCTCCACCCACCAGCGCTTCAGAGATGAGATCGAAAACCTCCTAGCGCTGGATGTCGACAATTTCGACAATAAGGAAACGGCGCCAACCTATAAAATATCCGACCGGATCTCCTCCGAGGATATTTTCAAAATGCAGCGGTATTTTCGCTTTCTTAGCTGCATCTATCAGAAGAGACTTGAGGGTTTTACCGATCCCGAGAGATTATTGCTGACCTATCGTTCGACGGTGTTCATCATGCCGCGCGATGAAATCGTCAACCAGCTCAACTTGATCTTCCACGATTATGAGAAGACCAAGGAGTTGGTCGACTATCTGACCTTGGGCGAAAACCGCACCTTCGTGGATCTGCAATACACACCCATCATCGTTATAGGCGATCATGTCGTCATTGCACCGCACCTCGTGGCCGCTTCGAATCTAGTCCGTAACATCGTCACCGCCAACAAGCTGCGGACCGATCTGGTCGCGGGAACCATCGACCCGATGCAGAAAGCGGTGGCCGACGCTCTCGCGGAGGCGGGGTTCAAGGTCGAAGTTGAGGCCAAAATCAGAATCAGCGGCAAAGAGGTGGAGACCGATATCGTCGCTTGGCGGGATGACACCTTGTTCCTGTTCGAATGCAAGAACGCCTACCTCCCCTGTAACGCTCACGAAATGCGGAACAGTTTCGAGCATATTGAGAAGGCGGACCACCAACTGACGCTCCGCAATACGACATTCCAGGCGATCGCCAACCAGAAAGCCCTGTTCAAAAAGCTTGGCTGGAACGTGCAACCCACCACCGCGATCCATACCGGCATCGTCATCGCCAACCGTGTTTTCCACGGCGCCAAGATGAGCGGCCATCCAGTGCGGCACGCCCATGAGTTCATCAATGTTGTTCTCCGCGGCTACATCGGCATCGGAGACGAGCAGATCAGCTTCTGGAAGGGACCGACGTTCCAGACAGCTGACTTGGTGTCATATCTGAATGGTCAGACGGTAATCGTGGATCAAATGTCCTCCCTAGAACCCGTCACCCAAAAATACCTATTTGGCCCGCGCTCCCTCGAAATCCTAACTTATGTGCTGCGTCCGGAAAAACTGGACGAGAAGATCAGGGCAAGTCGGACCGACGTAGGTGGCGACGCTCTAATCTGATGCGAATGATCAAGTGGATCAGGCCGGATTTTATGGGGAGCCGCGCTCGATATCCTCGCGAAATGGGTCTCTCTCGACCGCGAAACATGTCGCCTCCCGTGTGGAAGCGTGGATTGAAACCTCGTGCAGTTCTCGCTGCTGGCGCGACAGGGGCGAAGGTGCACATCTACGATGTCCTCCCTGCGCCTACCGACGATCAGCCGGCTCTGGCCGGGCTTCGCCGACCGGGTCGACCATGGGAGATGGGAAGCGGCGCGCTTCCTGACCGCGTTGTGTGAGCATGAACTGGCAGAGCGCAGCGAACGCCGCAAGGTCGTCAAGGAACCGGTCAAGGGCATCCTGGCGTTCAGTGATGACGCCCATGTCCTGCGTCCCAGGGGCGCGGTTCACCCGCGCTTGGGCCGAGCAGAAGATCGTGCGGGAGATCATGGTCTTCCTGCAGAGCCACGGTGTCGGCACGTCGCGCGCCGTGCGCATCTTCAAGACCTACGGCGCCGACGCCATCCCGCTGGTGACCGAGAATCCCTACCGGCTGGCCCGCGACATCCGCGGCATCAGCTTCCGCACCGCCGACGCCATCGCCGAGCGCCTGGGCATCCCCAAGGACTCGATGATTCGGGCGCGGGCGGCGTCTCCTATGCCCTGCTGGAGGCGGTGTCCAACGGCCACTGCGGCCTGTCCGAGGACGAGCTGCTGACGCTGGCCGGAGATCTGCTGGACATCCCGCAGCCGACGCTGGCCGAGGCCGTGCGGCTGGAGATCGCGGAGGGCAGCGTGGTCGCCGACACGGTGAAGGAGCGGCGCTGCATCTTCCTGATGCACCTGTGGCACGCCGAGCGCGAGATCGCCGACCGGCTGACAGCCCTGGCCGACGGCGAACCCTCCTTGGGGGGCGATAGACGCCGGCAAGGCCATCCCCTGGGCGGAGGGGAAGCTCGGCATCGTCCTGGCGGCCAGCCAAAAGGAGGCGGTGACCAGGGCGCTGGCCTCCAAGGTTCTGGTGGGGACCGGCGGCCCCGGCGTCGGTAAGACCACGCTTATCCGCTCGATCATGACGATCCTCACCGCCAAGGGCGTGCGCGTGGCGCTGTGCGCCCCGACCGGACCGGCGGCCAAGCGGCTATCGGAGACCACCGGCCTGGAGGCCAGGACCGTCCACCGGCTGCTCGAGACCGACCCGGCCAACGGCGGTTTCCGGCGCGGCGCCGAGGCCCCGCTGGAGCGCGACCTGCTGGTGGTGGACGAGACCTCAATGGTCGACGTGCCGCTGATAGCGGCGCTGCTGCGCGCCCTACCCCGGTAAGCGATTCCGGATATGGACAGTCCATAAAAACTGTTTTTTAGGGATTTGGATCTGGTTGCGGGGCGCGCAACCAACGATTCTTGCGGTTGATCGAAACCGAGATCCCCAGGCTCGCAGCATGGTCTGCCACGGGAAGACTGCATGCGCCTCGCCTTCCTTTCCAGATCAGTCCATAAAAGTCGGGGCCTTTGGCAAACCCGGCGTGGTTCACTGTCGAGTGATCAGCACACAATTGAGCGAATGTTTCCAGACGCCATTGGAACGACATCCGGACAATGCAGCTACGCGCCACAAACGCGCCTTAGGAAAGTTGAGCAAATGGCCATTGCATACATAGTTGCTGGCAGCTATCGTGACCGTGGCCGTCTCGCCTGACCTGCCGCCGGGTTAAAGAGGACTGCATGTGCTTCCCCCTCGTCATGACCTTCCCCAAGGTCGATGCGTAATCGGCGGACATCGACCGAATGAAGGAATGATCGGATGGCGGCTCTTGCTCTTACCCAGCTGAATCTTGAGTTCGTGAAGCAGTCCCTACGGCAGCGCTGTGAAGGGGTGAGGTCTTCCCACCTGTCGGAGGCGCTTGCCGCAGGATGCGGGTACCATACCCACATGGCCCTGGTTGCCGCGATACGGGAATGCGATCCGCGCTGGCCAGAGGTCGCACGGGTCGATGACAGCCGGTTCCTCGCCCGACTCGCAGGGCTTGGGTATATGGTCGATGGCGGCGTCCTGCCGGCCATCGTCCGATCGCCGAAGCTTCCCAAGGGGTTGTGGCGCATATTCCGCGACGGCGATATCCCCGCCATGGATTTGTGGTTTCGCGAATGCCAGCGGCGAGACATTCCATATGTCTACGTCACACCCCGCCGAAAATACGCGCGGATCGATTGGGATTGCATCTCGACCGACACTCGTCACGACGATGTCGTTGCAACAGAAGCCAGTAATGCGCTGCTGGACGGGATGTACAAGACCTTCCAGCGCTTGGCCGCTCCCAATAAGGCGATGTTTGAGGGATCGGCATTCGTCGGACAGATCGATCATCTGACGATCGACGCGGCGCTGTCGTTGGCCGATGAAATGTTCATCGCCCTTAAAGGTGCGATGCGGTTCTCGCCAGCGAAGCGGTCCTAGGGGTAACGGCACAGATATGAGCGGCGGACGTCGGGCCGAAACCGGAGCCTGCACGACGCCCCGCTCACGGCGGAGGCGGGTACCGGGACATGGAATACGAATGAGATCAAGGCGGGATAGTCAGGCATTGATTTTCCTTCATGAGGGGAAGTGTTTTTTTGATCGGGTGGTCGCCCCAGCGCTTGCAGAGCTGAAACCAATGCCACGAGAAGAAGTCGGTGGCCCCCATAAGTTCATTACTCAGATCGCCACGGACAATTCACACAATGCGCTCTGCTATGAAGCTCGCCTATCATTTGCGCTCATCATGGGAGCGACGTTTGAGCGCCAACTACGCTTCTGGCTTGCAGCCACAGCAAAACAACAAAGGTATGTTATTGAGAAGTCCAATTTTGAGAAATTGACTATTCTACTGCGTGAAATCAAATCTCTTGACCTGAATGCGCTCCCTGAAGGGGCAGACCTGCAAGAGCTTTGGAACGTGGTGAATGTTGCCCGTCATGGCGATGGGAATTCGGCGATTAAGCTTTCCGAGACCAGACCTGAGTTCTGGAGCCATGTCGATTGCGGTCTTAAAGACCGGTATTTTGGATCCGGGCTGCGAGTGCATACCATGCGTATCTCAGACGATGACCTTGCACGCTATTTTCGCGCAACGGCAGCGTTCTGGCAGGTGGCGATGGTCGCGAAACGGAAATAGCTTGTGAAACAGCGCGCAGCTGGCACCCCACAGTTTCCATTATTATCAACGCGTTTCTGTGCCGATCGGCGTCAGGACCCCACACCGATTCACAAACGTCGTTCCGCCGCATCGACGCCAACCATTTCTTGGCGACCATCTTTCGAAGCGGTAAGCGCATGTCCGCCTGCCGGATCTGGCTGGGCGGCATCGGCGGAAGGTTCGGCGGCGACATCCTCTTCGCCCACAACGACACCGGTAGCGACAACTCCTGGAACGAAAGCGTCTCGGTGGACGCAAGCAGCCAGAGCCTCCACTTCAGACCGATGGGACGGGCTTCGTACGTGGGAGCCAACCACGATGCAAAGCTCACCGCCAAAGGTGCCGCGGAGTTGTTCTGGGGAATGCTGATCCAATCTCTGCAAGGGTGATTTCCACCTCCCGACAGCAGGTGCGGCCACCATGCCGCATTCCCATCACCGGCACACCTCTGCGTCGGCCGCGGGCGAGCACATCATTCCACCAATGACAAGGTGCCTTCCTTCTCGTCGACAACGTCTTCCAATTCAAAGGGCAGCTCATCGCCTTCACCGGGAGGTTCACGCAGGTCGAACGGCCAAGACACGACGGGGAGTGCTGCGGCCGCGACGGCGAACACCCCGGTGTTGACCCAGGCAGCGTGAGAGCCGACGAGATACATCGCCTTTTTCGCTCGCGTGGCGGCGACATTCAGGATGTTCGGCGTCCCGCCTGCCCAGTTCCGCGATCCGCGGCTGGTCTCCGCCGAGGCTCCCAGGACCAGCAGCACGGCCTCCGCCTCCTTGCCCTGGAAGGTGTGGACCGTCCCGATGTGCGCTCTTCCCCAATCCTCCTTCGGCTTCTTTCCCTCGATGCCCAGCTCGTCGAGGACGCCGCTCTTGAGCACGAAGCTCCTGAGCTTGTCCGCCACAGCCCGGAAGGGGGAGATGATGTACAGGCTGGGCTTCCATATGCCCCGGACGCCCAGCTTCCGCAGGAGATCGACGACCGCCTCGCCTTCCGCCTTGCTCCATTTCTCGGCGTTGGACCGGACGTCGATCCAGGCGCTGCCGGCAAGCCACGGCGACAGGGCGTCGGCGACGGGGGACGCCGGATCCCCCGCCGCATGCACCATCAATCCGCCATAGGCGATCTCGTTCGAGATCGAGAACATCGGGTCCTGGCAGCGGCGGTGCACGAGAAGCGGAAAACCGATCTCCCGGACGTCGGCGCCCGCGCCCATGCGGGCCATCAGCGGACTGACGGCGTCGGCGAGGGTCTGCGCCGACGCCCGCGGCGGCGCCCATAGGTCGGGGTGCGCCCCGTAGCTGGCGCAGATTGCCCGGACGAGACCCGTGGGAACCTTCGACACCGGTTCGATCTGCAGCGGATCGCCGATGATGAGCGCGCGTTGCGACCGCCACACGGCGCCAACCGCCGCCTGCGGTGTCGCCTGACCGGCTTCGTCGACGATGAGCCAGCCAATCGCTCCCTCACCCACCCCGTCCATCAGCCGGTCGAACGAGGCGAAGGTCGTCGACACGAGCGGGACCATCAGGAAGAAGCTGTCCCACAGATCGCCAAGATGGGCATCGGCGCCGGACGGCGTGCGCTTGCCCTTGAGGTGATCCATCATCAGCCCGAGGTTCGACTTCATCGGCCCGGCGGCGGCGTCGATGAACGCGCGGTGCAGCCGCATCGCGGCGGCGAACATCTCATCCCGCGCCGCGGTGAAATCGGGGTCCGCCCAGGCGCTAGCGGTGTGAATGGCTTTGTGGGAACCACTCCAGAACGACGGCCCGAGTTGGGTGCCCGCGCAGACCTCCGGACACCGGGCCTCCAGGTCACGCAACTGCGCCCATCGTTCCCGGCTGGCCGTCAGTACGGCCTCGGCCGTTCTTGCTCGTGCGTCCGCCGTCTCCATCCGGGTCCCAGCGGCAGACAGTTCGGTTCGGGCCGCCTCCTGGTCGGCCAGCATGCGCCGCAGGAGGTCCATCGCCTCCTCCTGCCGTTGCCGCCAGCGGGCATCCAGGCCCAGCCAGCGAAAAACAGGAACCGGCTGAAGGGCGGTGTTGCCGTCGAGCAGACGGCGCGCATCGGCGACGGCGGCGTCGAGCTGCGCCAGCGCCAGTTCCGCAGCGCGGCGGGTTTCCCGTGCCTTGTCCGCATCCTCGGCCGCGGCACGGTGCGCCGCATGGGCATCGTCCATGGCCTGCTGGACCGAGGCCGCCGTCCACAGCGCCGTGCGGATCTGCTCGCGCAACGCCTGCATACCGGCGGCCGACGCCCGCTTCTCCCGGTAGTCAAGGCAAGCCTGGCGCCAGCGCTCCATGGCCGCCGCCTTGTTCCGCGGCGGCGCTTCGACCTCGACGATCGTCGGGGGCGGATCGCCCGCACGGTCGCGCTTCACCCGCCCGGTCACCGCGGCGAGATACTTTTCCAACCCCCAATCCGGATGCCACCAGGCGTCCTCGACGAATTCCGTGCGGTTGGCCATGTTGCCGAGCACCGCGGCGATGAGCCCCCAGCAGCTTCCCGCCTTGCCGTGAACGGCATCGGCGGTGCCAGGAAAATGGCGCACGGCGACATCCGGAGCCACCGTTCCGGCGAGAGGCAATTCGGCGCTGACGTTCCGCACGGCGGCGTTGTTCGAGGAGGCGACCACGATGCCACGCCCCCGCAACCGGGCGTCCAGCCTGTAGAGCGTTTGCCGGCGGCCACCTTCGGCGACCAGGTCCGCAGGCGAAAAGGCGGATGCCGGGTCTTCGAACCCGAGCAGCGCGTCGGCCCGGTCGAGGATCACGGCGGCGGCGACGTCGCGCAGCAGCGTCGTCTTGCCCGTGCCGGGCGGCCCGTTGATGGAGAGCATCCCGCCATCCGCCAGATCGCGCATGGCGGCGTTCACCGCCGCCTGCTGCAACGTCACCAGCTTGGCGGGCTTGGGAGCCGGCCAGCGGGCCAAGGGCAGCCGGCGCGGCGCCAGCAGATCCTCCAGCAGCGCCTTGTCGGCCAGCACGTCGCGGCGGTGCGGCGGCGGCCGGTTCCCGAGATAGGTTTTCAGCATCGGCCCGCCTCCACCGGCCTGCACGACGGTGCGGATGCGGTGCAGGTCGCGGAGTAAGAAGCTGTTGATGATGTCGACCGGCTCCTTCTCGCCGTCCCCGATGACACGGATGGCGACCCGCGGCCGCTCGAGCACCTCCTTCGGCAGGTTCAGGCACCGCTCCAGCGCGGTCATACCGAGGACGAACCCGCGCCTGGTCGTCGGAATCTGGCAGCCGTCCTCGGCGCGTTCGATCAGCGCGTCACCGATCTCCCGGCACAGGTCGTCCTGGACGTCCAGATAGCGGTGCAAGCCGGATATCCGGCCGGCCAGAACCTCTCCGCAGGCCCAGCCGAAACTGGACAGCAGCACCTTGGACGACGGGAAGCCCCGTTCGTCGAAGGAAGCCAACGCCAGCACGGCGACCCCCGACGCCTGCTCCCGCTCCGGACCATCCGGCTCGACGTTCCTGACCAGCAACTCGACCGCCGGCTTCACCTTGGCAAAGGCCACCGGCAGATACCAGCGGATGGTCTCCTCGTCGGAGAGCTTCAACCCCACCCGGTCACCCACCGGGCTGTCCCAGGGCATCTGGCCGGAGCTGACGTCGAACGGCAGCAGCAGGCGGGGCGGCGTCTTGCGGGGCTCCCCACGCTTCCGGCGCGGCGGCTCGTCGCTGATCAGGTCGTCCTGCTCCGGGAATGTCTGTGGCTGCAACGCCTCCAGCGCCAGCCAGGCATTCAGCAGAGCAACCGGATCGGGCGTGGACGGCATGGAACGGAACCCAAGGTGACCCTATGACTGTCGGTGAACGGGATACGGCGCGGACGCTTGCCGATGCAGGACATCACCGCGTGTTCGGGATGTTCACCGTGTCCAGCAGACTGCACCATGGCCTCCGGGAATACAACTCCAGTCGCCTCCAGCGCCACGCCAACTCGCGTAAGCCGATCTGTTGTGGCCGGTCAGGCGAGCGTGAAGGTCTCATGCACGGCGGACTGCACCGCGCCACCGAGCACCGCGCCGTCGCCGGCCACGAAGATCCAGTCGCCGATGGCGGTGGCCGCCACTGCATGGCGCGGGGTCGGCATCGGCGCGTGGTGCTGCCAGGTGTCGGTCACCGGGTCGTAGCTCTCCATCTGCCCGAACACCTTGGCCTGACGCGGCACGCCGCCGGCCAGGATGCCGCCCTCGCCCCCCATGGCGAACAGCCGGTCACAGTAGACGACAAGACCATGCCCCGAGCGCACCATAATTTCCACTCATCGGCGACGTGGAATGGACGGACGAGCAACCTAAAATCTCTGGTGGGTGCCACACCGGCCCTTGGTGCATAATCGGACCAAACCTTAAGCCCCCATGGCATTCCGGAGCCCAGATTGGCCTCCATCAATATATTCATTGGTGCGCCCATAGAGCACGCATCCGAACGAGCTACCCTGGCACGCGCCGTTGAGTTCCTTTCAGCACAAGACATCCCGGCGGTTGTCCTGGCCAATGTGAATCTCGGCGGTCGGCAGATTGATCTCGTGATCGGTCTCAACCAAGGCGTCTTGGTCGTCGAATCGAAGGCACTCTCGTCGGCCGTGCGCGGGAGCGAGAACGGCGACTGGCAGGTCCGTCTCACGTCTGGCCGGTGGAAAGATATTCCCAACGCCTATGTCCAGGCCCTGGATGAAAAGCTGGCGCTTCGGGATGCAATGGTGGCGTTTGCCGGAATAGATACTCCATATCCCGATTCCGCTCTGATATTTGTCCCGGCTATTCCGGCTGCCTCAGAAATCCCGACGGGCGACTTCAAGGTTTCTGTGGGCGGTCTTGATGATTTACCGGATCGAATTGCTTCCGTGAAACGCCGCGGCTGGTCCATAGACCGGTGGCGTACCTTTGCGACTCATCATCGCTTTATTGCTGTCCCTTCAATCGATGCAGCCTTGAGCCCTAAGTTGCTTGATGCCGAGCGGCTGCTCACGGCTTACGCCGAGGCGTTTGCGCGCACTTATGGACCGCCCGCTTCGGCGATGATCCAGCTGTCGTGCGTATGTGATGGCGAAACGCTTTCCTCGGATACTGTGCGGGAACAAGCGGCGCGGAACGGCAATGCCTTGCTGACGGGAGAGTCAGGCTGCGGAAAGAGTCTTCTATCCTATACAATCGCCCTCGCTGCATTAGGCCACGGGGACGTGCCGATCGTCATCCCGGCAAAGGACTTCGAGGGAAACTTGCGCGATGTGGTCAATCGCCAGGTGGCGCTGCTCAACGCGCGATCGGCGGCGGCGGTAATATCCGCTATGCGGCTGTTGGGTCGGGCTCTCGTACTCGTGATAGATGGGTACAACGAGTGTACGCCATCAGAGCGGCAGCGCCTCACACGAAGCATCGCAGCGGCGGTATGGCGTTATGACGCGACCGCAGTGATATCGAGCAGGATAGCGCTTGAACGCAATGACCTTTTGCCCGCGCGCACCTACGCCGTGCAGGTGCCGGACATGAGAACGAAGCGGGCAATTGCTCAGCAGGCCGCCGGTCGCGCGTCCGTCGATGCGTTCTCGGAACTGCTCGGCAGTGTGGGGAGCGGCCTCGAAGCCCGTATGATCGGGCAGCTCGGGCAGCACCTGCCGGCCGGAATGAGTAAGTACGGCCTTTTCGATGCATATGTGCGCGAGCGGCTCGGTACAGCCGCCTCTGACGGCATCCGAGTCTTATCGCGGATCGCCAGGATGATGACGGAGCGCATAAGTTTCAGCCTGTCGGTTCGGGAGCTTGACCGGTTGTTGGATCGCGAGGGCGTATCGGGCGTCCTGCTAAAAGCGCTTCAGAGCGCGAACATCCTGGACACGCGCGTTGACCGGGTGAGCTTCAGTCACGAGATGTTCCTAAACATATTTGCCGCCGAAGCCATCATCCGGCGTGCGGGCGACGATCCCGATGCAGTGGTCGCCGCGTTGCGCCTGCCGCAGCATCTCGAGATTAAGCCATTCGTCCTGGGAGCGATCGACGACGATAGCTTTCGGCGCAGGGTGCTCTCCAATCTTTCGGATGCACGGGTCATTCGAGCCTGCCTTGCCGGTCAGTGCGGACCTGACGCGCAGCTCTGGGCGAATATGCGCTGCGACGATGTGCTGGCCCGGATCGATCAAGAGGTTGAAACGGTCCGGTTTGAGCTCTCGGAGGAGTTCCATTGGGGCGTCCAGGCAAAACCGGAGACCCTGCAGAACTGGACGGCACAGGATCGGGCAGTGCTTGCGGCGATCCCACACGAACTTGTGGCGGGACGGCGCCTTGATGACGTGTTGAGCCTGATCGGCAAAATGGATGAACGGCTCGACGAAGAACATAACAGATTGCTTGGTGAAGCGAGAGAAAAGAAGGTAGCCCTGCGCAGCGGCCTCTATGCAGTGAGTTACACATGGTGCGGAGAACCTCAGATCGCTCTCAGCCAGATCAGCAGCCCTCTTCATAGCGGTCACCTCTATAATGGGCCGAAGGTAGCGGCGCGCGCGAACCTGCTTGGGCGCTTGCGTTCTGAAACCCTGAGCCCGGGCCAAGTCGGTTTACTGGTCGAGTTGAACAAGTATTCCGACCGCGATGTTCACTCGCTCGGAACCGTATTGCCAAACATCCTCAACCGCCTCTGGCAAAGAGCGGCACATCATTTGCGGCTAGGACTGATGCATGCGGCGGGCATGAGCGCCCACGCGCTCAACGAAGACGAGCGTCGCGCGTTGATCGCGGTCATCGAAGACTTGATGCCCACCAATGGCGGGTTCGATTCAACGGGTATGATTGATGCGCTGAAGTTGCTCGGCGCGCTGGATGACGATCAGGCTGAACATATCGCCAACGTCAAGGCTCAGATCAGCTCGGCATTGGCGGAACCAAACAATCCCGTAATGTGGCATGTTGCAGATGGACTGTGGAACGCACAATTCGACCATCCTTATGATGGTGCGTATTGCGAGGCATGGAACGATTTGTCGAGCGACGACCGGAAGTCGTTACTCCTCATGGCCGCGCAGGGTGCTGAAGGCAACTCAATGTTCACACCTCCCCTGATCGCGGAGGTGGCATCGTATGCTGACCCTGCAGTCGGTCCCATCTTGGCGCGCTGGACAGCCCTGCCCCCAAAGAAGGAAGTCATGTCAGGTGATGCCATTCATGGCTTCGAAATAGCATATGCGGCACTGGCGCGCTTGCGCTGTCCGTTGCCGGATCATTCTGCTGAAGCCACATCCTCCGCTGATCATGCGCTCTTGGCCTGTGGTGCGATTTTCTATTGGCTGAACCGAGAAGATCTTTCCCGAGAGGAGCGGAGGCATAACTGTGCAGGTTCGCTTGCAGTGCTATTGCTGCATGAAACTGGGGTAGCAGCGGCGGTGGTTGGGGAATTCTTCCGCCCCGACCTCATGTTCTCCGAAAGCGCGAAATTCCTTCCGGGATCGGGGCCGATCGTCACATCATTCGGCCAGGACTTTCCGGACGAGATTGCTGCCATCTACCGTGCAGCGCTCGAACGTCCCACACGTCAAACGGGGTATTTCGAGTTCTTCCGCGTCGATGACGTAATCGAGAAGGCGCTGGCGAACCTGGGCCGCTTCGGCAACGCGAGCGATATCCCGCTCCTTCGAGCCTGGTCGACCCATCCCGATCACGGGCATTCAGCGGTACACGCCATCAAGGCGATTGAAGAGGCGCCGCGCCAAGCGTAAGTCCCCATGTCCGTCTTGGAATGCCCGAAAGGAGGCGGCTCACCGTTCTTGCTGAAGACCGGTGGTACTGGTCGGGTAGAAGCGGGCGCTGGCGCTCGCGGTGCGGACCTCCAACGAGGGCCGGCGCCAGTCGAAGCTGCGTGACTGGCTGGCGAGTCGCTGAAACAGACCCGCCGCTCTCCCCTCTCCGAAGCGGATTTCCCCGTCCACGCTGCGGCACTCTACGCCAGAGCCCTACGCCAAAGCGCGCGGGAATTTCCGCCCAAATGATTCCGATTTGATTCCGGAGGCGTTCAGAAAGGAGCTACCTGAGAAAGTAGAAAGCCCCTGAAAGCTGAATGCTTTCAGGGGCTTGGATTTGGTTGCGGGGGCAGGATTTGAACCTGCGACCTTCAGGTTATGAGCCTGACGAGCTACCGGGCTGCTCCACCCCGCGGGTGTTGGGCTGCTGGGAACCGGCAGTGCGACGACGATTGTCAAGTGTGCTGGAAGCCTTCTGCGTCCACGTCCTTGGATAGCGTGGCGTGTGCCGTGGTGACCTGGCGGCGACCTACTCTCCCACGTCTTAAGACGCAGTACCATCGGCGCTGAGGCGTTTCACGGCCGAGTTCGGAATGGGATCGGGTGTTGGGAGCCCCGCCATGACCACCAGGTCACCAAGGCACACGCGAACCATCCGGACAGGGACGGCAGAGGTTTCGTTGAGCGAGGACGTTTGCTCTTGTTCTTTGCGGTGTTGGCTCGTGCGCCCAGGGCTTGCCGCTGCGCGCGGGCCGCCTGCTGGGAAGGATCAAGCCGATCGAGCGATTAGTAAGGCTCAGCTTCAGGCGTTGCCGCCCGTCCACATGCCTCCTATCGACGTGATGGTCTGTCACGGCTCTCAAGGGAGTTCTGGTTTAGAGGTGGGTTTCCCGCTTAGATGCTTTCAGCGGTTATCCCGTCCATACTTAGCTACCCGGCCATGCCACTGGCGTGACAACCGGTGCACCAGAGGTATGTCCATCCCGGTCCTCTCGTACTAGGGACAGATCCTCGCAAAACTCCGACACCCACGGCAGATAGGGACCGAACTGTCTCACGACGTTCTAAACCCAGCTCACGTACCACTTTAATCGGCGAACAGCCGAACCCTTGGGACCTGCTCCAGCCCCAGGATGTGATGAGCCGACATCGAGGTGCCAAACGACTCCGTCGATATGGACTCTTGGGAGTCATCAGCCTGTTATCCCCGGCGTACCTTTTATCCGTTGAGCGATGGCCCGTCCACATGGAACCACCGGATCACTATGGCCGACTTTCGTCTCTGCTCGACTTGTCTGTCTTGCAGTCAGGCGGGCTTATGCCATTGCACTCGTCGAGCGATTTCCGACCGCTCTGAGCCCACCATCGCGCGCCTCCGTTACACTTTGGGAGGCGACCGCCCCAGTCAAACTACCCGCCATGCAGGGTCCCGGCTCCGGATGAACGGAGCGCGGTTAGATGCCAGAGACCTCAAGGGTGGTATTTCAAGGATGGCTCCACCCGAGCTGGCGCCCGGGCTTCCTAGCCTCCCACCTATCCTACACATGAGATCCCTAGCACCACTGCAAAGCTGTAGTAAAGGTGCACGGGGTCTTTCCGTCTGACCGCGGGTACTCCGCATCTTCACGGAGAGTTCAATTTCGCTGAGTTGGTGTTGGAGACAGCGGGGAAGTCGTTACGCCATTCGTGCAGGTCGGAACTTACCCGACAAGGAATTTCGCTACCTTAGGACCGTTATAGTTACGGCCGCCGTTTACCGGGGCTTCAATTCGGAGCGTGAACCCCTCCTCTTAACCTTCCGGCACCGGGCAGGCGTCAGACCCTATACGTCGCCTTGTACGGCTTCGCAGAGCCCTGTGTTTTTAGTAAACAGTCGCCACCCCCTGGTCTGTGCCCCCCGCCATGGCTTGCGCCACAACGGGGCCCTCTTCTTCCGAAGTTACGAGGGCAATTTGCCGAGTTCCTTCAACACCATTCTCTCAAGCGCCTGGGTATACTCTACCAGTCCACCTGTGTCGGTTTGGGGTACGGTCTGATGCGGGGGCTGTTTCCTGGAACGGGTCCCCAGCCGGGCCAATCCGATAAGGCCCGACACGCTTTCCCATTCGTCACACACCCGCTGGCCCACGAATATTAACGTGGTTCCCATCGACTACGCCTTTCGGCCTCGCCTTAGGGGCCGGCTCACCCTGCGTGGATTAACCTTGCGCAGGAACCCTTGGACTTTCGGCGACAGTGTTTCTCACACTGTTTGTCGCTACTCATGTCAGCATTCTCACTTCCGATACCTCCAGGCACCCTCGCGGGGACCCTTCGCAGGCTTACGGAACGCTCCGCTACCACGTGATCTAAAGATCACATCCGCAGCTTCGGTACACGGCTTGAGCCCCGATACATTTTCGGCGCAGGCCGGCTTAACTAGACCAGTGAGCTATTACGCTTTCTTTAAAGGATGGCTGCTTCTAAGCCAACCTCCTGGTTGTCATGGCCTTCCCACATCCTTTCCCACTTAGCCGTGATTTGGGGACCTTAGCTGGCGGTCTGGGCTGTTTCCCTCTCGACGATGGACCTTAGCACCCACCGTCTGTCTGCCGGGCTGTGCTCCACGGTATTCGGAGTTTGGTTAGGTTTGGTAAGCCGCGAGGC